>CAIRBP010000075.1 GCA_903876885.1 uncultured Burkholderiales bacterium | reverse complement strand
CACTTTCCTTGTACACGAATAACTCAGCATGGTTTAGTTTTGAAGAGCTAACCCGCGGCAAGCTAAGACCTGGGTACACAGCAGATTTAGCTGTATTAGACAAAGATTACTTCTCAATACCGATCGACAATATTTCAACAACAAAATCAATGATGACTATTGTTGATGGAAAGATAGTGTATTTGAAACCAAAATCTAAATTGTTATTTCAACATTAACTACGAACAATATATTACTTGTTAGAGAGATAATTTAATTTACCTCTCTAACCAGGTTCATACAACTGCTTTACTGGAGTTCGATATTACTTTAGAAAAATTACCTGTTACGTCATGAGTTGATCTACGGCCGATACCCTCATAAGTAAAGCCAGCCTCGCGCATAACTTCTGGATCATACAAATTACGACCATCGAAAATAATAGCGTTTTTAAGCGAATTTTTTATATACCCAAAGTCAGGACTCTTGTACTCTTTCCACTCAGTCAGCAATATCAGTGCATCGGCACCTTTTAAGATCTCAATTGCGTGCTCTGAAAGTGTTAAACGATTTAGAAGCTCGGGTTGATCCTCTAAATCCTCTTTAAATGCATCCTTTGCTGCATTAAGAGCAACGGGATCATGAGCAATAACTTTAGCCCCTCTTGTTAGCAATTCTTTGATAAGTACTCTGCTGGGTGCCTCACGCATATCATCGGTATTGGGTTTAAAAGCGAGACCCCAAACCGCAAATGTTAAGCCAGATAAGTCGTTTTCAAAGTAAGCTGTAATTTTCTCTGCAATGACGTGTTTTTGGCGTTGATTAACGGATTCAACTGCAGATAAAATTCGAAGTGGCAATCCGTGAGAATTAGCTGTGTACTGCAGAGCTTGGACGTCTTTAGGGAAGCAAGACCCACCGTATCCCGTTCCTGAGTATAGAAAACTGTAGCCAATCCTAGGATCGGAACCAATACCTTGCCTGACAGAATCAATGTCAGCGCCAACACGCTCGGCTAAATTAGCAAGCTCATTCATAAAACTTATTCGAGTCGCAAGCATTGCGTTAGCAGCGTACTTTGTAAACTCAGCCGAGCGAACATTCATGACAAAGGTTCTTTCGTGATTGCGGTTGAAAGGAGCGTATAGTTTACGAATCATCTCACGAGCCTTGTTACCACTTTCTGTGCTCTCGATTCCTAATACTATGCGGTCAGGACGCATAAAATCATCAACAGCTGAACCCTCCTTCAAGAATTCAGGGTTTGAAATAACCGAGAACTCAGGTCTGCCAGACAAATCGTCTTTAAAACGCAGGTTTAATTCACTCGTAACTGTTTCCTTAACAATGTCAGCCATACCTATGGGTACTGTTGACTTGTTCACTATTACTTTGAAGTTAGTCATCAAGGAGCCAATACTTTTGGCAGCTTGTAGTACTTGGCGAGTATCTGCAGAACCATCCTCCATTGAGGGCGTGCCAACAGCGATAAAAATGATATCCCCGTAAGCTACGCTTGATTTCATATCGGAACTAAAGCTAAGGCGACCTGTTTTAACGTTTCTCTCAATCAATGCATTAAGCCCGGGCTCATAAATTGGGATATCGCCGTGCTCAATACGCTTGATTTTTTCTTGATCAATATCGAAACACTGAACATCATTACCCAAATCAGCTAAGCAAGTACCTGTTACCAGTCCTACATAACCCGTGCCCATGACTGTAATACGCATTGATTTACTCCAGTATATAAATAATTCGTTTCGCTTAAATATCTAAAAACTGATCTTTGATCGGTTTAAGTATTTCTTAATATCAATTCGAATTTTGAATTACTGAAATTAAACTATGATGACACTTTGACTACAGTTTTGTTAAAACAATGGACTATGATCCGATTAATTAGTTTGGTAACTTCATCAAGGCTTGACCCATTTGAATGTGTTGTCCTACATAGAGATTATCTTCAAAATAAAAACCTTTTTGAGCGAACATTAAAATGGTAGAGCCATGTTGAAACCAACCCATCTCCTGCCCCTTTGCAAATGAGAGAGAACATTTCACATCTGTTGGGCCCTGGTAACGTGTGCTCAATATGGGCTCAATGCCGTGTAATTTGATACTAGCAACTAGTACTGCAGCTACCGGAATAATACCAAGTGTAAATTCAGAGCCTGATGAAATTCCCTGTGAAGCATTACCTTTAATTTTGAATTCAAGTAAGGCTCTTTCATTTTTACAGAAAAGCTTTTCTACTCTCTTCAATGCTATTGGATTTACATTCCAAGTATCCCCTGAAAAATACTTTAAACGCTTAACCTCACCAGAGAACGGGGCGTGAAAGCGGTGATACATTGAAGATGTGATTCGAATGGTCATATAAACCCCGTCACGCCACTGATGAGCACTAGGTTCATCTCCAAGTAAATCTTGCAAGGTGTAAGGGAATCCCTTAGCCTGAAAGAGTTGACCATCTTGTATATGTCCAAACTCACCAATAATTCCGTCACAAGGACTAGAAATTACATTAGCTCGCTCATCCACCTTGCGCGCTCCGGGTTTTAACTCCCTGATAAAACACGCATGCAGACTCTTGAAAGTTTGTTCCTTAGCCTCAGATAAATCTAAATCTGCAAATAGCCTCCATACTGCAATACTCGCCTTAGTGACCCAAGGATTCTCGATTTGGCTAAACCAACCCATAAAATGTGTAAGTGTTAGACGAGGAATTCTGTTGGTTAAAAGAAAATTTAAATCCTCAGAACTTAAAATATTTTTCAAAAAATTCTTGATTTTCATCATATGGTCATCCAAACGTAATAAAAATGATGTTTTTAAAAGGAAAAGCGAAGATGTCAGATTCGATACTCATGATTAGCACGCCCCTGTTGGCATGTATTGTGGCCATAAAAATCGTTCTCATGGCTAAACAACGCCTTGAATTGTCCTTTGCCAAGAATCCCTCCCTTGGCGGACATGTGCGTTGGTCCAAGCGTTTCACAAGGCTTATCCCCTATTACTCTTATAGCGAGGAACAGTGGTTCAACTGTGACGGAGCACCAAGCTCGGTTGCTGCGCAGCGCAAAGCCGCTTTGACTCAACTCGGCACTGATTTGATCAATCAAAGTCCTCTGACACTTAAGCGTACCGCCGAAACCAAGCCACTTATTTCTGACCTGCAGTTCACAAGTAACTATAGGGTGCCATTTCAATTTACTAAGGAATTGCAAAAATACATTCAAATGGGAAGCTTTTGGAGAGAGAGCGAAGGGGTATGGCTTACGGATTTGGACGGAAACCGCTTTATAGACGTAACTGGCTCCTATGGAGTAAATCTCTTTGGACTGGATTTTTATAAGCGTACGATCCAAGAAGGTAGCGAGTTGGTTAAAGATTTGGGACCTACTCTGGGCTCTTATCATCCCTGTGTCTTGGAGAATGTTCAAAAACTTTGCGCCCTCTCCGGTAAAGATGAAGTTTCCTTTCACATGTCTGGAACCGAGGCTGTAATGCAAGCCGTTAGACTGGCTAGGTATCACACATCCAAACAAAAAATTGTTCGCTTTTGCGGTGCATATCACGGTTGGTGGGATGATGTCCAACCTGGCCCTGGCAACCCTATGCCCCCAGCCAGTCAGACCTTGACGCTTAGGGAGATGCATGAATCGACACTGCGAGTTCTTAGAAACAGGAAAGATATCGCGTGCGTTCTTGTAAACCCGTTGCAAGCTTTGCATCCTAACCAAGCTGCGCCTGGCGACTCTACCCTTGTAGACGGCAGTCGCAAAGCTCATTTTGATTACAACGCCTACCGCAACTGGCTTGCACAGCTTCGCGAGGTCTGCACGGCCAAGGGTATCGTGCTGATATT
>CAIRBP010000074.1 GCA_903876885.1 uncultured Burkholderiales bacterium | reverse complement strand
GTTTGGCACGGTTTTATGGAAAGATTTAACACTAGGTGAGTCACTTACCACGGACTAGAGGCGTAAAGATTTAATTGGACCAAAACTCATATCCTGTAGAGCTCTCTAATTCCATAACGTTTGGATACTCAAGTACCGAGGACCGGATATGGGTGAGAATGCTTTTGCTCAATAAATCTGAAGTTAGGTTTTGGATCAGTAGACGACTTACTAAAGCAGTGTATGAGGGTATGGCAGGACTTTTGAAAAAATCTAAAGTCATAGACGGGAAAGAACTTGAGCCAGCAGCATTAGAGCAACACCTGAAAGCTGAATTTTTTGAATTATCGCTGAGTACATTCGATCCTACTCCTCCCCCTCCTTCTCCTAAAGCCTCTCAAAGCACCTCTGAGGATGAGTCACCCAAGCCAGATGAGTTCATAGGTCTTTGCCACTCCGTAACGCTCACCTCTGGAGATAAATGGCTTATGAGCTTTACAACCAGAGGGGTGAATTATCAGTTAGCGCTTGAGCGTCGCTCAATGCTGAAAGTCTTTGTAGGACTGCTTAAAACAAGTGCTAATGCAGGTTGGGATGTCCCTAAAACATATGCCTGGATATGTTACTGAACTGTTAAACCCTTGGTTATCACTTCACGGCCTCAAGGTCCTTGTTGATCTGTTGGTTGTATTGCCCCCAAGTGATAACTTGGTTATAAAGTGCGGCTACATTTTTTCTCTTTAAAACTCTGAACTTCTTTAACGATTCTGCAGTTTTAAGAGAAATATTGCCACCTTCGTAGATGTGAATGGCATTAATAAGAATTTCGTCCTGTGCGTGAAGCAAACTAATCAGTATTGGCTTCATATTCTCTGCAATTTTCTCATTCTTCTCTAAAAACTCTGCTCCAATGGGCAAATTCACGGGAGCAGGTGTGAATGTTAATATTTCTTTAAAACTTGAATGTTCATTGATTATCTTCAGCCGTTGTGCTTGGGCGAGTGAGAGTTTGGGGAGTTCGCTAGGCGGTATTGCTATAACTGGAGGATTTCTGTGTTCATAGTCGAGATACAAATCTAGTCTTTGAACAATTATTTTCTTTGCAGGTGCTGGCTCTGCTGAAGAGGGTTGAGTTAAGCTTATCGGTTTACCCTTAGGACTTAGTTTTGGCTTGGTGTCCTTTGACGGCTCATCAACTTTTATCGCTTTTTTGTTTGCAGTAGTAGTCTTAGCCTCTTGAGTCGTTGTCTCTGGTTGAGCTGCAGTAACTTCCTTTTTGGTTTTTACATTGACCTCAGATCCCCTGGAGGCCTTTGTAGTCTTTGAAGCAATAGCTTTTGGCTTAGTATTAGATTTAGCCTCCTTATTAGTGCTACTAGTCTTGTCCGTTTTACTGGGTTTCTTACTAACTGGTTTGGTCGTTGCCATTTATTAATTCCGCCTATCTTTAAAATAATTTTTTGCCAGTGGGGGCAATGTTTACGAATTGAATGGGGACTGATAATTGGTATCCCTTGCCTCTCACGACTTTGATGAAGCTGTTGGGGTCTGTAAACTGAGCGATCTTCTTTCTTAATCGGCTAATCAGAACTTCCATTTTGCTTTTATTGGTCTCGTTAGTCTCATTTGGATCACCTAAGTAATGAAACATGTCCTCATGTGAGATATAGCGCCCGTGAAGAACAAACTCTTTCAGCAAAAGTGTTTCTGAACTGGTCAAGCTAATGGGCAAATTCTCAGGACTGGTGACCACTCCGAGTTGAGTATCAAGGAGCCAAGTAGCGCTGGGCTCTGACTCCGTCAGCCGTCCCTTCAAGTTGTTAATGACACTTATTAGTTCGCTTGTATTGGTTGGTTTTGTAAGGTAAACATCTGCCCCCGCAGCGTAGCCCTCGTTCCTGTCTGATGGCCTAACCCTTGCCGACAAAATAATAATTCCTATTTTGGGTAAAGACTCTCGGATTCTTTTGCAGATTGAAATGCCGTCTTCCCCGGGGAGGTTTAGGTCGAGTATGACAACTGAGGGCATTGTGGTTTCGAGCGCGATGTTCAGTTCAGCTCCGTCCCCAACAGATTTCACATTAAAGCCGTCCTCACGCAGAAAATCTGCAAGCTCATTTCTGAGTCTAACGTTATCCTCAACGATGAGCAATGAAAAGTTATTGGAGTGTGGCATAGTTTAAATTTTGACGTAGAAATTTAACTTTATTAGGTTAAGGATAGTTCCAGTTGAAATGAAACTTCGCCTTTTTGAATAAACATACTAATTTTTGAATTGATGTAGTTAGCCATCTGCTGGGAGAGCCATAGTCCAAGACCACTACCAGTTACTTGTTTTGCTGACTCAGAGCGGTAATACCTTGAGAAAACTCTCTTTTCATCTGGGGCACCTACAGCGCCAATTTGGTTGGTTACCTTGAATAGCAGTTTCGAAGCTTCATCATCAGCTGTCGGCAGTGTATGAAGTGCGAAATTGATTGTAGAGTCCGCCTTAGCGTATTTCAGTGCATTGCTAAGTAGATTCAAAATAATGGTTCTAAGGATTACATAATCAGTTGTGATCTTTCGGTTTGTAGCGAACTCTAAGTTAATTTTTGAAAAATCTACTGATTTTTGTATGTCCTCTATTAGCATACTAAGTGAGAATTCGATTGGATCGATCGCAATAGTCTTGTTTTCAACGTCAATGACCTGCAAACATTTGTTGAATATCTGATTAATTTCCTCAGTTGATGCGCTAATGTTGTCAATTCGTCTTTGCTCGGGACTATTCTCAACCACATGTCTTTTAAGCGAGCTTGAAGCTATTTGAATGGTTGAAAGGGGAGTCTTGATTTCATGAACGAGCATCGTGATGAAGTTTTCATACAACTGGCGGCGTTCAATTTCATCGGCATTGATTTTCTCTTGTATTTGCTTTTCAGCTTGGGCTATTATTATTTTTTTCCTATTTTGTCTCTCAACAATCCAAAGAATTGAGCCAAAAATGAACGGTATCAATATCAAACGGCTTAACTGGTAGGCTTGGGAATTGACATTTTTAAAAACGGGATGACCCATTAAATTCAATGTGGCAAGGATACCCAAAATATTCATTACTAAGAAAATAGAGCCAAAGAAAACAAATGTTTTATTCTTGTAGTCTAAATTCTTGAGGGTAAAAATAACAAAGGCGGATGCTATAAAAATAGTTACATAGGCCAGAATTTGAAGAGATAAGGTGGTGTTAAAGAAAGAAAAACAAAAAAGAGGGATGTAAGTAATTACTAAAAGCTTGCGGAGAATGAGTAGGATATTGTTGGATACCTCTAAATTCTCTACTCCGTAACTAATGAAAAGCAAAGCACTTAATGAATTCAAAATTACCAAATGTGTCATTTGGCTGTCTTTTGAAATATCAAGATTAAATAACAAATTGACTAAGTCAAAGCCTTGAATTGTTAAATAAAGGATCAGCGTGCTTATTAGGGTGAAGAAGTAGGCTGTGAACGCATTTGATTTGTAGTGGACAGTAAGTCCTAAGAGAATGATGGCCAGGGGCGTCAGCGCTAGGACTATCCCACCTAAAATAAATTCTTGATTCAGTTGACCATTTGCTTTTTGCTCGCTCGTGGCGATCTCTAGTCTGGCTTGCAAAGCAAAATTACTTCTGACCCTTAGGTAATAATCATCCTGGGTATTTATATCGCCTAGTTCGAATAAATTTATTTTTGAATGCTTGGATAAAAATGAAGCATTTTCCCTAGTTGTAATGAGTGGTAATCGTTCTATCTTATCTGCTAAATTTTTATCGTCTTTTGTCGCGTGAACTCTATAAAACTCTAATCCTTCTAGCCTTGCAGGCCAGACATTTAAGAAAAGTTTTTCAGCAAAGGGTTGATTAATATTAAATTTAACCCACAAAGCAGATGTGCTAAAACCAAGATTTGGATTTGAACTAGAAGGGCTAAAGGTTTGTTTTGTAACTTCTTCAATTGGCAATTGACCCGTTTTGTCATCGTAAATTGAGTATGCTATTGAATCAGTAGTGGTTGAATAAGTTGACGCTTGTGAGCACAGTGCAACCCCCACTTGAGTCCAAAATACAAAAAAGAAGGCGATTGTCTTGAATACCCGCATAATAGAAATTCTGATCTTTAGCTTGCATTAAAAGAGATGCGTTTATAAACTCTCATGATCTATTGCGATCACATTCACTCTTAAAGCATTATTTGTTACAGTGGATTTCTTTTTTTATTCGGCTCAACAAATTGCACCAATTTGGATGCGTAATTTCATTAATAAACCTCTTTCATTTTTTTGTTTCTCAATTAAATACATCCACTATTCATGATTCAAATTGAGTATGAAATGATTTATTTCACAGACGAC
>CAIRBP010000073.1 GCA_903876885.1 uncultured Burkholderiales bacterium | reverse complement strand
TAATTTCGGTTCTTTTCTAGATTCTTCGCCAGATCGTTGGGGGCAAACCTTAATGAAGCGACGAGAGGCAATGGAGGCTAAAGACGAAGAACGTCAGGCTCGCAGCTTGTATGCGTGGGACTATCTCATAGGAGTTCAAGATCAAACGAGGCAAGGTGCATTGCGATTTAAATATCCTGGTGCGGATCGATTTTTAGCTTCGCATCAATTATCTGCCCCGCCTGTAACACAGCTAACGGAGCTGGAGAATATTGCCAGGCAGCTAAGTGATAAAAATATAGATGACTTGGATAGTCTGAGAAAGTGGCTTCGAGTCTTGGTTGCCCCGGGGGCATCTTTAGGTGGGGCAAGACCAAAGGCCAACTTTACCCAAGAGGATGGATCGATTTGGATTGCCAAATTCCCGGCAAAAGATGATGAACGAGACATTGGCGCTTGGGAGATGTTGGCTCATCAGCTAGCAATTCGTGCCAACATCCAGATGCCGCCAGCAAAGTTACTCAAGCTCGGTAGTGAGTACAGAACCTTTGCCGTTAAGCGCTTTGATCGTGTTGACAGTCAGCGCATTCATTATGCGTCAGCTATGGCGATGCTTAAAAAAGAATCTAGTGATGATATCAGTTACCTTGATATTGCTCAGTTCATCATGACCCGAGGCGCCACAGGTTCAATTAAGGATGATTTGGCGCAACTGTTTCGTAGGGTGGTTTTCAATGTGGCTATTAGTAATCGAGACGATCATTTAAGAAACCATGGCTTTGTTCTGCAGCCAAGGGGTTGGCGTCTGTCTCCCGCCTTTGATTTAAACCCGAATATTGATAAAGCAGAGCATGCTCTCAATTTAGATATGGGCGATAATCGCGCCAATCTAGATAGTGTGATTGCTACAGCTCAGTATTACGAATTAACTTCAGATCAAGCGACTCAGATTTTAGACGAGGTCTTGGGGGTGACTCGTGAGTGGGAAGAGGCAGCAAAAAATCTAGCGATCTCAAGGGGTGATATCGAGTTGATGAGGGCGGCTTTTATAGCTTAAGGAGGGATATTGCATATTCCACCAACACATGGACACTCATTCCCCCCCGGTGTCCAAGTGTGCTGGAATACGCACCAAAGCAAGACTTGGATCTTGCTAAAGAACGACTCAAAATCTTGAAAAGGACATGACATGTCAAAGAAAAATATTGGATCGAGTTTCGATGATTTTTTGCAAGAGGAATCCCTGGTTGATTCCAGCACTGCTGTTGCGCTGAAAAGAGTTATTGCTTGGCAGATAGACCAAGAAATGAAAGCTCAGAAATTGACCAAAACTGAGCTTGCTAAACGCATGCACACAAGCCGCGCTGCCTTAAATAGATTGCTTGATGAAAACGATGCAAGCCTAACCCTCACCACTCTCGCCAGTGCCGCTGCTGCACTGGGTAAAAAAGTCAACTTGCAACTTGCTGCTGCTTAACCAAAGATCAGTATTGAGTCAGTTAATTTTTTCACTGTGAATTTCTAGTACCAGTGCGGGAGTCGAGTAAACGGGATTTCAAAGTTCAGTGTCCCGTCATGGAGTCGGACTTTCACCAAAATTGGTTCGAGCCCCGAATCAGGAACCGAACCGCAGCCCCCTTCTGCTCGAGAACTCAGAGCGGAGTCAAAACGATAAAGTTCATCAGACAGCGCTTTTCACATAATCGCGCAATGCCAGCTGAACCTGTACCCTGGCCATCACTGATAGGCCTATGCTGCGTATTCCAGCACACTTGGACACCTGTCCCCGTATTTTTGTCATCAGAGACCAAATTTCGTAAACGCCTGAGCAACACAGGTTGAATTTTGCTAGCTGAGATGCTAATGGTCACCTTTGGTGACTATTGCATTTACTGCTTAGGTTGACCTCTATTAAAGAAGTCTTTAAAATAGGCGACTTATATTAAAGAAGTCTTGATCATGAAGCGGACAACTGGAACCTATGTCGAATCCTCCACCCTTGGAGAGGTGGTCAAGGCGTTTGTACCCCATTCATTGCCACCCCAGAAGCCAACCTTGGCGCTGGATGTCTATCAGGATCTGAACCACAAGGCCGAGATGGCGCTGGCTCGTCTGTCGGGCGTGTCGGGCTTGGTCCCGTCTGTGGACTGGTTGCTTTACAGCGCGATTCGCAAGGAAGCTTTGTTGACTTCCCAGATCGAGGGAACTCAGGCCACGATCATCGACCTGTTCGATGACGAGGCGGGTCTGG
>CAIRBP010000072.1 GCA_903876885.1 uncultured Burkholderiales bacterium | reverse complement strand
TTAATGATTACGCTCAAAGCTTGAATTTGTGCGCTATGAACTTCGGTTAGAACTAGAGTTGGATTAACTTCGAAACTTCGAAACTTCGGAGGGACTTTCTTAATATACACCCATACTAGTTGTTTTGGGACGTTACTAAGCCTCGTTACAATGAGATCTATGACGACAGATTTAATCGACGCAACTATTTTTAAAGCTTACGATATTCGAGGTGTATTTCCTACATCTTTGAATTCACAAGTGGCCAAATCACTTGGGCTTGCATTTGCAAAAGCGGCACTATCCCTAGACCAGCGGACAGTAGCCGTTGGACGGGACGGTCGTTTAAGTGGACAAGAGCTTAGCGAAGCCCTAATTGAGGGGCTTAGAGTCGGGGGAGTAGATGTAATCGACGTTGGAATGGTTACAACTCCCATGCTTTATTTTGCCGCCCATACGCTTTGCGAAAGTGGGATTCAAATTACTGGAAGTCACAACCCAAAAGATTACAACGGATTTAAGATGGTTCTTGCCGGTAAGGCTATCTATGGTGATGAGATATTGTCTTTGTATCAGGAAATGAAACAGGACGCATCAAGCTCTGCTGATAAAGCCTCTGACAAAGTCAAAGGATCGCTTACCCACATTGATCTCCTCGCAGAGTACAGTAACCGTATAACTGGTGATACTGCTTTAAAACGCAAGATGAAAATTATTGTCGACTGTGGAAACGGTGTCGCAGGCGCCAGTGCTCCTGCAATATTTAGAGCCTTGGGTTGTGAGGTCATTGAGCTATTTAGCGAGGTCGACGGTAATTTTCCAAATCACCACCCAGATCCAAGTAAGCCAGAGAATCTTAAAGACTTAATTCATGCTCTTAAAACTACCGATGCAGAGTTGGGGCTTGCATTTGATGGCGATGGGGATCGATTAGGCGTAGTGACAAAAGACGGACAGACTATCTACCCAGATAGACAAATGTTACTTTTTGCCAAAGATGTTTTAAGTAGAGTTCCCGGCGGTAGTATCGTGTTTGATGTGAAGTGCTCTCAGCAACTTGCCCCTGCTGTAAAAGCGATGGGAGGTAATCCCGTTATGTTTAAAACGGGACACTCTCTCATAAAAGCACAAATGAAAAAACTTGACTCTCCACTGGGCGGGGAGATGAGTGGACACATTTTCTTTAAAGAGCGGTGGTACGGTTTTGATGACGGTACTTATGCCGGTGCTCGTTTACTTGAGATACTAAGTCAGAGTCCAAATTCTAGTGACGTGCTCAACTCCTTGCCTACTAGTTTTTCAACTCCGGAGTTGAATGTGCCGTGCAAAGAGGGAGAGCCACACAAAATCACAAAAAATCTTTTGGATATTGCACGGGCAAAGTCAAGTACAAATGAGCTACCTGGCTCTCAACACAATCCCATTTTGTGTGATGTTGACGGACTGAGAATTGATTGGGAGGATGGATTTGGATTGATTAGAGCCTCTAATACGACTCCAGTTTTGGTGCTACGTTTTGAAGGGCAAACTAGCGAAGCCTTAACTAGAATTGAACACGACATGATGGAGTTGCTTCGCAGTGTTAAGCCGGATGCAACCTTTCAGGGCTCGGCGCATTAAATATCTGCGCGCTCAACACCCTAAATATCAGAAGTAATAAATTGAAAATTTTGATCGTAAAACTCTCCTCACTTGGGGATGTAGTTCATACGTTGCCTGCGGTAACCGATATCAGAACGCATTTTCCTACCGCCCAAATTGACTGGGTAGTCGAGCGTGGATTTGCGCCATTACTAAAAGTTTCTCACTGTGTAAGCAATGTTATTGCGTGCGATATACGCCGTTGGCGTAAGTCTTGGTGGACCACTCAAACGCGTCTTGAATTTGCAAACTTCAAAGAGAAATTACAGGAAAATGAATACGATGCAATTATTGATCTACAAGGGTTATCTAAGTCAGCATTTATTTCCTGGCTTGCTAAGCTAAGTCGGCTAGGGAAGCGTTTTGCTATTGGCAATCAAACCGACGGCGCATCATATGAGTTCATGACCCGGTGGGTTGCTGATACACCCATAGATGTTCAAGTTAGAGTACACGCCGTAGAGCGCTCTAGAATAATTTGCTCCAAAGCGTTGGGATATGATTATTTGCAATCAGCTACGAATGATGCTGCCTTCAAACAATCGTCTTACCTAGAGGTCAATCCATCAACAGAGGTTTTACCTAAGACAGTGGTTTTGGTACACGCAAGCTCCAGAGCGGATAAAGCTTGGCCAATCAACTATTGGACCGAATTGGGTGAGGCTCTTATGCAAAGAGGATTTCAAATTGCAATTCCCCAAGGCTCGGAGTCTGAGTTGGAGCAGGCAAGAGCAATTTCAAATACCTTGTTAGGATCGAAGGTTTGGTTAAAAATGAGCTTAGATGAGGTGACCGCGCATCTAGCCGCTTGTGTGGGTGTTATCGGTGTTGATAGTGGACTCAGTCATATTGCAGAGGTTTTGGATTTGCCTTTAGTTCAAATCTATAACTTTGAGACCGACTGGCGCACTGGGCCAATCAGGCATAACTTTCAAACAAGTATTTATGCATCTCCTACGCCAAGTGTTAGTGATGTATTGTCAAAGTGGGATGACTGTTGGAGGCGATATCAAAATCATACTTCCCCGGTGGTTTTGCCTGTTCAAGATTTACCTAAGCAAGATTTACCTAAGCAAGTCATTTCAGGGTTACCAGAGTCCTCACCTAAGCTGAAATCATTATCCACAAAAGTAAAACCCGCGACAGCAAGTCCCCAACGTGGATTGTTTGACTGAGTCCTATGATTAAGTTTGATTTGATCAATAAAAATAAGGCATCAGAGCCATTACCTGTTCTTTTTAAATGCTACTTGTTTTTTTACTCAATGCTAATGCGTGCCGTTGCACCGTTACTCTATTTCAAAGCTGTAAGAAGAGGGCGAACAGAGCCAGGTTATTTATACGCTATCAATGAGCGTTTTGCAAATTACGAGGCCAGCGCCGGGTATCTTAAACAATTTAAGGAAGGTGCAATCTGGATTCACGCGGTCTCGCTTGGGGAGACTAGAGCTGCACAGGTGCTGGTGAAGGCCATATTAGAAGGAGCTGAGGAGAAACTTGAGACAGATATTACGCTAGGTAATAATGACAAAGCTTGTAAGGATGTGCGTTTTTTGCTAACTCACTCTACTGCAACTGGGCGACAAGCAGGCCTGGAGTTAATACAAAATTTAGGGCTTAACGAGACCAACTCACTTCAAGTTTGGTACCCCTGGGATACGCCTGGCGGTGTCTATAGATTTTTGGCTCAGTTCAAGCCCAAACTAGGTCTTTTAATGGAGACTGAGGTCTGGCCCAACATGGTTATAGAGTGCTACAAGGCTAAACTGCCTTTGATTTTGGTGAATGCACGTATGAATGAGAAATCATTTAAAAGTGCGATTGCTTTAGGTGATTTTGCGAAAAACGTTTATAAACGTTTGACTGCCGTCGTTGCTCAAACGCCTGAGGATGCCGAACGCCTGTATCAATTAAATGCGCCTGTAATCGGTAGCTTAGGTAACCTTAAGTTCGATGCTAGTGTAAATTTAGATCAGCTCAGTAGTGGTAAAACGTTTTCAGATCAGTACTACCAGAAATATCGTAAACCTATTATTCTCTTCGCTAGTTCAAGAGAGGGCGAGGAAGCGCAGTTATTTCACGCCCTTCTTGCAAACCGTTCTCTAACCCAGAGCGTTCAGTGGCTGATAGTTCCAAGACATCCTCAACGATTTGATGAGGTAAGAAATATTGGATTACAGTTTGGCTTTGCAGTATCTAAGCGCGTACATCAAAGTGTGATTAGTCCAGATATCAATTATTTTGAACAAAATGTGTTGAATCCTAATTTGGTGTCAGATATATGGATTGGGGACTCAGTTGGAGAAATGCCCTTGTATTACGGTATGGCAAGCGCTTCTTTACTTGGGGGAAGTTTTGAGGCACTGGGAGGGCAAAACTTGATTGAAGCCGCGGCCTGTGGATGTCCAGTAGTTATGGGGCCTCATGTTTTTAACTTTGCGCAAGCAGCGCAACACTCCATAGCCAGGGGCGCAGCAATCCAAGTTCGCACTCTTCACGAAGCAGCGATACTTGCAACTCAAATAGCTTTAGATAGGGCTCGTCAAGAACAGATGTCTGCTTTGGCGATTGAATTTGCTTTGGACAATAGGGGCGCTGTCTCTAAAACTCTAGATGCCTTGAGGAAGTACCTCTAAAAATCTAGGGTTGTAGTAGTTTGATTGCTTGAATGGAGTAATCTTTTTTTGATTATTTCTCAAGCAAACTATTAATCGCAACCAAGTCCTCTGCAGATAAAGTGCCGTTGGCTTGCTTGAGTTTAAGTTCTCCAACAAGCACAGCATAACGCGCTTTTGCCAATTCCCCCTTGGTTTGATAGAGCTGACTTTGAGCGTTTAGTACGTCGATGTTGATGCGAATGCCCACGTTGTAGCCCAGTTTATTTGCATCTAAAGCAACTTGACTGGAGTTTTGAGCGGCCTCTAATGCCTTGACCTGTGCAAGTCCTGATGCAACGCCTAAGTAGGCTGTACGAGTTGCAAGACTTACGCTTCTGCGTGCAGCATCCAAGTCGTCTCGAGCTTTTTCCTCTAATGAGACTGATTCTTGGATACGGTTGTGTGTGTACATCCCCGCAAAAAGGGGCAGGTTCATGACGACAGCGAAACTCGTTGTCCCAATTCTTGAGTCTCCCGAGGTTTGGGAGGCAATGCCTTGATAGTTGATACCGCCTAAGTTGACCTGATCAGAATACTGTGTCTGAAAATTAATAGTAGGTTTATGACCATTGTAGGATTTTTCAACCTCTAATTGAGCGACTTCCAGACCGAGCCTGGCGTTCAAAATGCTAGGATGTGTATCCTCTGCTTCTTTAACCCACTCCTCTGGATCATCTTTAGCTAAAGGAGGAAGTTTTGCTCCTTTACTGAGTGGTTTGGGACGAGTATTCACAATTCCTACGAGCTGATCCAAAATAAGTTTTTTGACCCTTACGTCATTAGCCGCTGCGATCTCTTGTGAGGTGTTTAAGTCGTACCTGGCTTGTGCTTCGCGAGAGTCCGTCACCGTTGCAGTACCCACTTCGAAATTACGTTTTGCTGCTGCGAGTTGCTCGCCAATTGCGTTCCTTTGTGCTCTAACAACCTCTAAGCTGTCTTGACTGGCTAAGAGATCAAAATAGGCTTGACTGACTCGAACCAAAAGATCTTGCTCGGCAGCAACCAACTGAGATGCGCTTTGTCCAAGTTGCTTACGGCTTTGTTTGTAGGTTGCGTAATTGGTCGGGTTATATAGGGGCTGTATTGCTGTTAAAGTGGCCGAGTGAGTTCCCAGTAATTGTTGATAGGATGCGTTGGATGGTTGATGAGCATTCACGGTTTGATGCTGATCGCTTGTTGAGAGGGTTACGCTGGGTAAAAGGCCCGCCAAAGATTCATCCGCTTTATACTTATTGGCCTCAAACAACGCTTTAGCCCCTTGATAATTGGCATCATAAGCCTTCGCTGATTCATACAGCTCGATTAGGTTTTGAGCCTGAGCTGAAGGGCAAACGCCAATGGCAAAGCCCGTACCAAGCATTACAAACAATGCAGTACGAATAGCCGCTTTGACTGGCAGAACACGAAATGATTTCATAAGGTTTCCTCTGGACAAGCAATTACCTGTCAATGAATTGACAAAGATCCCTGGAGATGATGCAATAAATAGGCCAGTCGAAGTGGCAAATATTTGCCGTTTTGCCCCTAGTTTGTTTGGCTTTTACTGGTTCTTTGTATTTTGTTTTAAGCTACTTTTGACCTATCTCAATTTCGAAGGTTCATAAAAAGCTTAACCTCTTGGAGAACGGATTCGCGTTGAAAAAAGATATGATCGGCGTAGGAGATAAAAATGATCAAAATCATTAAAAAATACATCAATCAGCTCAAACTAACTACGTGTTTGGTTTGTCTTATCCTTTTAGTCTCTTGCGGTGAGGGAGGGGACAAGGCGATGGTTTTGGACTGCAGTGGAAAAACCCTAGTGAGTGACTATGAGGTAAAAGGTGCAAGTACAGAAAAACGCAGCGAAGATACGATTCGCTTGAGTATTGAGGGCAGGAACGTCTATGTCTCTGGGACTGCCTCTAAACATTTCCTTAAAAGCTATGAGGTCTGTAACGATGGAGATCGAATCTCTTTTGAGGAAAGTTGCAAAAAAGTACTTACCGATGAAACACGACTTGCTTACAGCGTAAATAGCTACACCGGTCAATATGACAGAGCTTCAAAGGTACTCACCATGTCAACCGCGGAAAGATCTTATGAGAGAGCCAATAAAAGCGAATCATTTCACATGAAATCACAGGCCCTAAGAGGCGGCAAATATACTTGTAGTGCTTTCTAGCAAACATTAGAAACTAGCTAGTATTCGCGCTGACATAGTAACTAGCGAGGCTTTATCCTAGAAGTGAAACTGTGAAGGCTCCTCTAAGCCCTCAAGGCGAGGGATCACAGTATCCCATAGGGTCTTATGACTAAAGCTCTCTAAGCCGTGCCTTGTAACTATGCATGCCTGCATCATCGGATCCTCACCAACAACAGCAATCAGGCGTCCGTTAATTTGCAACTGATCTAAAAGTTGTTGCGGAATCTCTGGCACTGAGCCTTGTAGGATGATCGCTTCGAAGGGTCCCTCAGCGGGACTTCCCTGCAAGCCATCTCCCACTCTGACCTCGGCATTACCAATGGAGGCCTTTTGGAGGTTTGTTTTGGCATTTATAGCCAACTCTGCATCGCACTCAATACTGATGACACGCTTACATAAATTGGCAAGAATTGCTGTCGAATATCCGCTACCCGTTCCAATCTCAAGCACTTTCTCTTGACCTGTTAGGTGTAGATCGTGAATCAAACGCGCTTGGATGCAAGGGGTAAGCATTGTTTGGCCATTTGCCAAAGGAATCTCAGTATCGGTGTAAGCAATATCTTGATAGCTCAAAGGAGTGAAGATCTCTCGCTTTATTTTGAGCAAAACGTCTAGCAACTTTAGATCCAGAACTTGCCAAGTCCTAATTTGTTGCTCAACCATATTAAAACGTGCTTGATCAAAATTCATAAAATTCATCCGAAAAGTAGCTTCAAAAAAAATCAACTAGCCCAACTTACATTTTAGCAATGATTTAGCTGTATGAGTGGACTTAAATGCCCTAGAACACTTGGTCGGCGGACCGGGAAAGAGTGTTAGGTTAACAAAAGGCCAAGCCATTCCTTAAGAATCCAGCGGGAGTCTTGAAGACCGCCCTCAGAGGGAAGGGAATCCAATACTGGGGAAGTTGAGTGGGTCACAAAGCCCATGGGAGCTGGGATGACTTTGAACCCAGCCTCATTGAAATTCCTGTTTGCTCTTGGCATGTGAGTGGCGTGCGTGACTAAAGCGATCCGCTTAACCCCTTCAGATGAAAGCAGAGCGAAGCTTAAATTGGCATTTTCTCTAGTATCTCTGGACTTGGTCTCAGCGTATTTGAGCTCTAAGTTCCAATCTCTTTTGAGTGTTGTTTGTGCTACTTCGGCCTCAGACGGTGAGTTGGAGGGATCCCCCCATCCCTTCCCGCCCGAATAGACAATGGGTAAACCTGAGAATTTTGATAAAAAGACTGCATACCTTAATCGGTCGTAAGCTGCAGGCGAGAGCTCAGGACCACCGTATTCTGGAGAAAAACTGTCAGTACCACCTCCTAGAACCAAAATAGCTTGGACTTTTTCATCCTTCAGGTCCGAAATTGTGACTGGGGTGAATTGAGGTAACAAAGTTTGAGATAACCAAACTGCAGTGCCTTGGCAACTGAGTATCCAAAGACTTAATGACCCTGTGAAGATGAGAGTCAGCGAAGCTCTCTTAAATAGCTTATTGCGTCGGTACTGAAACAAGAGACCTATAAATACCAAAAGTAATGGTCCAG
>CAIRBP010000071.1 GCA_903876885.1 uncultured Burkholderiales bacterium | reverse complement strand
TTTCATAAGTAAGGTGATACTGCTCAAGACTCTCTCCAGAACTAAGGAGCAGTGGCTCAGCAAAGTGCATGATCTGCGGGATCGCAATAAAACTCATATTCTGATTCCCTGCATTTCTTGAATCCCGCTCTTTCTCCATGGTCTAATTTCCTTAATTGAGCGAGTATATCAACGCCTGTTTCGGTGAATAATCCTATACTATTAAGGCTTTCGGGAATATTTTGGACTTTCTTATTAGATTTTTCTCGGTCAACTCACCATTACTTAATAACTTTGTACCTTTTAACCACAAAATGTAAGTTTGCCGGTGTTTTTATCTCTTTTTAGCTTGATTACTAGTAAATGCCTAACACAAAAAGCCTTTTGTGCTTCATAATGTGAGCACACGCAATAGCCTAACGGCTAGCGTGGTTTCTGGTGATCGGTTAGTTTCGCGCTTCGCTTTCTTTTTTTGTGGTGCATTCGGGACTCCATCGCTTTTTTTACTGTGTTTCAAGGAGTCCCTTTCATGGGCAATAAATTATACGTAGGCAATCTGCCTTATTCTGTTCGCGACAATGATTTGGAGCAAGCATTTGGGCAATATGGTGGCGTTACTAGCGCTAAAGTAATGATGGAGCGCGACACTGGCAGATCCAAAGGATTTGGCTTTGTTGAAATGGGTAGCGACGCTGAAGCGCAAGCAGCAATTGCTGGCATGAACGGTCAATCCCTTGGTGGTCGTAGCCTCGTTGTTAACGAAGCTCGTCCAATGGAAGCTCGTCCTCCCCGCACAGGTGGCGGCGGTGGATATGGTGGCGGCGGCGGTTACGGCGGCGGCGGCGGTGGTGGTGGTCGTCGTGAAGGCGGCGGCGGTGGATATGGCGGTGGCGGTGGTCGTCGTGATGGCGGCGGCGGAGACTTCCGTTAATATTTGCTGAATGTTTTAATCAATCCGATTAAATACAAGCAAGGGATACTGTAAAACAGTATCCTTTTTTTTCGCCTATTTTTTACTAAATATCACCCGGACGTTACCGACTAACTTTAAATGTCTATCTAAATTATCGTAACTCATAGCGTCGGCGTACATTTTTTGAGATCCTTTTTCAATCTCAATCGGCTGGTTAGATGAAATCTGTTCTATATCAGAATTTATTTTTAGATATTCTCCGCTCATCTTTGTCTGCTCGGGCTTGTTGCCTGCACTTTGTACGTCCTCTTTAATGAAGATCACATTGCCTTTTAACTCCACAATAGATGCATCTGCATTACTAGTTGCTATTTGCGCTGATCCTTGCGCCTTATGAAGACGGTGAAGTTTTATATCTGACTGCGTGTAAATTCTCGGGCCCTCTATTTCAACCGAGTCCGTATCGGGATAATGTCTCGCGTAATTTCCAACTATATATGTCTTGACTTGACCATTTTTTTCGAACGTCTTCAATGAGAACTGTTTCATAAAATAGTCCTCCTCATGAACAGGTTGGACTTGTGTTTCTTTGTGACTGGCCTTTGGCGTTATTTGCAACAACCAATACGTTAACATCGCAAAAAGCAACATAACAATTACCGGAATATAACCACTAAGTCCCTCCCAGTTTTTTCTAAAGGCATTTAAGCTTTTCATATTAACGTTTTAGATTAAGCGCTTTAACAACTGTACCCAGCGCATCTTCTAATAAGGCGTTGTATTTACCCTTAGCAACTAAGATCAAATCACACAGGTCTCTTACGGCTCCGTCACCTCCGCGCTTAGGGCTCACATAACTCACGCGGCTTATAACCTCGTGGTGTGCATTTGCCGGAGCGCAGGAGAACCTGCAATTCATAATCATTTCCAAATCAGGCCAATCATCCCCCATTACAGCAGCATCAGACCAAGTAAACTCATTATCAGATAAGAATTTTTGAGCAATATCTATCTTTTTATTCACTCCTAAATTGATATAACGTACGCCTAAGTCGTTTAATCTCTTCTCTACATGCTTGCCCGTTCTACCCGAGATTACAACTGGAATAATATCCGCCTGCTCTAGCCACTTAATTCCTTGCCCATCTAGGACATTGAACTGCTTCAAGGATTCGTGAGTTTCGGAATATATTAATCTACCGTCTGTAAAAACACCATCAATATCAAAGAAAACAACTTTAACCTGCTGCGCGAGTAAGAGAAGTTCTGTTTTGTACATATAAGTTATATTACTTTAGAACGCATCAAGTCATTTGTATTGAGTGCGCCGCAAAGCCTCCCCGTCTCATCAACGACCAACAAGGTATTGATACTACGCTCCTCCATAATACTCACAGCGTCAACGGCCAATGCATGTTGAACAATCGTTCGCGGAGCACTCCTCATTACATCCTTGGCAAACAAGTCTTTCAGAGAGACTCCGTTTACGATCAGTCTTCTTAAATCCCCGTCTGTGAATATGCCAATTGGGCATCCACTTGAATCAACAATTGCAGTTGCTCCCAGACCCTTTTTGCTCATCTCTTGGAGCAACTCATTCATACTCACCTCAGGTCCAACAAAGGGCACCTGATCTTGGACTCGCATGATATCGCTGACGTGCGTGAGCAAACGCCTGCCCAGCGCTCCAGCAGGGTGTGAGGCCGCAAAGTCTTCTGACTTAAAACCCCTAGCATCCAAAAGAGCAACCGCTAATGCATCTCCAATCGCTAGTTGAGCCGTTGTACTTGCTGTAGGGGCAAGGTTTAACGGACAGGCCTCGCGCTCAACGCTACTGTCAATCACAATCGTTGACTCTCGCCCAAGCGTTGAAGATAACCCGCCCGTAATCGCTATTAAAGAGATTCCAAGTCTTTTAATGAGTGGCAATAGTCTTGTGATCTCTTCAGTCTCTCCGCTATTGGATAAAGCCAGGACAACGTCTTGCGACGTGATCATCCCTAAATCTCCGTGGCTTGCTTCCGCAGGGTGGACAAACATTGCAGGGGTTCCCGTCGAGGCTAAAGTTGCCGCTATTTTGGTCGCTATGTGACCGCTCTTGCCCATACCCATTACAACTACGCGACCTTTGATTTTTAAGATCGCATCAACCGCATTAACAAAGTTGTCGTTTATTCGTGTTTTTAGCGCCGTTACCGCTGCTGCCTCTATCTCTAAAGTCCGGATGCCGAGTTGCAATATTTGCTTTCGGTTTAACGACTCTTTTATTTCATTTGTTTTCATCTTTATTGTGTGTTCTTGAACTTCATAGCTCAGTACTTAAAGTACCGATTTATATTTAAGTTCATTTACCAATACAAAATCCTGCAAATATCTCGCCCAATAAATCTTCACTTGAGAACTCACCCGTTATTTCGCCCAAACTCATCTGGGCGAGTCTTAATTCCTCTGCAATCAACTCGAGTTGTGGAGCAACATGCTCAATCCACTGAGTCGCGGTCAACACATTGGCCTGAACTCGCCGTAACGCATCTAAATGTCTTTGCCTTGCAACGTACTGTCCTTCTGAGTTCGTAGTTTGAAGGCCCGCTAAGTTAAGCAACGTTTTCTTTAAAGCCTCAATCCCAAGGCCGCTTTTGGCCGATATTGACAACGCTCTTTCCTGTATCCAAGATCCGTGCAATTTTGGATCTGCGACGTCCGTTTTATTATAAACGTCTAAGATTTTCAAATCCTGAATCTGCGCGTCCTTGATGACGCCTCTTATCCAATCTTCTTGCTTTAAATAGTCTGGATCACTCATTCGAGAAAGATCGTGTAAATAAATCAATACATCTGCATCTTTTATTCTCTCCCAAGCTCTTTGTATACCGATCTTTTCAACCTCATCTAACGGTTGTTCTTGATCTGAGCGCAATCCTGCCGTATCAGATACATGAAAGGGTACACCCTCTATTGAAATCGTCTCGCGAAGTATGTCCCGCGTAGTCCCAGCAATATTGGTTACGATTGCAATGTCTTCCCCGGACAAAACATTCATGAGTGAGCTTTTGCCCGCGTTGGGTTGCCCAGCTATAACAACATTTATACCTTGTGTTAAGACTCTACCTTGTTCAGCTTTTTGAATAATCTCGGTAAGCTTTAATTTAATCGCGCTTACTTGCCTAGCTACTTGCTCTGATTTTATGAAATCGATCTCTTCCTCTGGAAAATCTATGCTCGCCTCAACAAACATTCTCAGATGAACAAGCATATCTTTTAAGGCATTGACCTCTTTAGAAAAATCCCCTTGTAAGGAGCGTATCGCCCCTTTTGCAGCTCGTTTTGTACTCGCATTTATCAAATCCATTACGGCTTCTGCTTGAGCTAGATCGAGTTTGGAGTTTAAGTAGGCACGCTCACTAAACTCTCCCGGGCGAGCCATCCTCAAACCTGCAAGAACTTGACGCCCCATCGCATCTGTTTGATTTGCAATTTCTAGACAACGCTCTATGATCATACTCAAAAGCGTTGGTCCGCCGTGTCCTTGCAACTCTAATACATCCTCACCCGTATAACTTTGAGGAGCTTGAAAATATATTGCCACAAGTTGATCAATAGGACTAGCGTCTTGCTCTCTTAGCGTACACAAGCTGGCAACTCTAGGCTCTAAATCACGTAAGAATAGAGCCCGAATATATTGTTTTAAACTGGATCCACTGATTCGAACCACTCCTACAGCGCCAACGCCTTGCGCTGTGGAGATGGCAATTATTGGCTGGTTTTTTTCATTCATTAACACGGGCTATTCCCCCCAGCCTAATTGTTTTATTACTTGTTTAAAACACCCAGTCTTTTGTTTATAAGCCACTGCTGCGAGATCGATAAGATATTGTTTGTAAGCCAATACAAAACCAATCCAGATGGAAAGAAAAAGAACATAACACTAAATGCTAGTGGCATGATCCACATCATCTTTGCTTGAATAGGATCGGGGGGCGTTGGATTTAACCAAGTTTGTAATAAAGACGTTCCAGTCATCACAAATGGCAAAATAAAATAGGGATCTGGAGCGGCAAGGTCGTGAATCCATCCCAACCAAGGCGCATTTCTCATCTCAACCGTTGACAATAATACCCAGTACAAAGCAATAAATACCGGGATTTGAATGACGATTGGTAAGCACCCGCCCATAGGGTTTACTTTTTCTTCCCTATATATACGCATCATCTCTGTTTGAATTTGCTGCGGATTGTCTTTAAGCCTTTCCCTCATTTCCATAATTTTGGGATTAATAGCCTTCATCTTTGCCATGCTCTTGTAAGCCTGCGCGTTTAACCAAAAGAATGCTATTTTTAGTAAAACAACCAGAGCAACAATAGACCAACCCCAGTTTCCGATAAAGTCATGTAGTTTGTCGACCAACCAATATAGCGGCTTTGCCAATATTGTTAACCAACCATAATCTTTAACTAATTCCAAGCCAGGATATATCGCTTCAAGCGTTTTTTCCTCTTGAGGGCCAACATACAAATGAGCGGTCAACGTTGATTTAGTTTTTGCAGCAATCTTATCGAGTTGCCCAATCATTCCTGCTGAGTAAAGATTTGCATCAACCTTTCTTGCAAAATATTCTCTAGAAAGGTTATTTGGAAAAATCCAAGCACTTACAAAATAGTGCTGGACCATCGCTACATAACCCTCATTGGATTGTTTTTCAAAACTAAGTTTGTCTTTGTCTATATCTTTAAAGTCAATCTTTTGGTATTTTTTTGCTTCTGTAAATACTGCAGGTCCAGTAAACGTTGAATAAAAAGACGACTCACCTTCTGGCTTATTTCCGTCTCTTAGTAACTGTACATATAAAAGCGGAGATACCTCTTTTTCACCTTTGTTTAATACATCTTGCCTGACAGTAATGTCATAACTGTTTTTATCAATTTCGTAGCTCTTTATCAACTGTACTGAATTCATCTCGGGTGACTCGAAACGAAGTGTTATCTTGTTTTCACCATCTTTGAAACCAGTTACGCCGTTTGACTTAAAAAGAGTTTTATGCGTGGGGTACTCTGTACCGGGGTCTTTAGATATTAAGCCGGATTGCGCTTCATATACTCGTTGCGCTGAATCATCAAGTAAAACCACGTTAGTGCCTGGATGATTAATATCTTTATGGACGAGCAACTCTGCTCTCACCAAACTACCCCCTAGAGGGTCAAATGTTAGTTTCAAGACATTTGTCGTTATTTCTATTTTTTCTCTTGATACTACTTTTTGTACATTATTTTCTACATTAGAAAGTGCTTGCTCTCCTGTTGCAATAACTGCAGGCTGAGGAACTCCTGAAACAGGCGCTGGCGCATTTTGAACTTGAGCGATTTCAGCAGAAGGAAAAAATAGTGCTTTATGTCCGTTAGCAACTTGCCACTTGTCCCACAACATCACCATACAGAAGCCAAAAATTACCCACAAAACGGATCGACGAATATCATTCATAGAAAATTAGATTAATTAGTTTTTTTCAAAAAGGGGAAGGGGGGATTTAACGGAACTGGGTCATGGCCGCCGACACATAATGGCTGACATTTACACAACCTTTTGATCATCAGATATGTGCCTGCACAAGATCCGTGATTTTGAATTGCCTCTATTGCGTAGCTTGAGCATGTCGGCGTAAACCTACATTGCAATCCTAACATGGGACTTAATAAAAATTTATATCCGCGAATTAAGCTAATCAAAAGTTTAGAAAGCACCGCTAGTTCCATTCGCTGTAAAGTGCTCTTAGCTCTTTGTTTACTTCTAATTTGAATTTTTTAGAAGAAGGACTAAGGAAAATTTTTCTATCAAACTCTTTATTCAAACGAATAACATGAAGTTCATGTGGATACTTAAGTGCCGCCGCATACGCAATGCTATAGACTTGGCGTTTAATGGCATTTCTGGTTACAGCTTTTTTTGCAAGCCTTTTGGGTACAACC
This sequence comes from uncultured Burkholderiales bacterium, assembly GCA_903876885.1. Classification (GTDB taxonomy): domain Bacteria; phylum Pseudomonadota; class Gammaproteobacteria; order Burkholderiales; family Burkholderiaceae_C; genus Limnohabitans. The sequence continues at coordinate 736 of CAIRBP010000071.1, read as the reverse complement.
ACGCCAACCTGAAGAGGAGCACCGCCGTTTAACCTGTCAATATCTTGTGGCGCATTCATCCTGTAAAGGGTAAAGTGCTCAGACCTTGATGTCACGCCTTCGCGAAGTACTTCTTGAAAAACCTCTTTCTCAATAATATGATCTATCATTGAAAAGTTTAGGAAATTAAAGTGATTTGACCCTTGTAAAAGAGAAAATCAACTTAAAACTTCCCAGGAATTTCCTTTAAACGGCTAAACGCTTGCGGCCTTTGGCACGGCGCGCGTTAATAACTGCGCGTCCACCGCGTGTTTTCATGCGGACTAAAAAACCGTGGGTTCTAGCGCGTCTTGTCTTTGATGGTTGGTAGGTACGTTTCATGATCTTCTACTTTGTTTTCAGCTGAGCCGGCTATTATCGCAAATTTTCATGCAACTTGGAAGACTCCAGCCGTATTTAAGCCTATCGAACCAAGTAACTATTGTTTTTTTGTGACTTTATTGCGGGTCTGATAATATTTACAGCCCTTGGTTTTGCTAACCGCTCATTTTCTTCAAATTCGGCTATTTTTCCTTCTGTGGATAAATTTTTGATAAGATCGTATTTTTCAGCTGAAAACTGCCATACTATCCACAGTATTTTATTTCTCTTTTGCCTCTTTCTAATCAATCCACTTTAACATGCAAGATCTCTGGCAAAACTGCGTCGAACAACTTGCACAAGAATTGCCTGAACAGCAATTTAACACGTGGATAAA
>CAIRBP010000070.1 GCA_903876885.1 uncultured Burkholderiales bacterium | reverse complement strand
CCTAGTCAACTTCAAGAATTAATACATCAAATTCGTACCAACCCTGGACAATTTAGTTTCAATTACGCTCAGGTTAAGGGGCACAGCGTTCAAGCCAACAAAATGCAGCAATTCCGTAAACAACACGGTCTGCAACTAGAGGAGATCAACTTTAAAGACTTTGCATCAGCACACAAGGCTTTATCCAAAGGTGTGGTCGACATGGTCTTTATGCCCGCATCTGCAATCACAAAACTATCTAGCAAAACTGTTAGAACCTTTAATTATTAATTCTTGTAGTCCTGGTTCAGTGGTTCATGGCTGGGTTGAAGAAATATATGGCCATTTTCAGTTTGACCTGCACCTTAAGTGCTGCCCGCTAAAATAGTGTTACTAATTTAAAACAAATCCACATTGAAGGGAAGTCTCATGTCTGGTCCACTCTCGCATATTAAAGTTCTTGACCTCTCCCGTGTATTGGCAGGACCTTGGGCGGCGCAGAATTTAGCAGACCTTGGAGCCCAAGTTATCAAAGTGGAGAGACCTGGGAAGGGGGATGACTCACGTGCTTTTGCGCCTCCTTATCTAAAAGATACGCAGGGTAAAGCGACCAAAGAATCGGCTTACTACTGCGCTGCAAATAGGGGGAAAAAATCTATCACCATTAACCTCTCAAGCCAGCAAGGACAAGAGCTTGTGCGTGAACTTGCTAAAGACGTGGATGTGATTGTTGAGAACTACAAGGTGGGAGACCTGGCGCGCTACGGGCTGGGCTATGAGGACATAAAGGCGATCAATCCAGGCATCATTTATTGCTCTGTTACAGGATTTGGTCAGACTGGTCCCTATAAGGACCGACCAGGGTATGACTTTATGGCGCAGGGCATGGGTGGCTTGATGAGCATCACGGGTGAGCGTGAAGATTTGCCAGGAGGTGGTCCCCAGCGTGTAGGTGTGCCAATTATCGATATGAGCACAGGTATGTATGCAAGCGTTGCCATCTGCGCGGCCATAGCGCACAGAGCGGTCACCGGGCAAGGACAATGGATTGATGTGTCCTTGCTTGACTCATGTGTTGCTCTTTTGGCTAACCAAGCAATGAATTTCTTTACAACCGGTGAGTCCCCAAGTTCCTTGGGTAATGCGCATCCAAACATAGTGCCCTATCAAACGTTTAAAACCGCAGACGGCGCGATAATTTTGGCGTGCGGAAATGACAATCTATTTAAAAAGTTTTGCGAATTAGCTCACTGCACTCACCTTGCAGAAGATCCCCAGTACTCAACCAACGGTGAGAGAGTAAAAAATAGAGAAGAGCTTACCCGTTTACTTAATTTGGTTTTCTTGAAACACACCACCAAAGAATGGGTGAAGCTTTTAGACGACGGTGGTGTTGCTAACGGGCCTATTAACAAAATTGAAGAGGTTTTCCAAGAACCGCAGGTGCAGGCCCGGGGTATGCAAATTGAACTCCCGCACGCTGTCGCGGGCAAAGTAACCTTGGTAGCGTCCCCGATGAAATTCTCTGAGACCCCGGTTAAGCACGAAATGCCGCCACCTGCTTTGGGGCAGCATACTGATGAGATCCTCAGCGACTTTTTGCATAAATCACCGGCTCAAATTGCAGAGCTTAAAAGCGCGGGCATTGTTTGATTGTGTTTAATATGGCTTAATTAATTGAGGATATTTAAGGATATCAGTGCCTGATCAATGCACAGTGGTTGCGACTTTAGTTTCGTAAGCTTCCCTGACTGCCTGACCTAAATCAAGAACTGCCATTGCGTAGTAACTACTCCAGTTATAGCGCGTGACTACGTAAAAATTTTCCGTACCCGCTAGGTACTCCTTGGGCTCTGTCCCGTTTTGAAGTTCTATTAGGGCCAGCAGGCCAGAATAGCTTTTGCCCTCGGCGCTAAGCTTTGCACCTTTTGCTTCAAAGGATTGCGCGCTGAAGGTGGGTAATATGTCGGGTATCAAAAGCCCCTCTAAATCGATTTGTGGCGCGCTTACATCCACTGCAAACCGAGTTGGTACGCCGTTTTGCCAACCAAACATTTTGAAATAATTCGCAATTGACCCAATAGCGTCTTTGGTACTGTGAATGAGATCAATCTGTCCGTCATGGTCGTAGTCGACGGCAAATTTAGCCAAACTGCTTGGCATGAACTGGGCAGCGCCAGTTGCTCCAGCGTAGCTTCCGAGGACCTCATTTTTTTCACTTAACGGGCGGGTAAATTCAGCTTTTAAGAAAAAGCCTAATTCATTTTGAAAAAAAGTTTGCCGCTCAAGCGCTCTTGGGTGCTCCCTTGGAAACTCAAGGCTCAGCGTTGCAAGTGAGTCAAGTACAGGATAAGCCCCCATGTGTTGACCGTACAGTGTTTCTACACCGAGTATGCCAATAATGATCTCGGGTGCGACCCCAAAGTCCCGCTCTGCCTGAGCCAGGGTTGCTGCGTTCCTTTGCCAAAACAGAACACCTTGATTTATACGTTTAGGCTCGATAAAGCGAGCCCGGTAGGCATGCCAATTTTTGAGCACAGGTGCAGGTGCTGGCATCATTTGCTGGACAGCGCTAGGAATAAGATGAGCACCCGAAATTTTCTTGATCACCCAGTCTTTAGGTAAACCTTGTTCAATGGCAATTTTTTCACCCAGGCTTACCACAGCCTCAGTTTCCCCAAACGCAGCGAGCCGAGTGACTTTGGACTTTGATTTAGGGTTTAAATTAATCGAGCCCTTTGAGGAATCGAGTTTATGAAGTAGAACACTCGGATGGTGGTTTTGTTTTTTGTGGGGAGATGCAGAACTGTGTTGGGCGCCAAAGTCTGACTCAGCCTTTGTTGGGGGTGAGCTGGGATCACTTTGTGCAGGAGCGTATTGGGCTTGGGCAACTGAGCAAAGGTTCGAAGTAGCGACAACGCCGGTAATACAAATTAGTCTTAAAGTTAGAGATAACTTAGCTCGGAGCTTTAGGAGGCTAACAGTTTTAATATTAATTTCAGTAGTAAATAATTTGCGAGTTAGTCGCCTTGCTTTTAATCTACTTTGTACTTTTATTTTTGTTTTTAATTTTGAAGGTGTTTTCGCGTGTTTTATCGCTATTGAAGTCAATGTCATTGAGTGGTGCGCGGTTGCAGGCGTGATTAAAATGCTGTTAAGGGGTAGGTGAGTCTAAAAAAGTATCGAGAAATACGCTCAATTTTTAAAATTTTAGCTGATATGCATCAAAGTGTTGGCATGCTAAGCTTGCAAGACCTAGGTTGGAACAAAATTTTGGGGTAGGATGAAGCGATGCGAGCATAAAAAATCCATAGTAAATCGATGAATAAAACTGGTTTTTATACACACCCAACTTGTTTACTTCATGAAATGGGCGAGGGGCATCCCGAATGTCCGGAGCGTTTGCACGCGATTTACGATCGCTTATTGATGACGGGTTTGGATATTGGACTTGAGAACGTCCAGGTCGGCCCAGCCTCAATCAGCGATCTTGAGGCAGCGCACTCCAGAATGTATATAGCCTCCCTCAGAGGTCTCTCGGATCAGTTGATAGACGATATCAGTGCCGGTGGACCTCACTACGTGCAAGTCGATCCCGATACCTCAATGAACTCGCATACTTGGAGCGCGATTTTGCACGCTGCAGGTGCTGCGATTGGGGCGACCGACGCGGTGATTGCGGGAGATCTTCAAAATGCTTTTTGCGCCGTTAGACCCCCCGGACATCACGCAAAACGGGACAAAGCAGGCGGGTTTTGTTTTGTCAACAACGTCGCCGTTGCCGCTAAACACGCTCTAGAGCGTCACGGTTTAAAGCGAGTAGCGGTTGTAGATTTTGATGTTCACCACGGCGACGGTACACAAAACATTCTTCAATCTGATGAGCGGGTTTTGATGGTTAGTCTGTATCAACACCCCTACTATCCTGAGGGGGGCGCGGGTGAAATTACAGAAAAAATGGTAAACGTTCCCATCCCGGCTTACTCCAAGGGTGATGCGATTAGACAGGTTGTGAGCGATTATTGGCTTCCAGCACTTCACGCCCACAAGCCTGAGATGATCTTTGTCAGCGCAGGCTTTGACGCGCACCGAGAGGACGATATGGCCCAACTCGGATTGTTAGAGGCTGACTACGCATGGATCACCCGCCAGATTAAGACGGTTGCTGCTGCCTATGCAAAGTGCCGTATCGTATCCGTGCTTGAGGGGGGGTATAACACCCAAGCTCTTGGCAAAAGCGTTGAAGCACACATCAGAGTGCTCGCAGATTTGTAAGTTGGACTAAAAAGCTCATGAGTGAATTAATTGCCCTTTACCAAAATCTGCGCTCAGACACAGTACCTTTGGAGTCTTTGGTATTGACACTTTGTTTGATGCTCGCACTAGGCATTACTAAAGTTGTTTTTAAAGCCACTACTGCGTTATCTAGCAACCAAGGGGGCACCAAGGCTGGCCTAGACACTGAGGCCTCGGTATGGTTTGGCCCTCGCTTTTTTGATGGTTTGATGTTTCCCCTCTTAGCCTTGGTGCTGAGTTACGCGGCAAAAGAGGTTTGGATCCAAACCCAACACGAAGCACTATTTAAGATCGCCATTCCGATTCTCTTATCCCTGGTCATTATTCGTTTGTTGGCCAGGGTTCTGAGCTCAGTGTTCCCCAACTCACCTGCTATCAAAGTGCTAGATCAAGGGGTAAGTTATTTTGTGTGGCTAATCGCTTTACTTTGGATTACTGGTTTTTTGCCGTGGGTAACCCTGGAGCTTGAATCGATTCATATTAGCTTTGGACGCACCAAGTTAGATTTGAGAAGTTTGATAGAGGGAGTGCTCTCCTCTTGTTTGGTTCTGGTTTTGACACTTTGGGTTTCCGCAACGCTTGAGCGCCATATCGTAGCCCGTGCCATCGTAGATTTGTCTATTCGAAAGGTCGCAACAAATGTGTTGCGAGTCTTCTTGACCTTCATTGGGCTACTTGTTGCCCTCTCGGCTGTGGGTGTTGATTTAACGGCTCTTTCAGTATTAGGGGGCGGCTTAGGTGTAGGACTAGGTCTTGGCTTGCAAAAACTAGCTGCAAACTATGTCAGCGGATTTGTGATTTTGTTGGAGCGTTCTGTGCGCATAGGAGACCAAGTACGGATCTCCGGTTTAGAGGGGAGAATTACAGATATCAAGACCCGTTATACCCTCATCCGGGATGCAGCGGGGCGAGAGTGCGTGCTTCCCAATGAGATGATGGTGTCTGAGAAAGTTGAGAACCTATCTAGAGCTCACGGGCGAGTGCTCTTACAAATCCATGTCACGATCGATTATGCAAGCGACGTCCCCGCAGCCCAGGCCTGTTTGGTTGAAGCTTGTTCGAGAGCTTCTAGCGTTTTAAAGTCCCCCCCACCTCAGGCACATCTCTTGAATCTGGGGGCGGATGGTCTTGAGATGACGCTTGCCTTTTGGGTTGACGAGGTCGAGAGTGCATGGATCAGCGTTAAATCCGAAGTAAATGTACTGGTATTAGAGGCTCTAAAGTCGCATGCCATCGTCATCCCCAGCACGCAGCGTGTGGTCCGTTTGGTTCGGGAGGACAAAGTTCGAGAGGATTTAGCGCACTAATTAAGCACAAACATCATGGTTTTAAAGATCGCGAAGTACGTGTGTGTTCCGTGCATCCCTTAGAATGAGCGTATTGTGGAGATTTAAAAATGAAGATATTGGTTGCCGTTAAACGTGTCGTTGATTACAACGTCAAAATACGCGTGAAATCTGATCAGTCTGGGGTGGAGCTTGCCAACCTGAAAATGAGTATGAATCCCTTTGACGAAATTGCCCTTGAAGAGGCGGTTCGGTTAAAGGAGAAGGGCGTTGCAACTGAGGTAATTGCCATATCCTGCGGCGTAACCCAGTGTCAAGAAACTCTCAGAACCGCAATGGCTATTGGCGCAGACCGAGCCATTTTGGTTGAGACTGGTGTTGAACTTGAGCCTCTTGGTGTAGCTAAAATTCTCAAAGCCTTGATCGATAAAGAGCAACCTGGTTTGGTTATCCTAGGCAAACAAGCAATCGACGACGATTGCAATCAAACGGGCCAAATGCTCGCTGCTTTGGCCGGTTGCGGCCAAGCCACCTTTGCCTCAAAGGTTGAACTAAGCGCGGATCATGTCAAGGTAACACGCGAGGTCGACGGCGGTTTAGAGACGCTAAATCTTAAACTTCCAGCTGTGATTACGACCGATCTAAGACTTAACGAGCCACGCTTTGTCACTTTGCCTAACATCATGAAGGCCAAGAAAAAACCCCTCGATACGTTAACGCCTGAGTCCTTGGGTGTAGACGTAACGCCAAGGATCAAGACGCTCAAGGTCTGTGATCCCGCAACGCGAAGTGCTGGAGTGAAGGTAGCGGATGTGCCGGCGCTGATGGATAAGCTCAAAAACGAAGCAAAAGTTATTGCTTAATTTTGAAGTATTCAAATTTTCAGATTTAAAAAACTAATTTAAAGAGAGTTCTTGACCATGACCGCACTGGTAATTGCTGAACACGACAACCAACATCTAAAAAACGCCACCCTCAATGCTTTGACCGCCGCATCGGCTTGTGCACCCGATGTGCACGTGCTTGTTATGGGGAGTGCCTGCGCAGGCGTTGCGGCACAAGCCTCAACACTGGTCGGTGTCGCAAAGGTGATCCATGCCGATTCGCCCTCACTAGCGCATTTCACGGCTGAAACCTGCGCTTTACAAGTTCTGTCCTTAGTCAAGGGAAGTAACGCCTACTCGCACATCCTTTTTGCTTCAACTGCGAGCGGTAAAAATATTGCTCCCCGTGTTGCTGCGCTTTTGGATGTTGCTCAAATATCTGATATCACAAAAGTTCTTTCACCAGACACATTTGAGCGTCCAATTTACGCAGGTAACGCAATCGCTACTGTTCAGTCTTTGGACTCGGTTAAAGTCATTACAGTTAGAACTACTGGTTTTGACGCAGCAGCAAATGGCGCTTCAAGTGCGCCAGTAGAGAGTTTGCAAGCAGTTGCCGATGCCGCTTTGAGTGAGTTTATGGGGCAAGAGGTTGCGGTGAGTGATCGCCCCGAACTGACGGCCGCTAAAGTGATCGTCTCTGGCGGGCGTGCCCTTGGTAGTGGTGAGAAGTTTGCTGAGGTTTTAACGCCATTAGCCGATAAGCTAGGCGCTGCTTTAGGTGCCTCGCGTGCGGCAGTTGACGCGGGCTACGCTCCCAATGATTGGCAGGTTGGTCAGACCGGCAAAATCGTTGCTCCCGAGCTCTACGTTGCGTGTGGTATCAGCGGGGCTATTCAGCACTTGGCAGGTATGAAAGACAGTAAAGTGATCGTGGCTATCAACAAGGACCCTGAAGCCCCGATATTTAGCGTTGCTGATTACGGATTAGAAGCAGACTTGTTCCAAGCAGTGCCTGAGTGGGTGAAGCTACTTTAAAAGTAGTCATTCGGCCCACTTGCCTTTGTACCTATGACTGTCAAACGGACTTTGCCCGGTGCTTTGGCAAAGGTGCCTTTCCCCGTCATTGCAGCGCCTTTATTCATCATCAGCAACCCCGAGTCGGTCATCGCTCAGTGCATCTGCGGCGTGGTGGGCTCAATGCCTGCTTTGAACGCCAGGCCAAGCTCTCAACTCAGTGATTGGTTGGCCCAGATCACAGAAACCCTAGACGCCTACAACCGTGCTCACCCAGAGCGACCTGCTGCGCCGTTCGCAATCAATCAAATAGTTCATAAAAGCAATGACCGCTTAGAACACGATATGCAGGAATGCGTTCGCTACAAAGTTCCCATCATCATCACCTCCCTAGGCGCTAGAGCTGATATAAACGCTGCTTCCCATAGCTACGGCGGTGTGGTTCTGCATGATGTGATTAACGATACATTTGCAAAGAAGGCAGTCGAGAAAGGTGCAGACGGATTGATTGCTGTAGCGGCTGGCGCGGGCGGTCACGCCGGAGTTAAAAGTCCATTTGCCTTCATTCAAGAGTTACGTCAGTGGTTTAGTGGCCCTATTGCTCTCAGTGGTGCAATTGCAAATGGCGGTGCAGTCCTGGCGGCTCAGGCTATGGGGGCAGATTTTGCATACGTTGGCTCCGCCTTTATTGCGACACATGAGGCCAGAGCTAGTGAAGAGTACAAGGCCTGTGTGGTTAACTCCTCCTCTGACGATATCGTCTACACCAACGCCTTTACAGGTGTAAACGGTAATTATCTAGCCCCCTCTATACGCCTTGCAGGACTGGACCCAGAGAATCTACCCGCCAAAGACAAGATCGATATGGACTTCAGCTCAAGTGGCGCAAAAGCCTGGAGAGATATTTGGGGTTCTGGGCAAGGAATTGGCGCTATTAGGGGAGTTGTCAGCGCTCAAGAACTCATTGAGCGTCTCAAGCGAGAGTACGAAGAGGCTAAAGAAAGAATCAAACTCTAATTCGTTTGACGGGGCTAAATATAAACAACCCAGACTAGCCAGCATGTTTAAGCCAGTCTTGGGTTTGTTCAGCCGAAATGACAAATGTAGTGGTACTCCGAATCCACTTTGATATCAAAGGAGGAGTTGCCCGCAATATGAAAGCTCTCTCCGGGATTGGAGGTTTTCCAATCATTGGATCCGGCTAATTTATAGGAGCAAGCACCCGCTACGCACTCCATGATCTCTGGAGCTTCGGTGTTAAAGGTAAGCGTTGCACTGAGAATTACGCCTACACTTTTCTTGGTTCCATCAGAAAGCGTCACAGCGTGACTGATGCACTTGCCGCCAAAGAAAACATTGGCTTTGGTTTTGATAGATACGTCTTTGATTAACTCTTGAACCATGATGCAGTCCTAGCTTATATGCTTATTTGGATTTTTTAGAAGATGCGGATTTGACAGACTTTTTGGCCCCAGTTCTCGTACCAGGCTTTGTGGAACTCTTGGAAGTCTTTTTATGATTCGCTATTTTTAAATTCGCCGCAATACGAAGTCGCAGTGCATTGAGCTTGATAAATCCACCAGCATCTGCCTGGTTGTAAGCGCCGCCGTCATCATCAAATGTAGAGATCTTGGTGTCAAACAAACTATTGTGCTTGCTCTCACGGCCCACGCACATGATGGTGCCCTTGTAAAGCTTTAAGCGAACGAGGCCGTTGACTGTTTCTTGAGAGGCATCGATCAAACCTTGCAAGAGCTCGCGCTCTGGGCTGAACCAGTAACCGTTGTAGATCATGCGAGCATATCGCGGCATTAAATCATCTTTTAATGCGAGCACTTCTTTGTCCAAGGTAATGGACTCTATAGCTCGGTGACCGGCCAGCATAATGGTGCCCCCAGGCGTCTCATAGCAGCCCCTACTCTTCATGCCAACATAACGGTTTTCAACTTTGTCTAAGCGACCAATGCCGTGTAATCCACCAAGTTGATTCAATTTCGTTAGCACGGTTGCTGGACTCATGGCTACACCATCAACTGCGACGATATCACCGCGTTTGTAGGTAAGCTCAATAATTTGGGCTTTTGAAGGCGCTTTCTCTGGACTGCGGGTTAGACGCCACATCGACTCCTCAGGTGCAAAGTTAGGATCCTCTAAGATGCCCCCCTCATAACTGATGTGCAGTAAATTAGCATCCATCGAATAAGGGGCACCTCCTTTGCGCTTTTTAAAATCTACTGGAATGCCGTGTTTGTCTGCGTAGGCTAGGAGTTTTTCTCTTGAGAGCAGATCCCACTCACGCCAAGGAGCAATTACATGCACATTAGGCATTAAGGCGTAGGCGCCAAGCTCAAAACGCACTTGATCATTGCCCTTACCAGTGGCCCCGTGGCTGATAGCGTCAGCGTTTGTTTTTCTTGCAATATCAATCAAACGCTTGGCGATTAAAGGCCTTGCAATTGAAGTACCCAGTAAATATTCCCCCTCGTACAAAGCATTGGCTCTAAACATGGGGAAGACAAAGTCTCTCACGAACTCTTCGCGCAGATCTTCAATAAAGATATTTTGGGGTTTGATCCCCATCTTGATCGCTTTGGCGCGAGCAGGCTCTATTTCCTCGCCCTGACCGATATCCGCTGTAAAAGTGACTACCTCACATTGATATTCATCTTGAAGCCACTTCAAAATGATGGATGTATCCAAGCCTCCAGAGTAAGCGAGCACAACACGTTTTGGAGCATCAGATTTTTTATGCGAGGATGCTTTGGGGTGAGATTTACTTCTAGATAGAGTCGTAGACATAGTTGTTAGGGTGTAAAAAAAGGGGGGTGTTAATGAGTACTGAGACAAGCTTTGCGGTGCTTGCATTTGAGGCAGTACATGCTCTATTTTTTATCTTAACCGTGTATTTTAGTGCAATTGGGGGTAAACATTAAGTTTTGCTTGTGTTCATGATCAAAGATCAATCTCAATGATGAATCTTAAAGATTAGGCTGAGATCTTTGGATCTATACCCATCATTTCACCCCTACCATCTCCTCCCAGAGACTAGGTTGTACGCCAACGATAACCTGCTCCGATTCCGTTGACCACATCACCGGGCGTTTCACAAGGCTTGGGTATTCAACCAAGAGTTGACAGGCGCTGGACTCATTGGTGACACTTTTTTGGATTTCAGGTGAAAGCGCTCGCCAGGTTGTGCTTTTCTTATTGACCAACGTTTCCCAACCCACATGCTTACACCAATTTTTGAGTTGATTGGTGGTGAGTGGAGATTTTTTAAAATCTTGGAATTCATAATCCACGCCTTTATCGTCAAGCCACACCCGCGCCTTCTTAACACTGTCACAATTGGGGATTCCGAATAATCGTATCTTTTGATGATTGGTTGATGGGTTCATAGCGGTTTAACTTAAAAATGAGTTTGGGCTCATTGGTGTTAGTTCAAAAGAGTTGGTAATAAGAATAAATTTTCAACAATACTACAGACAATTTAGTTTAAAAATGAATTTAGATAAATGGTTGGAACACTGCGAATCGATTCACTCCAAAAATATAGACATGGGGCTAGACAGGGTGAGAGCCGTTGCTGAACGACTGAATTTGAAATTCAATTGTCCGGTTTTTACTGTTGCTGGCACCAACGGCAAAGGCTCGACCTGCGCGATGCTAGAGTCGATTTTAGAGGAATCAGGTTTTACAACGGGTGTTTACTCCTCTCCTCACCTCTATGATTTTAAAGAGCGCTGCCGGATCTCAAGAGTCATTGCAAGTGAAGAGCAGTACATACATCATTTCGAGCGCGTCGAGCAAGCCCGGGCTGGGATAACGCTGACCTATTTCGAGTTTACGACTTTAGCTATCTTGGATCTTATGGCCGCCTCCAATTTAGATGTCGCTATTTTGGAGGTTGGACTGGGCGGAAGACTCGATGCGGTCAATGTGGTGGATACGAGTTGTGCAATTATTACAAGTATTGACATAGACCATACCGAATTTCTTGGAACTGACCGTGAGAGTATTGGTCGGGAAAAAGCGGGAATTATGCGCCCGGGTGTTCCTGCAATCATCAGTGACCCAGTGCCGCCGGCGTCTTTGCTTAAATATGCAGACGAAATCGGAGCTGAGGCTTGGCTGATCGGGAGAGACTTTAACTTCTCTGGGGATAAACAGCAGTGGAGTTTTGCGGTTCGGGGGCGGCGAAGCGCAGGCCTTGCTTACCCCGCTTTGAGGGGTGCAAATCAGATATTCAACGCATGCGCTGCTCTTGCTGCACTTGAGGCCTTGCGCTACGTGCTCCCGGTCACAGCCCAGGGCATAAGAAACGGACTATCGCTAGTGAATTTGCCGGGGCGTTTTCAAATCGTGGCGGGTCAACCCACGCTGGTCCTGGATGTGGCTCATAATCCGCACGCGGTCTCAGCGCTCTTTGAGAACTTGGACGCCATGGGCTTTTACCCTTGCACACACGCAGTATTTGGCGCAATGGAGGATAAGGATTTGGCCACTATGCTGAGAAAAATGGAGCCACTGGTGACGCATTGGTATTTTTGTGACCTCCCAACACCAAGGGCAATCTCGGCTCAAGCGTTGATGGAAATTTGGGAGGGTACAGACCAGGGTAAAAAGGGTGAGAGCACTTTGGGTGCAGGCGTTTTAGGCGTTGCAGGCGGCGTAGTTAGCCCAGTGGCCCAAACCTATCAAAACCCTGTAACTGCTTTACAAGCCGCCATAGGGCGGGCCAACCCCGCTGATAGAATCGTGGTGTTTGGATCGTTTTACACGGTTGGAGGCGTTTTAGAGCACGGGATACCCCGTCTTGATGCGCCCCATTTGCAAACTTCAAATGCCACTTAACATGCCACTTAACCAAGTGCAGAGGGTTCATGAAGATGAATTTTTGCTGTTCAGTTTGGGTGGTCGAAGAATCTTTTTTCCAGAATAAATTTCATTTATGTCTTTCTTCAAGCTTCGGTCCAATCGTGCCCATGATGAGCAAGGCGCTACGGGCTCATCGCCCTCGCAAAGCATTGAGAGTTTAAGGCGTAGCGCCAGGCACCGACTGATCGGGGCTACTGTTCTTGTGTTGATCGCGGTAGTTGGATTTCCACTTCTATTCGATACACAGCCAAGGCCAGTTAAAAGTGATATTCAAATAGAGATATCAGACAAGGATAAAGTTAAATCAACTGATGCGCCTGTGCTCTCTAAGGCAAGTAACTCCAGCAATACGAGTAACGCTAGTAATGCAAGTAATGCAAATAAAAACGCTGCAGTTGGTGTTGACAAAGATAAGGACGAAAGATCTAAGGATCAAAGTGCCTCTAGTTCTGGATCAAGCGCAGTTACAAGTGGGGCGGCCGGGGTAGCCGCCGGGGTGGTAGCAGCATCAGCTATGCATAGCTTCTCCTCCGCAATGAGTGCTATCACTACGCCTCCTGCGCCCTCCAATCTAAACCCTGCTAGCGATTCAAAGCCCGGTAGCGTCAGCCAAAATAGCTCTACCCAAGCCTCTGGCTCTCAGCAGCAAAAGGGCGACTCCTCTAGTTCAACGAACAAAAGCTCCAATGGGGAGCCTAAAGAGGTGATCATCTCTGCCAAGGCGCCAAGCTCAAGCATCCAACCTGCTAAGGCGGCATCTTCTGTGGTGACGCCGGTTGTGCCGTCCTCCTCCAGTGCTGCGAGTTCCGTTTCAGCAAACGCAGGAGCCTCGGCGACTCCTGGAGCTTCTGTAAATTCTTCCAATGCTTCAAACACTCAAAGCACCAGTTCTGCAAAAGACATAAAAGACGCTAAGGACTCAGCAAACTCTAAAGATGCCAGCTCCAAAGACACAAAACAAGTTAAACAAATTATTCAAGTCGGTGTATACACCGATCCAGTGAAAATAAAAGAGTACAGCTCAAAACTAGAAAAAGCGGGTTATAAAGTTACGCTTCGCGGTGAGCCCGGCAAAGACGGTACCAAACGAGTAAGAATCAGGGTCGGCATTTTTAAAAATAAGGATGAGGCCCTGCACGCAGTTGAGAAGCTTAAGGAATTAAAAATTCCTGGAGCAAAGTTAGACATAATTCCGCAGCCTTAATTCCAATCCCCAACCTTTGCTCTTATAGGGCTTTGGTTTTTGAACGCTAACCAAGCGTAGTTTTAACTCTTTAATTCCCTCATTGACAGACCTATTTCAACAGCCCCTTACAAACGTAGATTGGTTTGCGTTTGGTGTCCTAGCACTTGGTTTGGGTTGGGGTTTGATGAAAGGACTCATTAGGGAATTGATGTCGCTGGCAGCGTGGGTTTTTGCTTTTTTTGCCGCGCCTTCCCTTAGCAAAACTGTTGGTTCATTGATTCCGATCGCCGACATGTCTGACGCTATGAGGAGCAGTGTTGGTTATGTGATGGTATTTGTTGGGGTTTTGATTTTGGCCACGTTCCTCAGTGAGATGATTCGAAGTCTTGTCTCTCGAATCGGACTTGGACTCTTGGATAGGATCTTGGGTGCTGCTTTTGCTATGCTAGGGGGCTTGGTGATACTCTTGCTTGGAACGGTATGTGTGAACATGAGCCCTTTTAAGAGCAATCCCGAGTGGACACGCTCTAATGTGGCACCGTTGCTTGAGACCGCTCTTATCCATGTGGCCCCTATTTTGTCGTCTGAATTTAAGAAGGTACATTAACTAATGTGTGGAATTATTGGAGTCGTAGGACGTGGCGTCGTAAATCAATTAATTTATGACGCTTTGCTACTGTTACAACACAGGGGCCAAGATGCTGCGGGTATTGCAACTCAGCATGATAGAAAATTTTTCATGCACAAAGCCAAGGGTATGGTGCGAGATATTTTTCGCACTCGCAATATGCGGGGTTTGCCCGGGGATACTGGGCTTGGCCAGGTCAGGTACCCAACCGCTGGAAACGCACAAAGCGAGGAGGAGGCCCAGCCCTTTTACGTTAATGCGCCCTTTGGTATCGTGCTTGTTCACAACGGCAATTTGACAAACGCACAAGTCCTAAAGCAAGAGCTCTACAACACGGACCACAGGCACATCAACACTGAGAGCGATTCAGAGGTACTGATCAATGTACTTGCGCATGAGTTGGAGACTTTCACTCGCGGCATCACGCTTACCCCGGCTGATGTCTTTCAAGCGGTAAGCGGTGTGCACGAGCGAATTAAAGGGTCTTACGCGGTGATCGCAATGATTGCGGGTCACGGATTGCTTGCGTTTAGAGATCCTCACGGTATCAGGCCACTGTGTATTGGTCGGGGTGCAGACGGCACGCTTATGGTCGCGAGTGAGTCGGTAGCTTTAGAGGGGACTGGGCACACCTTTGTGCGAGACATCGCGCCCGGGGAAGCTGTATTTATTACTTTAGACGGTGTACTCACCAATAAACAGTGTGCGCGCACCTCCCAACTTAATCCCTGTATTTTCGAGTACGTGTACTTGGCTAGACCTGATTCGACACTTGACGGAATATCAGTCTACCAAGCACGTTTGAATTTAGGTGAGAGTTTGGCTAAGCGAGTAGTCTCTGTGCTACCTCCTTCAGAGATTGATGTGGTTATTCCGATTCCTGAATCCAGTCGCCCAAGCGCCACGCAATTAGCCCATTTGCTTGGCATCCCCTACCGTGAAGCGTTTGTTAAAAATAGATACGTTGGACGCACATTCATCATGCCGGGGCAATCGGTTCGCAAAAAATCTGTTCGCCAAAAATTAAATGTGATTGCCAGTGAATTTAAAGGTAGAAATGTGCTTTTGGTGGATGACTCGATTGTGCGCGGTACAACAAGTCGTGAGATTGTTCAAATGGCTCGTGATGCTGGTGCGAGGCGCGTTTACTTGGCCAGCGCTGCCCCTCCTGTTCGGTTTCCAAATGTATACGGAATCGATATGCCGACACTACAAGAGCTAGTGGCGCATGATAGAACCGTTGAAGAGGTGAGAGAAGTAATCGGTTGTGACGCCCTTATCTATCAAGAGGTGGATGCGATGATTGATGCTGTTAAGAAAGCACTACCCAAGGGCTATCCAATGATTGAGGGATTTGATGCATCGTGCTTTAACGGGGAATACGTTACGGGTGATATATCGGCTGAGGTGATCGCTAGTTTGAATGCGCAACGAGTGCACGAAAGCGCAGACGGTGAGGATTCCTCTCGATTGGCTTTGCCTAACACGATGGACTAAGTAAATCTGGTTTAAAAGCTAACATAATTTAAAAATTACTGCCCAAAACATATTAAGAGTTAAGCAATGAGCAAAAAGTCAGATTTAGAACACTCTAAAAACACGCCCAATCCTCAGTATCACTTGGACACTTTGGCGGTTCGCGCGGCTGTTGACAAATCTCAGTACGGTGAGAACTCTGAGTCTTTGTACCTTACCTCTAGTTTTACGCAGCCCGATTCTGAGACCGCTGCTAGAAGGTTCTCCGGTGAGGAGGATGGGTACATCTATTCTCGCTTTACGAACCCCACGGTTGCGAGTATGGAAAAACGGCTCGCACTGATGGAGGGCTCTGAGGCTTGTATCGGCACATCAAGCGGCATGTCTGCAGTGTTGTTATTGTGTATGGGGCTTTTAAAGAGCGGAGATCATGTGGTGTGTTCACGCTCTGTTTTTGGCTCAACCATTAAGTTGTTAGGATCTGAGTTTGCTAAATTCGGAGTTGAAACTACGTTTGTTTCCCAAACGGATATTAAAGAGTGGGAACGAGCGGTTAAGCCGAACACTAAACTCTTTTTT
This sequence comes from uncultured Burkholderiales bacterium, assembly GCA_903876885.1. Taxonomy (GTDB): domain Bacteria; phylum Pseudomonadota; class Gammaproteobacteria; order Burkholderiales; family Burkholderiaceae_C; genus Limnohabitans. Next base: position 42,268 of record CAIRBP010000070.1, on the reverse strand, counting down.
GCAGAAACTCCTACCAACCCTTTGACTGAGGTGTGCGACATCAAGGCGCTGAGTTTAATTGCACACGCAACGGGTGCGGTTTTAGCAGTTGATAACTGTTTTTGTACTCCTGCTCTACAAAGACCGATTCTTCTTGGAGCAGACATTGTGATTCACTCTGGTACAAAATACCTAGACGGTCAGGGCCGCGTTGTGGCCGGCGCTATATGCGCAAGTGAACAAATGGTGCGTGAAAAATTTATTCCTGTAATGCGTAGTGCGGGTATGAGTTTGTCACCCTTTAACGCCTGGGTAGTATTGAAAGGTTTGGAGACCCTTGGAATTCGCATGAAAGCGCAGTGCGCCCAGGCTCTTGAGTTTGCTACTTGGTTAGAGACTCATCCCAAGGTCTCAAAGGTTTATTACCCTGGGCTCATTAACCATCCCCAGCACGCCCTCGCCATGGATCAACAATCGGGTATGGGAGGTGCGGTGCTCTCCTTTGATGTGAAGGCGAGCAGTCCGGCGGATGCAAGGCAAAAAGCTTTTACGGTAATTGATAAAACCCAGCTCATGAGCGTCACTGCTAACTTAGGCGATGTGAAAACCATCATCACACATCCCCCAAGCACCTCTCACGGACGTTTAACCGAGGAGCAAAGACACCTTGCTGGCATTGAACAAAATTTAATCCGAATTGCAGTAGGTCTAGAGCATTTAGACGATTTAAAGCGCGATTTATCACTTGGCCTAGATGCCGTTTAATAGGTAAAGATTGAAGTTAATGACTACTGTACGCACTCGATTTGCTCCGTCCCCAACTGGCTTTATTCATTTGGGCAATATTCGCTCAGCACTCTACCCATGGGCTTACGCGAGGGCTACAGGAGGTGTATTTATTTTGCGTATTGAAGATACGGACTTAGACCGCTCGAATCAGGCCTCAGTTGATGTGATCTTAGAGGGTATGAGTTGGCTTGGTATGGATCCCGATGAGGGTCCTTTTTATCAAATGAAGCGCATGGATAGGTACCGCGAAGTGCTTGCAAAGTTGGTTGAGCTAGAGGCAGTCTATCCTTGCTATATGAGCGTAGAGGAGCTTGACGCACTGCGTGAAAAACAAATGCTTGCAAAAGAAAAACCTCGGTACGACGGGACTTGGCGGCCAGAGCCTGGAAAGTTGTTGCCACCTATACCTGAGGGAGTGAAACCGGTGCTGCGCTTTAAAAATCCAATTGACGGCGTAGTTAGCTGGGATGATAAGGTAAAGGGACTCATCACCATCAGTAACCAAGAGTTGGATGATTTGGTTATTGCCCGTCCAGACGGCACGCCTACCTACAATTTTTGTGTAGTCGTTGACGATATAGATATGCAAATTACGCACGTAATTCGCGGCGACGATCATGTTAACAATACGCCGCGGCAAATCAATATATTTAAAGCTCTTGGAGCATTACCACCCGTTTATGCTCATTTGCCAACTGTCCTCAATGAGGCCGGTGAGAAGATGAGTAAGAGAAACGGCGCTAAAGCAGTTACTCAATACAGGCAAGAGGGATATTTAGCGGATGCCATGGTTAATTATTTGGCGAGACTTGGCTGGAGTCACGGAGATGATGAGATCTTCTCTCGTGAGCAGTTCTTAGAGTGGTTTAACTTAGACCATTTGGGCAGGAGCGCTGCACAGTTCGATGAGGCTAAGTTACGTTGGGTGAATGCTCAGCATATGAAAAAGATGGGTGACCAAGAGTTGGCGTCACATGTGAAAGTCTTTTTAGATAAAGAGAACATTGCTACTGATGACCGATTGGTCCCAATTTGCGGATTATTCAAAGATAGATGTGATACTTTAGTTGCTTTGGCCGCTTGGGTGCGATCTTTCTACGCGAGTGTCGAGATTCCCTCTGAAGAACGGGAAAAACACGTTGTTAGTTCTGTGCTTGGTGCAATTGAGCTTTTAAGTGCGAAGCTTGAGCAGTTGAGCGAGACAAATTGGACAAAAGAATCCATAGCTTTGGTGTTGAAAGAGGTTTTAGCTGATACAGGTTTAAAGATGCCTCAACTGGCTATGCCAGTGAGGGTTTTGTTGATGGGCACCCCTCAAACCCCGTCACTTGACGCAGTGATAGCTCTTTTTGATTCAAAAACGGTGCTTGAGCGACTAAGAGCTGTAAAAAACTAGTTTTTCCACGGAATTACATTCAGCACGGCTTAGAAAATCGGGCTATAATTGAGGGCTCGACACAAGTTGGGGGTATAGCTCAGCTGGGAGAGCGCTTGCATGGCATGCAAGAGGTCAGCGGTTCGATCCCGCTTACCTCCACCATGAGTGTCTAAGTCTAGGTTTTGACCCTATCGTCTAGAGGCCTAGGACATCACCCTTTCACGGTGAGTACCGGGGTTCGAATCCCCGTAGGGTCGCCAAGTTTGTTGTACTTGGTTGCAAACAACGAAGGTTGTAGTTGCAACGAACACAACGCTACCAGGAGTGGTAGTTCAGGTGGTTAGAATACCGGCCTGTCACGCCGGGGGTCGCGGGTTCGAGTCCCGTCCGCTCCGCCAGTAAATCCTTGTTTACAAGGACTTGAGAAGCCTGATGCTTACCCATCAGGCTTTTTTTTATGGTTTGAAGCGAATTAGGTTTGAAATTTTTTAGTGAGTTTGACGGTTATGCAGGATGAAGATCTGAACGTTTTAATGACCCCATTAGTGCCTTGCTCTTACGATCCGTTGACGGGCTACTTCAGAGACGGTTGCTGCACTACAGATGAGAGTGATCGGGGTAGTCATGTTATTTGCGCGAAACTTACACAAGGATTTTTAGAGTTCTCTCTTAAACAGGGAAATGATTTGATGACGCCCCGTCCTGAATACCGATTTGCAGGATTAAAGCCAGGTCAAAAATGGTGCTTGTGTGCACTGAGGTGGAAGGAGGCTTATCTAGCGGGTTTTGCACCCCCAGTCATACTTGCGAGTACCCACTTAAAAGCTTTGGAATTCGTGACACTTGAACAACTTCAGTCTTGTGCTTTGATCTAGATCCCTTGGTTGGGCGAAAATATTTATTTAAATAGACAGAACAGATTTCACACGTCAGTGTTTTACTGGATCTGCAGTTTAAGTCGGGTACGGTCATTTGGTGTATGATTTAACTAAATAGTTAATTTTTATTGAATGAAAAAAATTAAGAGTCTAAATACTGAGCCAGAGACCAAGGCTGACTCCAGGAGGGTTATTCTTTTGGCGGCTCAACAAGAGTTTGCCGCTCACGGCCTATCAGGAGCAAGAGTCGATAGCATCGCTGAACGCGCTGGATTGAATAAGAGACTTATTTATTATTATTTCAACAGTAAAGATCAGTTGTTTTTAGAGGTCTTGGAGCAAGCTTACTCAGAGATTAGGGCGGCTGAGCAGGTTTTGAATTTGGATCAAATTGACCCCATTCAAGCAATAAGGCAGTTGATTACGTTTACCTGGGATTACTACCTGGAGCACCCAGAATTTATCTCGCTCTTGAATAGTGAAAATCAGAGCGAAGCTACTCATTTAAAGAAATCTAAACATATAAGAGAGTTGACCTCCCCTTTGATTCAAATGCTGGGTTCTGTTCTACTAAAAGGACAAGAAAAGGGACTGTTTAGAAGCGGTATTGACCCCATACAACTCTACATCTCAATTGCTTCAATTTGTTACTTTTACTTATCCAACAACCACACTCTATCTACGATCTTTGGTAAAAATCTGCTAAGTCCTAAAGCAAAGGTACAACGACTCTCGCACATGATTGATTTGATACTGGGGTACGTACTTTTGTGACTATTGAATTACGTCGACCTCCATTCAATCCCTATCGGGGCTTACCCTAAAAGCTATTGACATGAGAGAGCATGGTGTCAATAATTAACTAAATAGTTAATTGGATGCCTTTATCGATGAACACTTCCCTGATTCGCAAGATCTTGCTGTCGCCAAGTGTCAAGCCATTTTTACTGATAGTAATGATGGTTGTGATGTGGGATTTAGCTATCAGGCTCTTTCAAATTGCCCCCTATCTGATACCTGCTCCTGCCCAGGTCATTGAGCAACTTTATTTGGAGTGGCCAAGGCTACTATCAGAGAGTTGGAAAACCACCCAGGCAACACTTGGGGGATTCGCTCTCACGATCATTATCGGAATTCCTCTCGCGATGCTTATTTCATACTCAAGAATTGTTGAGTCATATCTGTATCCGGTTTTGGTCTTTTCACAAAGCATTCCTAAAGTCGCAATTGCTCCATTGTTTGTGGTTTGGTTCGGGTTTGGTATTTTTCCAAAAATTATTTCAGCATTCTTACTTGGCTTCTTTCCTGTAGTTGTGTCCACCGTCATGGGGTTTAAATCTGTTGAGAGTGATATGGTTGATCTCGCAAGATCTATGGGTGCTAGTAAGTTCCAGACTTTTTTTAAATTTTCTTTGCCCCAAGCTCTTCCTGCAATTTTTAGCGGCCTAAAGGTTGCCATCACACTTGCTGTTGTAGGCGCAGTAGTTGGCGAATTTGTGGGATCGAACTCAGGAATTGGATATGTTTTGCAAGTTGCAAACGGCAATTTTGACTTGCCGCTCATGTTTGCTGCACTAGTCGTTTTATCAACTATTGGTGTAGTTCTCTTTATGGTCGTGGACTTATTTGAAAGATTCATGATCCCGTGGCACCCCTCGCAAAATCAAATTTACTAATATCAACAACGTAAACCGGAGACTACCCATGAAAATGCATTCGATAAGACGTTCAGTTCTTTTAGTTGGCTTATCTTTAGCTGCTTTGTGCACCTGCGCTAGTGCTCAAAACAAACCAATGGAGAAAGTAACCCTCATGCTTAATTGGTATTTGTACAGTGAGCATGCACCGTTCTTTCTGGGAAAAGAGAAAAACTTTTACGCTGAGGAAGGTATTGATCTAGAGATCCAAGAGGGCAGAGGCTCTGCAGTGACAGCGCAAGCTGTTGCTGCAAAGTCTGCAACTTTTGGCTACATAGACGTAACAACAATGATTAAAGCCGCTGCAAAAGGCGCGCCTTTAAAGTCAACAGGTGTTTTGTTTCAACTCAGTCCTATGTCAGTAATGGGTTTTACGGAAAAAAATATTAAAACACCCAAGGATATTATTGGCAAAACAGTCGCAATTACTCCCGGTGACTCAATGTCACAAATGTGGCCTCTATTTTTAAAAGCTAATAGTATCAATCCAGACCAAATTAAAACAGTAGCTGGGGATGGACAAACTAAGCTTAATGCCGTAATGAATGGACAGGCTGATTTGCTTTTAGGATACGTAATGGATCAAGCCATTAAGTTACAAGATGCAACGGGTAAGCCCGTAACTCCTATCAAATTCGCGGACTCAGGTATTAACCAAATTTCTTCTGGGATCATCACAAACAAAGCGCTATTGACTGAGAACCCAGACTTAGTAAAACGCTTTATGAGGGCAACTACTAAGGCAGTAGAGGCTGCAGAAAAAAATCCAGAAAGCGCAGTTGATGCGATGCTTAAAGCCAACTCTAAAGCGGGTGTACGTGCAACATTAATTGTCGGTATGAAAGAGTCAATTGCCTTGTACCATACGAAAGAGACAATGAAAGATAAGCCTTTTAGAGTAACAACAAAGAACGTAAACGATACGCTAGATTTGTTGGTCCAATACGGAGGAATGGATCCTGCAACAAGGGGTAAGGCTGAGGACTATGTGACTTTAGATTTTTTACCACCAAATAACTAAAAAATCCTTTAGCAAAATTCAATTTGATATGTCACAGTCCCGTTTAATTGAAGCTTTAGGTGTATCTAAAGTTTACGATAGCAGAGAAGGGCCCGTTGAGTCGTTAAAACCCCTTGATTTTTATATTAATCAAGGGGAATTCGTCTCAATCGTAGGTCCATCGGGCTGCGGTAAAAGCACCTTGCTCAAAATGGTTGCTGGACTGTTGCCCATAACTAGCGGTCAATTAACCCTGTCTGGTGTACCTATTTCAGGCCCACAACGTGACGTTGGAATTGTTTTTCAAAGTTCAGTCTTACTTGCTTGGAGAACAGTGATCGAAAATATTTTGCTGCAAGCAGAGATTCGAGGGCTGCCTCGAGAGGAATCTCTTGAGCGCGCACATCAACTTATTGAAATGGCTGGACTGAAAGGTTTTGAGCATAAATTCCCTAAGCAATTATCAGGCGGTATGCAGCAAAGAGTATCTATTTGTAGGGCATTGCTGCATAACCCGTCAATATTATTGATGGATGAGCCCTTTGGTGCCCTTGACGCTATGACTAGAGAGAAAATGAATCTGGAATTACAAGATATCTGGTCTAAATCTAAGAAAACGGTTCTATTAATTACGCATAGCATTCCTGAGGCGATATTTCTCTCTGATAGGGTCATCGTGATGAGTGAGCGACCGGGCTCTATTTCAGCAATTTATGACATCGACTTACCAAGACCGCGCACGTTAGAGTTGATGGGGTCAGGAGAGTTTGGACATTACTCGAGTCAAATTCGTGCTCATTTCTTCTCTAAGGGCACCCTTGATCATTAACCAAAATTTGAGGGCATCAAGGTGAATGCTCCTCAGTTTGTCATCAGGAGTATTCGCTTCTTTGAGCGAGAGGTGATGTTGCGACTTCCATTTAGATTTGGTGTTGTAACTCTAACTCAGTGCCCCCAGGTTTACGTGAGTGTTGATGTCGAATTTGCCAGTGGCAAAGTCGTTCAAGGCTGTGCAGCCGAGATGATGGTCCCTAAATGGTTTGATAAAAACAAGGACCTTTCAAATGAAGATAATTTCGAGCAACTTAGAAATTCTTTACGAATAGCGCGGAATGCCTATCTATCCGACGCATTACCTAGGAGTGCATGGCAGTACTTTAGCCATTATTACTCAAGCATTATCAAAATAGGTGAGCAAAATCGATTAAATCATCTTACTTCAAACTACGGCCCTGCGCTTATAGATAGAGCAGTGATTGATGCTTTGTGTCATTTTTGCGGATTAAGTTTTGATTCTGCAGTCAATACCAATCAAGTCGGATTAGAGTGCACTAGTCTTGTTGAATTGTCGGATTTAAAGAGTTTTGATATTAATAAATTTTTAGGAAAACTCACCAGTAAACCCTCAATTGCGGCAAGACATACCGTAGGACTCTTAGACTCTATTGACGAGGAATCAAGCGATATCACTAGACCGAGAGATGATTTACCTGTAACCCTCAAGGAAATCGCTTCCAGGTATAGACATCAATATTATAAAATTAAATTAAGCGGTGATCTTTCAAGTGATATTGCTCGTCTGTCTCAAATCGCGCCCATCATAGACGGTGTCACTCTAGGGGTAACGCTAGACGGGAACGAGCAATTTAGAGATGAGTCATCTTTTTTAGAATTTTTTAATCAATTTAAAGAAACTCCGGCTTTAACATCGTTGTTTAGAAAAATCATTTTCATTGAACAACCCCTGCACAGAGACATAGCCATGCAGGCTAATGTTAGCGAGATTGCCAGACATAAACCCCTTTTGATCGATGAGTCAGACGCTGACCTTGATACTTATCTAAAAGCTACCGAACTTGGATATACAGGCGTATCCAGCAAAAGCTGTAAAGGAATTTATAAATCCTTGATCAATGCTGCTAGGACTGAACAATTAAACGAAGTCAATATAGATAAAGGTATTTCTTTTTTTCAGTCCGGTGAAGATTTAACCATGCAAGTCGGCGTAGGCGTTCAACAAGACCTGGCTCTGGTTAGTCTTCTTGGTTTAGATCACGTGGAACGCAACGGCCATCATTACGTCAACGGGATGCAGGGTATTGCGGATGGTGAGCAATCTTCTTTTATAAGAAACCACCCAAATCTTTACGCTAAAGAACAAGGAGTCACCCGATTGCAAATTAACAACGGATCGATCGATCTTAGTTCACTTAAGAAAACTGGATTTGCAACCGCAGTTGAAGGTGCTGGCGTAGATTGGAATTCCTTTCCCCACAATTATTAAGCACAACATTGAATATTTAGGAGCAAATATGGCTGTTAAAAGACTTGGAATTATTATGAACGGCGTGACAGGACGTATGGGGATGAATCAGCATTTGATTCGCTCTATCGTCGCTATAAGAAATCAAGGTGGTGTTGTCCTCTCCAATGGGGACAAAGTCATGCCCGACCCGATTTTGATAGGGCGTAACGCAGAGAAGATTGCGGCACTCGCTAAGGCTAACAATATAGAGCGTTACGGAACTGATTTGGACGCTGCGCTTAAAAACAAGGACGATACGGTCTTCTTTGATGCGGGTACGACCCAGATGCGGCCTACGCTGCTTGCTCAAGCAATCAGAGCGGGTAAGCACGTTTATTGTGAGAAACCGATTGCCACCAATTTGAATGAGGCAGTTGAAATTGCTCGATTGGCTGAGAAATCAGGTATCAAACACGGGGCAGTTCAAGATAAATTATTTCTGCCTGGACTCAGAAAATTAGATATGCTGAGACGCTCTGGTTTTTTTGGAAAAATGCTTAGCGTAAGAATTGAATTTGGGTACTGGGTTTTTGAAGGGGATCTCCAACCTATTCAAAGACCTAGTTGGAATTACAGGTCAGAGGACGGAGGTGGCATCATTTTGGATATGGTCTGTCACTGGCGTTATGTTCTTGATAATATCTTTGGTGAAGTGCAGTCTGTATCTTGTTTAGGCGCCACCCACATACCGACTCGTTGGGACGAGGCTAATAAGGCCTACGAGGCAACTGCAGACGACGCCGCTTATGCAACTTTTGAGCTTAAGGGCCATCAAGGTGAGAAAGTCATCGCACAAGTTAATATGTCTTGGACAACGCGTGTGAACCGCGAAGATTTAGTTACCTTTCATGTAGACGGTACTCACGGCTCTGCAGTTGCGGGCTTAACCTCCTGTAAAGCCCAGAGCCGAGTTAATACGCCGCGACCAGTTTGGAATCCTGATGTTAAACAATCTATGAATTTTTATGATCAGTGGCAAGAAGTCCCTGATACGCAGATTTACGACAATGGATTCAAAATTCAGTGGGAACACTTTATAAGGCATATTGCAGAAAACGAGCCTTACAGATGGACCTTACCTGAGGGTGCAAAGGGAGTTCAACTCGTAGAGAGTGCTCTTCAGTCGTGGAAGGAGCGGCGTTGGATAGATGTTCCTCCACTCAAAATTTAATATCGCAGAGATAGGAAAATATCTATGGCTCATCATATTCATTTACCCGATACCCAAGGCAAACTATCGCCCTATACACTCGTTGGACATACGCCTGTTAAACCAAAAGCAGGTGCAAAATTCAGCCGAATTGTTTACTCTGCTGCGCACGTCGTCTCGGACCCCAAAGCAAGCATTGATCCTTGGATTGACTGTGCAATAGATTGGGATGCAACGATAGCATTTCGTGAGAGGCTTTGGTCTTTAGGACTTGGTGTTGCAGAGGCGATGGATACAGCGCAAAGAGGTATGGGGCTAGATTGGCCTACATCCCTTGAGCTTATTAAACGCTCTATCGATGCATCAAAGCGTCACCCCGGGGCATTAGTCGCTTCAGGTTGCGGTACCGATCACCTAGATCTTGATCAGGTTAAAAACATTGATGAAGTTATCAAAGCTTATGACCAACAAATGGAAGCAATAGAGAAAGCGGGTGGCAAACTCATCATCATGGCCAGTCGAGCATTAACACGAGTAGCAAAAAGCCCAGCAGATTATGAGCGGGTTTATGACCACATACTCCGTCAAGCTAAGGAGCCAGTTATTTTGCATTGGTTGGGTGATATGTTTGACCCAGCTTTAACGGGTTACTGGGGAGATAAAGACACAGATAAAGCAACCCAAACTGTTTTGAGCGTCATTCGAGCGCATGCCTCTAAAGTCGATGGAATCAAAATGTCACTCCTTGACAAGGATAAGGAAATTCACGCACGACGGGGGCTACCCGCTCAGGGCGGAATAGACGGAAAAGGCGTAAGGATGTATACGGGGGATGATTTTAACTACGCTGAGCTCATTGCAGGCGACGGCGTGGGCGCTGCACCTGTAAATCAGCATAGCGACGCACTGTTGGGGATATTCGACGCGATTGCACCTGCAGCTAGTGCTGCTATGGCAGAACTAGCAGATGGGAATTTAGATAAATTTCACGAGATCCTGGGTCCTACAGTGCCACTTTCAAGACACATCTTTAAAGCACCAACTAGGTTTTACAAAACTGGCGTTGTATTTATGGCTTGGTTGGGTGGGCATCAAAGTCACTTTACGATGGTTGGGGGGCAACAAAGCACCAGATCACTTATGCATTTCGTAGAGCTTTTTAAATTAGCAGATCAAGCTAATTTGATAGAAGACCCTGATTTAGCGATTAATAGAATGAAGAATCTTTTAAGTATTCACGGCTTTTAAATAGACAGCACGAAATGAAAGTTAAATATTTAAAAATTATTTCTTCAGTATTAATAGGTATCTGCAGTTGTTCAACTCTACAAGCGCAACAAAGCACGACTTATCCGGATAAGTCAGTAAGAGTAATTATTCCGTTTCCACCAGGCGGGACTCTAGATAAAGTTGGTCGAATGCTTGCCCTTAAGTTAGGTGAGCAATTAGGTCAAACCTTTTATATTGAAAACAAGCCTGGAGGCAACGGGGTCATTGGAGCGGATATAGTTGCGAAAGCTCCGAACGATGGCTATACATTGTTATTCAATGCTAGTACCTTTGTAACTGCTCCTTTGACGATGAAGTCGGTACCTTACAAAGTTCAAACTGATTTCTCGCCTATAGGATTGGTTGCAGTAGCTCCACTATCCATTAGTGTAGGTAACCAACTAGGAGTCTCAAACTTGAAGGGTCTCATGGACTACTCCAAGACTCACTCGGATAGCTTAAACTTTGCAGTAGGATCTATCGGATCAGCAGGACACTTATGCACTGTTAAATTAGAGCAGGCATTAGGATCAAATATTTCTATTGTTGCGTATAAAGGTACTGGTCCTGCGATGGTTGATCTTGTAGGTGGGCAAATAGACGGATTCATAGACCCAGTGCTCGGCTCGGTTCAGTTTTACAAGGGCGGTAAACTAAAAATGCTTGCCGTTACTTCGAATAAAAGATTACCTAGCCTGCCTGAAATAGCAACTGCGAGTGAATCTATAAATGGATTTAATTGTTCGAGTTGGTACGGGCTTTGGGGACCTGCTAAATTACAAAGTGAAATCTCTAAGAAGCTCAACGCTGCAGTTAACAAAGCTTTAGAAGGAGATATGCACGATCGTTTGCTTGCGGACGGAATATTTACTGCCGGAGGGAGTGAGGCGGATTTTATTAAGTATCAGGCAAATGAGATTGCGGTTTCTGCAAAAATAATTGCTGATAAAAAAATAAGTGTTGAGTAGATTTTTATTAAATAGATCTGATGAGTGAATCAAAAAAAACCGCAATCGTTACCGGAGCAAGCTCTGGGATTGGATATGCAATTGCACTCAATTTATTATTAGACGGGTGGTGCGTTTACGGATTAGATCAAAAAAAAGTGAATTTAAATAATACTCAGTTTCACTCAATTGAAATTGACTTAAATGACACGCAAGAGTTAAAAAGGGTCTTGGACCTTATTTTAGGGAGCGTAGTACCCAGTGCAGTAGTTCACGCTGCTGGTCTACTAAGGGTGGGATCCCTTGGTGACTTAGACTTTCAGGCAGGAGATCTTATGTGGCGCACCCACGTGGAGGTTGCGTCAAAACTTGCGGACAGAATTTTACCTGCAATGATCTCTAAAGGATTTGGCCGAATGATCTTAATAGGAAGTAGAGTATCGGTAGGAATTGCGCACAGGAGCCAATACGCTGCAACCAAGGCTGCCCTCGTATCGCTTGCGAGAAGTTGGGCTGCAGAAGTAATTAGTGCTGGGGTGACTGTAAACGTTATATCACCAGCTGCAACGGATACGCCCATGTTAGTTGATCCAACTCGGTCTAGCCGTGCCCCGCAAACTCCCCCGATCGGAAGGCTCATTAAACCCGAGGAAGTGGCCTCATTAACCCTTTATTTACTTGGTGAAAATGCGGGAGCGATCACTGGGCAAGATATCGCAATTTGTGGTGGTTCGTCTGTGACTCGCTGACTTAGCTCTGCTCCTCTATAGTATGTCTATTTATAAAAATAACCCAGCCCTGCTGCGCTCTAATAGTTCAATTGAAACGATTGGCTTAATTGGTTTGGGTTTAGTGGGTAATTCAGTCGCGCAAAGACTTAAAGATGCCGGGTACAGTTGTGTAGGTTTTGATATAAGTGATCTCGCTAGATCTAATTTTGAAAACATCGGCTTCACTGCTGCTAAGTCAGTGAAAGAGGTAATAAGTATTTCTAGTTTGATTGTATTGACAGTTTATGAAACGAGTGGGGTTATACAAGTTATTAATGAAGCAATTGAGTATTGCAAAAGTCACGAATTTATAGCCACTTCAAAAAAAATTCATATTATTGATTGCTCCACAGGAGACCCAGAAAAACTGGAGACGTTAGACCTTCAATTAGAAGGTAGTCCAATAAACCTTATAGAGGCTCCACTGTCTGGATCAAGTGAGCAGATTAAAGAAGGCACGTCCACGATGCTATTGGGAGGTGAGAGTACAAACTTAGAAAATGTCTCTGATATTTTGAATTGCATCTCTTCAAATCAAATACGCGTTGGTAAGGTTGGTATGGCTGCTAGGGCTAAATTGGCTACTAATTTGGTGTTAGGGCTTAACCGAGCTGCTTTTGCGGAGGGAATGATTTTTGCAGAAAAAATGGGAATTGACAGAGACACTTTTTTGAATTTAGTTTTGCAAACCCCCGCACGCTCAGATGCAGCTGTTAATAAAGGTTTAAAGATGGTGCGTGAGGACTATCTACCCCAGTCAAGGATCCGTCAGCATTTGAAGGACGTTGAGTTAATGATTGCTGCTGCAAGTAAAAAAGGACAGCGATTACCGTTATCTGAGACGCATGCAACGCTTATGAAAAGTGCAGTAGCAAATGGGGATGGCGATTTAGATAATGCTGCAATTATTCGTCAAATCCAAAGAGAGTTTAAACAATAAAAGAAAATGGAGTGGTAATTTCTATGCGCGACTTTACAAAAAGCCATGAGTGGTTATCAATTAACACGGCGACGGTAAAAAAACAGTGGTCATTGGACAAAATAATTGATGAATGTGCCAAGAGAAATATCAGAGCGATAAGTCCTTGGCGTGACCAAGTGGCAGCTGTTGGTATTGATAAAGTAGCAAAGCAACTGAGAGCTCACTCCATGCAATTGAGTGGTTATTGTCGTGGTGGCTTTTTTCCAGCAGTAGATGCAAAGGGCATTGGAGCTGCTTACGACGATAACCGACGAGCTATCGACGAGGCTAAAACGCTTAACGCGCCTTGTTTGGTTTTAGTGGTAGGCTCATTACCAGGTGCTTTACAAGGCAAAGCACTCTATACAGACATTCAGCTTGCAAGGACACAAGTTTATGATGGTATCCAAAAAGCGCTTGAATACGCTGTTGAAATAGGAATACCGCTAGCTATAGAGCCATTGCATCCAATGCAGGCTGCAGAAAGGGCGTGTGTCAACACCCTTGAGCAAGCTTTAGATATATGTGACGCTTTGGATCCCCAAAGAAAAGGGCGGTTAGGTGTTGCTCTTGATGTTTACCACACGTGGTGGGATCCAAAGTTAAAACAGCAGATACAAAGAGCGGGTAAGGACAGGTTAATGGCATTTCATGTATGTGATTGGCTAACTCCCACGCGGGATCTGCTTAATGACAGAGGCATGATGGGTGATGGTGTAATCGAAATACGCAAAATAAGAGGGTGGGTGGAGAGTGCTGGATATTGCCAGTTCAGTGAGGTAGAGATCTTCTCAGATCAAGATTGGTGGGACAGACCAGGAGAGGAGGTTTTGGATACATGCATATCTCGGCATTGCTCAAGTGTCTAAGAACTTCTTCTCGATGTTTTAAGGTTATTTAAATCCAGTTTATTAAAGCTCACCCAGCAAGAGGGGTAGCTTTAGTTACAGCTTTTTAAGATCGATAGATCTCCAAGTCTTATTAAATATAAATACTGTTATAAAAATAAATTGCTCGTGAATTTATTCATACATAGTAATTAAATTAAAAGATTATTAAACGAATAACATCGTATAAATAAAACTTAAGAACTAAAGAGTAACCCTTGTGTTCAAATAATTTGAACACAGCATGCTCTAAAACGCGATTCACACTTGATAACTTTAATGTAATCATTAAAGTTATGAATACACAAAAAGTAAGACCCCTAGACCATATATCCGTGGTGTCGCTTGAGCACGCCATTGCAGCTCCGTTTTGTACAAGGCAACTTGCTGATTTGGGGGCTAGAGTTATAAAAATTGAGAGACCAGAGGTTGGAGATTTTGCAAGAGGATATGACCAACGCGTAAACGGCATGTCATCGCACTTTACGTGGACAAATCGCTCCAAAGAGAGTCTTACTCTTGACCTTAAGAACCAAGATGCAATGAGTGCTCTTGTTAAGTTGCTTGAAACCGCGGACGTTTTTGTTCAAAATTTGGCACCCGGAGCAACTTCGAGGATGGGATTGTCTGCTGAAGACTTGAAAAAAATAAATCCTAAATTGATTGTTTGCGATATTTCTGGTTACGGGGGATTTGGCCCATATAGAGATAAAAAGGCTTACGATCTTTTGATTCAAAGTGAAGCAGGCTTTCTCTCCGTTACGGGTACGCCCGAAACACCATCAAAGGCGGGTTGCTCCATTGCAGATATTGCCGCAGGAATGTACGCTTATACCAACATACTGTCTGCATTGTTACTGAGAGAGAAAACAGGGCTTGGCTCTCATATTGATGTATCCATGTTAGAGGCCTTGAGTGAGTGGATGGGCTTCCCACTTTATTATGCATACGACAACGCAGAACCACCTGCTAGATCGGGAGCGTCCCATGCAACTATTTACCCATACGGACCATTCCCTGTTGCTAATGGTGCAACTGTGATGCTAGGACTTCAAAACGAAAGAGAGTGGCATATTTTCTGTGAGAAGGTTCTGCTAAACGCTGCGCTAGCCATAGACGATAGATTTAATACCAATACTAAGCGCCATGAGCAAAGAGAATCTTTGAAATCGATCATTTGTGAATGCTTTAAAGAACTCTCAATTACAGAGGTTGAGGCTCGCCTTGATAGTGCAAAGATTGCCAATGCAAGAATGAATGACATGAAAGACGTTTGGGATCATCCGCAACTAGGTGCAAGACATCGCTGGACTTATATAGCTACCCCAGTCGGTGACGTACCGGCTTTATTGCCGCCTGGAATAAATAATGAGTTCACCTATCGCATGGACCCCATCCCCTTTGTTGGACAGCATACCAATTCAATTCTTAAAGAGATTGGATTTAATGATGCAAAAATTGCTGAGATGAAAAGCTCGAGGGCTATTTAAAAAAATCCAATTATTCGTTTTGAATAGAAACTTCCAAAATCAAAGATAAATATTATCAAGATAAACAAATTTCACTTTACTGACATGATAACTACTACAGAACATAAAAGAGCAATTCAAGGTGCACAAGCCTTTTTATTTGCTCCTGGTAACAAGGTAGATATAGTCCGTAAAGCATTAAATTCTGAGGCTCAAATTATTATTGTCGATCTTGAGGACGCAGTCCCTTTAAATGACAAGCTAGCAACATTTAGAATTCTTAGAGATGAATTACCGAATTTATTAAAGGCGTATCCAAACCGAATTATCCTGCGCACAAATGCGATTAATACGCCTTTCATTGAACAAGATTTAGAGTTAGTGAGCTCGGTTGGTATTGACGCAATTGTTTTACCTAAAGCTGAATCCCTTGCACAGCTCTCAGAGATTGAAGATCGACTGCGCCGTCCAATCTCTTTTATCCCTATGATCGAGAGTGCAAAAGGGATTGACCAACTTAAAAGCATAGCGTCTCACCCAAGCGTTATCAGAGTAACACTTGGAAACATTGATTTGCAAGCAGATCTGAATATGAAATGCAGTTTAGATGAGTCTGAATTATTACCTCTTAAATTTGAAATGGTTGTTGCTAGTCGACTATTCAACTTAGCTGCCCCAATAGACGGGGTTACTGTTAATTTTCAATTTACGGAGCTGATTAAGGCTCATATAGAGAGTGCGAAACGAATCGGCTTTGCGGGCAAACTCTGTATACATCCAACCCAAGTAGGTCCTGTAATTAAGGGTTTTAAACCCTCTACAGTAGAAATAGAAAATGCACAGGCAATCATTTCTGCTGCCGTAAATTCAAATGGAGCTGCGGTTCAATTTAACGGAAAGATGGTCGATCGTCCAGTGGTACTAATGGCCCAACAAATTCTTCAACAAGCAGGTATTCAATGAACTTAGATACACTCATACTTGGTGTGGCAGACGGCATTTCCTACGCTGGATTGCTGTTCTTAGTCTCCCTAGGATTGACATTAATATTCGGAGTCTTAGGAGTATTAAATATTGCTCACGGAAGTCTTTATGCCTTCGGGGGTTACGCTGCCTCAAGTATCACTAGTTTTGCGATTCAGCACGGTACTGAATCTACACCACTCTTGTTTCTTAGTCTGATATTGGCTGCACTTATCGTTGGTGTTTTGGTTGGCTTGATTTTAGAAATGGGATTACTAAGGTACTTTCACAAAAAAGATCCAGTGATAAAGCTGTTAATTACTTTTGCAGCTTTTTTAATATTCGAGGATATTCAAAAACTAATTTGGGGAACTTCTCCATACTCAGCCGGCGAAATAGTTACGAGACTTGGAACCGTAGAAATATTTGATGTTGTATATACTGTTTATCAGATCATTGTTATTCCTAGTATCGCTCTTATTGCTTACTTTAGCCTGAACTACTTCTTAAAAAGAACATCACTTGGCAGGCAAACTGTCGCAATTACGCATAACTCTGAGGTCGCTTCGGCATTAGGGGTTAATGTAAATAAAATCGGAACGATCGTATTCATCATTGGCGCTATTTTCGGCGCTCTTGGAGGCGCACTAGCTGTACCGGTCTCCTCCCTCTCGCCTGGCATCGGAGCTGAGACGATAGTTGTTTCATTCACTGTAGTCGCTACGGCCGGGTTAGGACAGATAACGGGTACGCTTATTACTGCTCTCTTGATCGGCTTAGCCCGTTCAATCGCTGTCTATGTTGCGCCTGAGTTTGAAGTCGCGATTCCGTACATCATCATGCTTGCTGTTTTACTGGTGCGTCCGAACGGGCTTTTCACAGTGGCGCAATCAAGGAGAATTTAATGAACTACGCTAAAACAACTGTTTTTCTTTTTAGCCTAGTTCTTGCTCTAGGTCTTTTATTCCCTTGGGCTAAAACTATCATCATTATTGGTCTTTGTTACGGGCTTTCATCTCTGGGCGTCGCTTTGCCGGCAAGATCTGGACAAGTCTCCTTTGGTCACGCTATGTTCTCATGCGTTGCAGCTTATTCTGTTGCATTTATAGCCAAAGCATTTCCAGCAACCGATGCTTTAGTCTTGGTTATTGCCGGCACTTTACTTTCCACTGCATTTGCCTCTCTTATTGGTCTTTTTATAGTACGGTACCGCGGAATTTTTTACGGCATGCTCAATCTCGCAGTAAGCATGGTGATCGTTGCACTGCTAGGTAAACTTTACTCGCTTACTGGGGGTACCGATGGAATTAGAGTGGACCGTCCAGCTATATTTGGAGTCATGACTGAAAGAGGTGATTTTGAATCGATACTTTTACTCTTCACATTATTAGTCGCAGTTGTCGCTGGTTGGTTTTATCAAAGATTTATCAAATCCGCATCTGGGGAGGCATTACTTGGTTTGAAGAGTAATGAGACACGACTTGAATATTTAGGGCTCTCTGCGCACAGAGTTTTATGGGTTGGCTACGTGATCTCAGGTCTTTTTGTTAGTTTAGCGGGAGCAATCTTTGCTTTAGCACAGGGCTTGGTAACACCAGATATTGGCTCTTGGACACGTTCGGGAGAACTCGTGTTTATTACTGTACTTGGTGGTGTGAGCCACTCTCTTGGGCCATTTGTTGGCGCAGCAATTTTTGAAATTGTCAAATTAACTGCAGCCGCTTACATGGCAGGTGTTTGGCAACTCTTACTCGGAGTCACTCTTCTTATTGTCATTGTGGTTGCTCCAAACGGGATTATGGGTGCATTTGAAAAACGCAACAAGAATAAGGAAGCCTAAACATGAGTCAACCTATCTTGGTCGCAAAAAACGTAAATTTAGCCTTTGGTGGTGTTGTAGCGGCAGACCACATTAACTTTGAATTAAATGCAGGAGAGCGTTTAGCAGTCATTGGGCAAAACGGGGCAGGCAAAACAACATTTATCAACATCTGCACTGGCTATCTCAGGCCTAATTCAGGTCAGATTTTTTTTAATGGACAAGAAATAACTGGCAAAACCCCAAGAAGCATAGTTCGCTTGGGCTTGGGTCGCTCGTTTCAACTTCCACAATTATTTGTAGAACATACTGTTACACAGTGTATGGAGATATCAGCTGCTGCTCGAATGGGCAATTTGTCAATCCTAAAACCCTTGTCTAAGTCAGTCAATTCAAATGAGATTATGGAGACACTGGAGTTAGTAGGACTAAAAGAGCATGCTAATGAGCTCGCTGGTGCTTTACCAGAAGGACATAAGAAATTATTAGACGTTGCAATGACTCTCATGCTCAACCCTAAGCTAATTATCATGGATGAGCCAACTAGTGGAGTTTCCTCCGACGATAAGCACGCACTCATGGCGCTCGTCATGCAAGCGCTTGAGGAGCGTAAAGTTACCAGTTGGTTTGTGGAACATGATGTTGATATCGTTTCCCAATACGCCACTAGAGTTGCCGCTTGGATTTCCGGAAAAATAGCCGCAGACGGAGCGCCTAGTGATGTGCTCAACAATCTCCAAATAAGAAAAGAAGTGCTAGGGGATATTTCATGCTAAAAATTAATAAACTATGTGTGTCTTTGGAGGGCTCCCCAATTCTTCGCTCACTATCCCTTGAGATTCACGCTGGTACAACGATTGCCGTAGTCGGACGAAATGGGGCAGGCAAAACTACTTTACTGCGGAGCATCATGGGTCTAATTCCTGCGAGCTCTGGAGATATGCACTTGGATGAACATAATTTAATTTTCTCTAAAGCACATTTGCGCCCAAGTCTTGGGATTGGATATGCACCTGAGGATAGGGTGATTTTTCCAACTCTTTCTGTTCAAGAAAATTTAGAGTTCCCGTGTGGAATTCAAAAAATGACTAAATTAGAAATTGAGGAAAGACTAGAGCATGTTTTAGATGTTGTTCCTCAACTAAAAGTTATGCTGCCCCGCTCAGGATCTGCCTTATCTGGTGGTCAGGGAAAGATGGTTGCGCTTGGACGAGCTTTGATGGTGGGCAGTTCAGTTGTTTTACTAGATGAACCCTTCCAAGGCTTAGCCCCTGCACTTGCCCTTCAGTATTCACAAGCACTGGGTCGACTGCGAACAAGTCGCCCCGATCTCTCAGTGTTGATTACAGAGTCAAACTCTGCATTGCTGAGCGATATACCTAACCAAATTTTAACAATAGAGCGTGGTTCATTTGTTGATACGACCCACTAGATAATAAAGGAGAATTGAATGGCCAAGATGTTTATTAACGGGCAATCAGTGAGTGCCCAGTCGGGTAAGGTATTAGACGTCTTATCCCCAGTTGATGGAAAGAAGTTTGATGAGATACCAAGAGGGGAAAAGGCTGATATTGATTTGGCGGTCACGGCGGCAAATAACGCGTTAGTGTCTGCATGGGGCAAGTTAACCGCCCTCGAGCGTGGTCGTTTGTTGGTTAAGTTAGGCGAGAAGGTATTGGCCAATCATGAGGAGTTAGCTTTGCTTGAGGCCAGAGATACCGGTAAACCGATGACTACTGCTCGCACAGACATAACCGTTTTGGCGCGCTACTTTGAGTTTTACGGTTCTGGGTCAGACAAAATACACGGAATGGTTTTACCATTTTTAAATGGCTACACCGTCAATGTGCTGAGAGAGCCTCTGGGCGTTACAGCGCATATTATTCCTTGGAATTATCCTGCTCAAATGCTAGGAAGGAGTATTGCTCCTGCTTTAGCAATGGGTAATGCTGTAGTCGTAAAACCCGCAGAAGATGCGTGTCTAACGCCGATTCGTATTGCTGAGCTAGCAAGAGATGTAGGTTTCCCTGAGGGAGCGATCAATATCGTAACAGGGCTTGGGGAGGAGGCAGGTGCCGCTCTTTCTGAGCATCCTGGAATTAATTTCATTTCCTTTACTGGATCCAATGAAGTGGGTGTGCTCGTGCAAAGAGCCGCTGCTAAAAACGTAATCAAATGTGTGCTCGAGCTTGGAGGCAAATCTCCACACGTTGTATTCGGCGACTGCGATCTGGATAGAGCAGTGCCTATTATTACCCGAGGAATTATTGCGAATACAGGTCAAACCTGTACTGCCGGTAGTCGCTTGATTGTTGAGAGGAGTATTTACCCGCAAATAATGGAGAAATTAGCAAAACAATTCTCGCAGGTCAAAGTAGGTACACCTGATATGGACTTGGACTGCGGCCCAGTTGTAAATCTCGCTCAACGTGAACGTGTTGAATTCTTCCTTAAAGAAGCTCAAAAATCCAACATCGATGTAGTCGCTCAAGGTGTTATTTCACCCGGACTTCCAAAAGAGGGTTATTACGTAACCCCAACTCTTTTAGGCAATGTGCCTATCAATCACCGTTGTAATCAAGAGGAAATTTTTGGGCCTGTGTTAGCCGCTATGTCCTTTGAAACTGAAGCTGAGGCAATCGCTTTAGCGAACGGTACCGATTACGGCTTAATGGCTGCAGTTTGGACGGAAAACGGAGGTCGTCAGCAAAGGGTGTCTAAATCAATAAAAGCCGGTCAGGTTTATATAAATTCTTTTGGAGCAGGAGGCGGTGTTGAATTGCCATTTGGAGGAGTCAAGAAGAGCGGGCATGGGCGCGAGAAAGGATTTTTGGCGCTTGAAGAGGTAAGCGCGACAAAAACTGTAATCAACTATCACGGGTAAATAAGGAGAAATAAATGGGAAAATTAAACAATCAAATTGCTATAGTTACCGGCGCTGGAGGAGGGTTTGGCCAAGGCATTGCAGAGCTCTATGTCAAGGAGGGAGCTAAAGTAGTTATTGCCGATATTCGCGGTGATGCAGCCAAATCGGTGGCCGATAAATTAGGCGCTAGTGCAAGTGCTTTCACCTGTGATGTCTCAAAATCCGATAGCGTAAATGCATTGGTGGAGCACACAATAAAAACATTTGGAGCTCCTGATATTGTTGTAAACAATGCAGGAGTTACACACCTGAATAAACCCTTGCTTGACGTAACTGAAGCTGAATTTGACCGTGTCTATGACATTAACGTTAAGTCTATTTTCTTTATGACTCACGCTGTGATCCCTCATATGCGTAAAAAAGGAAAAGGCGTGATTCTCAATATCGGCTCTACTGCAGGAATTCGTCCACGCCCTGGTCTAACCTGGTACAACGGATCTAAGGCAGCTGTTAATATTATTTCTAAATCAATGGCTGTTGAATTAGGCCCAGAAAAAATTCGGGTCAATGCAATTTGTCCAGTTTTAGGAGAAACAGGCATGTTCACTCAGTTCATGGGATTACCTGATACGCCTGAGAATAGGGCGAAATTCTTAGGTTCTATTCCACTAGGACGTTTCTCAATGCCAAGCGACGTAGCTGCAGCAGCGCTATTCCTTGCAAGTCCAGAGGCAGAGTTCTTTACCGGTGTTGAATTACCAGTTGACGGCGGTCGAACAATTTAAATTGAGTTAGAAAACAATTAAACGGAGATAAATTATGAAAACGAAAATTTCACATAAGTTAACACTTTTATTAGGTTCATTGGCGCTTTGTGGGCTAAGCTTTGCTCAGCAAAAACCTGCAGAACTGAAAATTGGTATCACAACATTTCTCTCTGGACCGGCTTCTGTGTTTGGTGTTCCCGCTAAAGCTGCTGCCGAAATAATGATAGATGACATTAACGCCAAAGGCGGAATTGCAGGCGTAAAGCTTTCCCCTATTTTTATCGATGAGGGGTTAGGTAGCGATAAACTGTTGTCAGAATACCGCCGTGTAGTTCAAGATCAAGACGTGCGAACAATGCTCTCGGCCATATCTAGCGGAAACTGCAATACCGTAGCCCCAGTAGCTGAAGATCTAAAGGTTCTCAATATCATGTGGGACTGCGGTACCGAAAAAATTTTAGAGGAAAAGAAATTTCGTTACGTAGTTCGTACACAAGCAAATGCAACAACCGAGATGGTTGCCTCGGTGATTTATTTGCTAAAAATAAACCCAAACTTTAAAACTATTGCAGTGGTCAACCAAGACTATGCTTGGGGTCGAGATTCGTGGGAGATTTTTAGAAATACTTTGTTAGCCCTCAAGCCTGATGTTAAAGTTGTTGGAGAATTTTTTCCTAAATTTGGATCCTCAGACTTCTCGACTGAAGTATCTCGTTTGTCCGCACTCAAGCCAGATGTCATCTTGTCAACTTCTTGGGGCGGGGACTTAGATACATTTGTTCGCCAATCGGCACAGCGCGGTTTGTTTAAACAGTCTGCTTTTGTTCTACCTTTAGCTGAAAGCTCGCTGGAGCGCCTTGGCTCAACCTTACCTGACGGGGTAATTGTTGGGGCTAGAGGTGATCATTACTTCCTACACCCAGAGACAAAGGATGATGCGGCACATAAACAGTTTGTGCAAAAGTTTAAAGCCAAGACCGATTCTTACCCAATTTACTCTGTCTATCACATGGTCCAAGCTTTTGCGGGTCTTAAGGCAGGATACGAACAGGCAATGAAATCTAACGGCGGCAAATGGCCAACGACTGAGGAAGTCGCTGACGCTATGCACAATATTGAATTCAAGGGTTTTGGTCGCTCAATCAAAATGAGGGCAGATGGTCAAGGCTTAGAAGATCAGTTGCTCGGAGTGACAAAGAAATCTAGTAAGTATCCATTTGAAGTAATGGATCAAATGATGATTATTCCGGCCGATTCGACAACAACTCCTGTAGGTCAAAAATCACCTGAGTGGGTTAAAGCAATTAAGTCTGAAATTTTGGATCAAAAAGTTAAGACGTACTCAGCTAACTAAAAATCCTCCAAATAAGTTTTATTAGATTTTCTATATTTCTGGTACCGGTTAGTAAGCGAATATAAATAGACCGGTACCAGAAAGCTGATGGATGATATTTCATTAGTCCTTGTCGCACTAAGTTTTATTTAGACCGTCAACTTGACGGATCATCAAAATTCCGATCAGTTAAAATGAGCGATACGAAGCCTCAAGGCTTTGCTTCGCTCTTGTTTTTGCACAGCTTTCTTTGAAAACTTGAAATTTGGTGATATTTTTCACTATAAGTTAGTTTTTAATTTTTAGTCTCAATTTACTTCTCTAGTTTCAATGCTGCCTGATAATGATTCATTAGCGCTCTTTGTAAAGGCAGCCGAATGCGGCAGTCTTACCAAAGCTGCAGAAGCCTCACATATGAGTTTGGGCGCTGCAAGTAGGCGTATAGCTTTGTTGGAGCATAAATTTAACGCCCCATTATTTGACCGAACATCAAAAGGCATACAACTCACTTTAGCTGGAAAAGCGCTCATTAGTTTCGCTAAAAACATCTTGATGGATCTAAACAAGATGCAATCAGAGATGAGTACCTTTGAGATTGGGAGTAAAGGCGTTATCAGGGTACTTGCAGCATCTTCTGCAATGGCGCAATTTTTGCCTGCAGATTTGGCCAGATTCTCTAAGAAATATCCAGACTATAGATTGATAGTTCATGAGGCGTGGAGTAATGAAATTATCCAGTCAGTTTTATCCGGAGACGCGGATGTTGGGATTATTATGCAGGGTCCCTTTGCAGAGGGTTTGGATTTAATTCAGTACAGAACCGACCATATCGCAGCCTTGTTTCGTGCAGATCATCCACTAGCTAAAAAAGAATCTATTGTTTATTCCGATGTTCTTGATTACGACCTAATTGGTTTAGAGGCGAGCGCTAACTTGATGAAACTTCTAACGATTGAGGCAACAAATCTTGAGAAAACAATGAAATTAAGAGTGGAGGTGAGAAGTTTTGAGGCAGTCTTAAAGATGGTCCTGTCCGGTCTTGGTGTTGGTTTATTACCCAAGGATTTCGGACTCACTAAAACCAACATAGGTGATGTGATTTGTAAACCTCTTCCCGAGCCGTGGGCAGTACGTCAGATGTTTATTTGCACCAGAAAAGAAGTAGGTAAGACCGCAGCGCTAAGCGATTTTCTTGAAACTCTCCTGGAAAATTTGAATTAGTTGCATCTTGATCAGTACTTAGATTGGTTAAGCGGAACTTCTTCCCCCACCCTCAACACTAGTTGAGTATTTACAAAAAAAAATCTGATTTAAATAAATTAATTTAAATCATCAAGGTTTTACCCCTAACGCTTTTATCACTTAGTAAAAATCAATACTTGGGACTACCGGGGAATTACCCTATGTCAATTTAGAAAGCTCGCTTATTGCTATTTAATATGTATCATTTAAGAATACTCAATAAAGGACCTAGCCCAGTTCATTTGTACTTTTCTTAATGACACTGGAGTCCTATGAGCTGAAATTTCTGTTGTAAATATCTAAAACATCATAATGAATAATACCAATTCTCATAGCCTCTTCAATAAAGCTTGTTACAAACTGAACTGCTCGGATCCAGGATGCTCAAGCGGCTCAGTGGGTGTAGACGAGAGCAGTGGCAGAAGAGGTAGTATGGGGAGGCGCGGCTTTTTAACGAATCTAATTGGAGCCGGCGCTACAGTTGGTTCCGTTACTAGCTTTGCTGAAACACCAAAAAAATCAGTCGCTTCAGCTTCGGAATTTTATGCAGACAAAATAATTTATAACGCGAAAATTGTAACTCTAGACTCTAAAAATTCTCGTGCTCAGGCTATAGCCATTAAAGGAGATTTAATTCAAAGAGTGGGTAGCGATCATGCGGTAATGCAACTTCGTGGACCCAACACTATAACTATTGATGCAAAGAATAAAACCATTATCCCCGGTCTGATAGATGCGCACACCCATTTCATTCGAGGTGGATTGACTTATTCCATGGAGGTGAGGTGGGACGGTGTCCAGTCTCTTGCTCAAGGCCTACAGATGTTACAAACCCAAGCGGCGCGAACACCTGCGCCTCACTGGGTTCAAATTATTGGTGGTTGGACCTGGGCTCAGTTTGAGGAGAGAAGATTTCCGACTCTAGAGGAAATTAACGCCGCAACCGGGGATACTCCTGCAATGATCATGCATATGTATGACCGCGCCTGGATTAATCAAGCTGGTCTAAGGGTGTTAGGTTGGAACAAAGACACTCCAAATCCATTTGGTGGGATGATTGAAAAGGACGCTGCTGGTAATCCGACTGGGTTGTTAGTCGCAACGATCGGCCTTCCAGCATTAGTTAATACTTGGCTTAAGATTCCAAGACTCTCGGCGCAAGACCAAATCCTATCTACTCAGCACTTTATGCGTGAGAACAACCGATTGGGATTGACTAGCGTTATTGATGCAGGTGGGGGTGGGCAAAATTACCCTGATAACTACGCTGCTATTGCAGAGCTTGCTCAGAATCAACAACTGACCATACGCATTGGCTACGAACTTTTCGCACAGGGGGGTGGAAGAGAGTTGGAGAATTATCAAAACTGGTCAAAGATGGTGCAAGTTGGTCAAGGCGATGATTACTTCAGAATGATTGGTGCCGGTGAGTATATTGTGTGGGCTGCTGGAGATGTAACAAACTTTGATAAAGATCCACAAGTCATTCCAACCGTTATGGAGAGCCAGCTCAGTGCCGTAGGGAAATTTTTGGCGTCTAACAATTGGCCATTCCGTATGCATACGAGTTACGATGCAACTGCGCAGCGCGTTCTCAATGTACTAGAGCAAGTTCACCGAGAGGTACCCCTTAACGGACTGCGTTGGGGGCTTGATCATTGTGAGACGATATCTGCACAGTCCTTGGAACGGGTTGCTGCGATGGGGGGTAGTATTAACATTCAAAACAGAATGTCATTAGACGGAGAGGCTTTCAATAAACGTTACGGTGAGCGAGTGAGTGCGGATGCACCGCCCATCAAACGCATCCGCGAGATGGGTATCCCTTTAGCTGCAGGAACAGACGGTAATAGAGCTACAAGTTATAACCCTTGGATCGGGGTTCATTGGCTTATTACGGGCAAGACCCTTGGCGGAGCAAAGTTACAAGGTAATCATAATTTACTCAGCCGAGAGGAGGCGTTGGGTTTGTATACCAAGGGCGGTGCATGGATCTCTAAGGAAGAGAATAAGAAGGGAACTTTAGAAATAGGTAAATTAGCGGATTTAGTCATACTAAGTGCGGATTTCTTTAGCATTGATGTAGATGCTATTAAAGATTTAGAGTCTGAACTCACCATGGTGGGTGGACGGGTTGTCTACGCAAACGGCGCGTTCACTCAATTAGCAATGAAAGCGCCTGAGATTAAACAGGTCTGGTTGCCAATCAATGACTACGGTAAATACTATAAGGTCACTAAATCAACAAAGAAAACTGCTCAAAACCAACAGAAACAAAGAGCGCAGTCGATTTATTCCCATGCACACCCACAAATCATCGGAGACTCTGGGGTATGGACTGTAGAGTGTCCTTGTGCTTTTTAGGATTGTTTATATACTCAAATGAATAATCGAGCCTTACCCTTAACTCAAGAAAAGATTTCAGTGCCTTTTCAACACACTGATAATAATGAGAAAAGTAGATATCCGGTTCCAGATAGAGCGGGTACTAATGTGTATCTTGACGACACGGATTTTCAGCAATTACTGAAAATTTATATGCCCGCTAAGTTGTTAACGCATCTACAGCCTCACCTGACTCGTTTGGGGGAATTAGCAGGGGCAGAGTTAGATGAACTTGCACGCCAGGCCGATAGCAATCCGCCGACTCTTCAGCATAGAACCAGGGACGGACGGGATAAGCAGAGTATTTTGAAGCATCCCTCCTATGTTGAAATGGAGAGATTGGCTTTTTCAGAGTTTGGACTCGCGGCCCTGTCTCATAAGAGTGGAGTGCTTGGATGGGAAACAAAAATGCCTGCGGTCGCCAAGTATGCAATGACATTTTTATTTGTTCAGGCTGAATTTGGTCTTTGTTGTCCGCTTTCTATGACCGATTCATTAACACGTACTTTGGTTAAATACGGATCACCGCAATTGATTAGCCGATACTTTGAGGACCTGACTTCACAGGATTTGGATACCCTGAGTCAAGGCGCTATGTTTATGACCGAACAAGGTGCTGGCTCAGACATTGCAGCTACTGAGACCCTTGCTCAAAATGATCCTAAAGATCCACAAGCTTGGTTGTTGTCTGGCGATAAGTGGTTTTGTTCTAACCCTGATGCAGCATTAGCGATGGTTCTCGCACGACATGAGGGTGGCCCTGAAGGGATGAAGGGGGTTTCTTTATTTTTGTTACCTCGAACGTTGCCCGATGGACGTGATAACCGAATTGAAATCGTAAGACTTAAAGATAAATTGGGCACTCGTTCAATGGCAAGTGGAGAGATCAGGCTTAGAGGTGCAAAGGCTTGGTTAGTCGGGGAGTTAGGTCGGGGATTTGTTCAAATGGCCGATATGGTCAACAACTCTCGCTTATCTAACGGAATGCGCGCAGCGGGTTTGATGCGAAGGGCGGTTGGAGAAGCTTTGTATATTTCAAAACACCGCAAAGCCTTTGGGGCAAGTTTGATTGATATGCCCCTTATGAGACCTCAATTATCAAAGATGATGCTGAGTGCCGAGCAAGCTCGAACTGTGATGTTCCAAGCAGCCGAGGCACTTCGCAGATCGGATGCAGGTGAAGAAGGTGCTTACGCATTGACTCGATTACTTACTCCGTTGCTGAAATTTAGAGCTTGCAGGGACGCCCGCAAAGTCACCGGGGATGCTTTAGAGGTAAGAGGTGGTTGCGGATATATTGAGGAGTGGAGTGATCCAAGAATCTTAAGAGATGCGCATTTAGGCTCTGTTTGGGAGGGTACGAGCAATATAGTAGCCCTTGATGTTATTCGAGCGATCAAGCGCGAAGGCTCATTGCCTATTTGGAATTTACATTTAGACCAATTAATCAAAGAGTCTAAATGGCATCCACAAGCGCTATATCAATTAGCACAAGCTAGAGTAAGAGTTAATTCTTTAATAGATAGCGTCGTGAATAATACTGAGCATGAGGAAGTAACAAGGCAAGTAGCGAGCTCTATGTACCGAGTTACTGCAGTTGTTGCAATGGCTTGGGAGGCAACGCAGTATGAATCTATTAGACGAATGACCTTAGCTCAACTTGGTTTGATACACCAACTATCGGTTCAAGATCCGCTCAAAGCAAGAGTTCAGCCCGATTTGACTTGTCTCTTCGAGGAAAGTCAATCCAAGGGAAGGGTTGAGACAGTAAATTTATTTAACTGAAAGCAGATTTAATTTATGCAAAATATAAACAGACGTACCAGTTTGATGAGAGTTGTAAGAGCAAGTTTAGGTATTGGTTTTGCACTTGAGGTGACGGCTCTGAATTGCGTTTGGGCGCAAAGTAACAGTACAAATTTCCCAAACGCTAAGCCATTAACTTTACTGGTGCCTTACGCTCCGGGCGGACCCACAGATGCAATGGCTAGGATTCTTGCTACTGCTATTCGTCCTGTCCTAGGACAATCAATGATCGTTGAGAACAAGCCCGGTGCTGGATCAAACCTAGGCGCAGAGGCCGTTGCCAGGTCAGATGCTGACGGGTATACCCTCTTATTTGGTACATCTGCGCCTTTAGCTATCAACACTTATTTGTATCCCAAGATTTCTTATGATCCATTTAAGAACTTTGCCCCAGTTATACAAATTGGATACTTACCGAATATTTTAGTTATTAACCCCTCTATACCTGCGCATAATTTAAAAGAGTTGATTGCTTATGCAAAAGCAAACAAAGGAAAACTCTCCTATGCCTCCTCGGGTAGCGGTGCATCATCTCACCTAACCGGCGCATTGTTCAATATGTATGCTGCTACTGATATACAACATATCCCTTACAAAGGGACGGGCCCTGCGCTGAACGATCTGATTGGTGGACAAGTTACGATGTCTTTTACGGATGTATTAACTGCTATCCCTCATATACAGGCCGGAAAATTACGCGCCATTGGAGTCACTACGCTTAGCCGCTCAAAGGTTTTGCCAGATGTTCCTACTTTAGATGAACAAGGACTTAAGGATTTTGATTCAAGCGTTTTCTTTGGAATAGTAGTGCCAACAGGGACTCCTAGTGAGACGGTGAATAAATTAAATACGGCTTTTTCACAAGTGATGAATCAAGCTGATATAAGGGAGCGACTAATTAAGTTTGGATTAGAAACGCCGATAGACTTCACGCCTGCGCAACTTACAAACTACATGCGCAAAGAAGCATCAAAGTGGCGCGAGGTAATTAAAGTATCGGGTGCAACTGTTGATTAATGGGTATATGGAATTAAGGATATAAATTGACAGATGAAATTTCTCGCAACTACAGGTCAAAAGACTCGACGAGCTTACCTGGGGCCTTAGCAGGTACGCGGGTTATTGATTTATCCCGAATTTTGGGTGGTCCTTACTGCGGTCAAGTGCTTGCTGATCACGGCGCGGAGGTTATAAAGGTTGAGCCTCCACAAGGTGATGACACAAGACTTTGGGGGCCTCCGTTCAAGCAAATAGACGGTAAAGCGGTCTCTGCCTATTACTTGGGTCTTAACAGGAACAAAAAAGGCATGACTCTGGACTTGGCAAGTCAATCAGGACGAGACACACTTTTGACCTTGTTACAGGGTGCGGATGTTGTTTTAGAAAACTTTAAAACAGGCACTATGGAGAAGTGGGGTATCGGTTATGAGGATTTGTCTAAACAATTCCCAAGACTTATCCATTGCCGCGTGAGTGGATTTGGGGCGGACGGGCCACTCGGTGGTTTGGCCGGCTATGACGCTGCGGTACAAGCAATGGCAGGAATCATGAGCGTGAATGGCGAAAAAGACGGTGAACCGCTTAGAGTCGGTTTACCTGTTGTTGATATGGTCACAGGACTGAATGCTGTAATTGGTGTTCTTCTCGCGCTTAATGAGAGAACTAGGAGCGGGAGGGGACAATTTGTAGAGTCAAGCTTGTTTGACAGTGGAATATCTCTTTTACACCCTCATGCAGCTAATTGGTTTATGGATAAGAAGGAGCCTAAACTAAGCGGAAATGCGCATCCCAATATCTATCCCTACGACGCGTTTCCTACTAAAACCACTTCTATATTTTTAGCGGTAGGTAATGATAAACAGTTTAATTTGTTGTGTGGTGCTCTTGGATTAGAGGAGTTAGCATCAATTACCGAGTATGCTAGTGCACCTGCTAGATCTAAAAATCGAGAGTCGTTACAAAAACATTTATTAAGCAAATTTAGTAAGCTTGATGGTGAATCTATTTGTCATAAACTAATGGAATTAGGTGTCCCCTGTGCACCAGTCCTGACTGTGAGTGCTGCGCTTAACCATAGCCATACTAAGCACAGGGAAATGGTTATAAGTATTGGGGAAAATTATCAAGGCGTTGCCTCCCCCATTAAACTAAGCCGAACTCCGGCAACGTATCGATTAGCTCCGCCTTAATTCTTGTAAGGAAAATCGAAATTTTAATTATTTGTACTTTCAAAGGAATTCAAATTGATTGAATTATTTAGTATTCATTTGTTGTGTAGTGTTGATTAATAGCTAACTAATTTTTACAGTTACACCTAAACATTAGATTAACTATTTGACACTTACGTAGATTGTATTTTGCCCTTATTGTTTGAACGGATGAGCGTCAAGCTTTTAGAATATAGGATTGGAATTGAAATCAGAATCAAAAAGAAGAAAGCAGTTGAAAAAGCTACTGTCCCAATTTTTTAGTACAAAACTTAGAACTTAAACTAATAGGTCGATAACATGAATACCTTTAATCATATTGGAATGCTACTTTTAAGTTATTTGGCGCTTTACGCAGCCTTCCGTTCCGGAAAAGCTCACCTTGAGTACAAAAAATTCCAAAACTCACTTGATACCTTGCACCAAGGTTCCTCTGAAATATCAACGAATAAGTGGACCAAAATGATCATATGGTTTGGTGTATGTATTGTCTCAATCATTATTGTGTTCAAAATTGCGCCAACAAACGAGGTGTTCAGTCGCAGTCAATCAACGAGCTCGGCAACGTCCAAATAATAACTCTATCTGATTTTAAAAACGTAAATGAATGCT
The DNA here is from genome assembly GCA_903876885.1 of uncultured Burkholderiales bacterium. GTDB lineage: Bacteria > Pseudomonadota > Gammaproteobacteria > Burkholderiales > Burkholderiaceae_C > Limnohabitans. The sequence continues at coordinate 10,789 of CAIRBP010000070.1, read as the reverse complement.
ATTTACTTGCGCATCTGAAAATTTCAAAAGCTTTAAGTTGTTAATACCCAAAGCTTATTGATCTTTTACACAGATCGCTTTGTGGTTGTAAAAGTGCACTTATTTTTTGGAGTACTTTTTATCAAATTCTGCTACCCAATCAAATCCCATCATTTGAGAGAATTTCTGAAAATCATATAAAGGTGTTTCTGAATTTGAACTAGATCCGTGGACTTTGAAATGACTATAAACGGACTCAAATGCAGAGCCTGCCGCAAGGAGTGCTGTCGTTGGAAAGATCGCTAATTTAAAACCAATTCGCTCCAATTCTTTTTTACTAAGTACAGGTGTGCGTCCTCCGTCAACCATATTTGCAACTAACGGAGTGTTAAACGTTTTGCCCAGTATTTCCATTTCCTCAACAGATTCAGGACTTTCGATGAAAAGAAGGTCTGCACCTGCCCTGGCGTACTGCTCGCCTCGACGGAGTGCTTCATCTAGTCCAAGGGTTGTACGAGCATCAGTCCTAGCTATGATTAATAAGTTAGGATCGTCCCTGGTTTCAACAGCAACACGAATTTTTTGAACCATATCAGCACTATCAATGACCCGTCTGCCAAGCATATGACCGCATTTTTTTGGATATTCTTGATCCTCTAGTTGGATGGCACATGCGCCAGCTCGTTCGTACTCCCGAACCGTATGCATCACGTTAAGTAGGCCTCCGTAACCGGTATCTGCGTCGCAGATGAGAGGTGTTTGCGTAATTTTTCCGAACTGGGAGACCCGGTTCAGCATTTCCGATCCGCTTGCGATACCTGCGTCTGGTAAACCTAAATAAGATGCGACTGTACCGTAACCTGTCATATACAGAGCATCAAAATTATGAGAGTCTGCCATCTTTGCCGATATCATCTCGAAAACACCAGGTGCTATAACGATTGAGCCAGATTTAATTTTTGAACTCAAAGCTGCTCTACGAGCTTGAAACGAAGGGTGGTGACTAGTTGGGGAGGGCATAGTTATGAAGCAAAAATTGATGGAGTGTGTATAAACAGGAAAGACTTCTTTTGTGACTGATAATTCTAATCTAATGGTCTTGAGTTTAGATTATTCTCTAAGAATTCGTTTTTAAATTAACTCTATAGCTACAGGGTTTATCGGGAAACTGCTTATCTTCGAAAAATTATAAAATTCTCTTTCTTTAAAATTAAAAGTGAAAACAATTTAAGACATTTCATTGTTTTCTGCATTAATTTCTCTTTTGTTACTTTTTTATTCAATGGCTTTAAAAGTGGGAAAACTCATCTCTATGTTCAAATTTAATCGGTGTTTAAACTTAGTTAATATATCTGTACTGTCTTTATCGAGTTGCTTACTAAGCTTAACTCTTATTCTTGTAACTCACACATCTGAGGCGCAGTCAGTTTATCCTACCAAGCCTATTCGTTTGGTAGTCCCATTTACACCTGGTGGAGTAACTGATACCAGTGGTCGCTTGATTGCTGAGTTTCTATCAAAAAGACTTGGCCAACAAGTCATTGTTGATAATAAACCAGGGGCGTCTGGGAATATTGGCACCCAACAAGTAGCCGTAGCAGAGCCGGATGGGTACACCTTGGTTCTTGCCTTTGATGGAACAATGGTTATCAATCCACATATTTTTCAGAAAATTCCATTCAATACGGTCCGCGACTTCACACCAGTCGGAAAAATTGGTGATGCAGTATTAATTTTGGTTGCATATCCAGGAGCGAAAATCAAAACTCTGAAAGATGTCGTTGAAATTTCAAAACAAACCCCAGAGGGGCTTGGTTTTGGAACATCCGGTACTGGTGGAACACCCCACATTGCAGGAGAAATACTAAAGCAACGAACAGGCGCTAATCTTGTCCATATTCCCTACAAGGGAGGCGGTCAAGCAATTACAGATGTTTTAGGAGGTAATGTTCCGCTCGTATATACGGCGATTGCAGGAGCTGTTCAATATGTGAAAACTGGTAAATTGGTACCTATTGCTGTTTCCAGTGCACAGCGATCTAAATCATTACCTGAGGTCCCAACCTTTATTGAAAGTGGACTCCCTGATTTCGAAATTAATGCATGGGTTGGAATTATGGCTCCAAGCAAAACACCCAAAGCAATCATAGATAAATTAAACGCAGAGCTGAATTATGTTCTTAACGAGCCTGAGGTAAAGGAGCGTCTAGGTATTTTAGGTATAGAGCCAACGCCTCAGTCCCCGGAGAAATTTGGTGAACAAATAAAACGCGACTTAGATAGGTACGGAACGATTATTAAAAATTCAGGAATAAAACTGGATTAGTCTGAATTCGAAATCAGTTTTATTAACAAGAACTCTCAACCTCTTGCCCAAGGTAATTACTCTTTTGTGAAATAAGAAGAGGTAGAGAGTTCTTTTGGTTTTTAAAAATAAATTTAAATGCGCTTTACTTCTTCCTGACAGAGCATCTGTGTTCACTAGAGCATTCATCGCCTATTACACCAATCGCCTGTATTTCAATCTCTATACCTGGGCGAGCAAAATTCGTAACTGTGATTAGTGCACTACCAGGATAGTTTCCGTTTTGAAAGAAGTCTTTTCTCATTTCCACAAATTTATCCCCGTAACGGGACTCTTTTATAAAAACCGTCATTTGTACTACGTTAGCCAATGACCCACCAGCATCACGTAAAACAGCATCAATTTGAGCGAAATCTTGTTTGACTTGAGCTTCAAAATTATTCGATATATCTTTACCATTATTATCAACTGTGGAGGTTTGACCTGCCACCCATACAATCTTACCGCCCTGGGTTATAACTCCTGGTGAAAAAGCTCTGGATAGTTGGAACGGAGTTTTGTCCATATACTCAGCGGACCAGACACTAGTAAGCATAGCAAATACAGATAAACCTAGTAAGATTATTTTTTTCATGTTGATATTCCTAAATTAAGAAATTACGAGGGAAAATTAAAAATGCACTCAATCATTTTAGGGCCATAGTTCTCGTTTATGTGCCTGGATAACCAGGGATTGAGTCAGATAATATCTAATCACGAATAATCGTAAACCCTATTGAAATTACACGGTGAGCAAAATGAGCGATTTATTTCAAGAAAAATCTGAAACATACGACACAAATGAGCGAATAAAAAAACGTTCTACAGCAATTGGTGAATGTATTTTGAAAAATGTTGCTTTAAATAAGCAAATGCACATTTTAGATTTTGGTGCAGGTACTGGTTTGATTTCAACTCAAATCGCACCTTATGTTAGGCAAATAACTGCTGTTGATATTTCTGAATCTATGCTGCAAAAGCTGATTTCAAAGCCAGAGCTTAAGGGCGTAGTAAAGGTACTATGCCATGATCTTACAACAACACCTACTGGTGAGAAATATGATTTAATAATTAGTGCAATGTCTTTACACCACATTGAGGATACAAATAATCTAATTAAACAATTCTCAGCCCATTTAAAGGAGGGCGGGAAAATTGCTTTATCAGATTTGGATACGGAGCCAGGAACTTTTCATACTCCTGGCTCTGAGGGGATCTTCCATTTTGGATTTGATCGACACGAACTTAGTGAAATATTGATGATGAACAGTTTTGAGAATATTCAATTCTTTACTGCTTACAACGAAATTAAAGAAGATTTCTTGTACCCGATATTTTTAGTAGTAGCTACAAAATGATTAGTAGCTATAGTAATCCTCTGGGATTTTTTTAACAATCTCATCTACTCGAAACTGGAGTTTCTAGTACTAGATTTTTAATTTAGTTTATTTATTAATATTTACAAGAAATATTTTTTTGTACTTGAACTGAATATATACAAGTAGCTATTTTTTTAATACAAATTCCAATAGGCCATCAGTAGCTTCTTCAATTAAATCAAGTACATTTTCAAAACCTTGATCTCCTCCGTAGTAAGGGTCTGGTATGACAGAGGCTTGAGTTTTTTGTAAAAACTCAGCTAAACCGCGAATTTTATTAATATGCTTTTCGGGACATTTCTCCTCAAGAAGCGCACGATTATCCCAGTCCATAGCCAATATTAAGTCAAATTCTTCAAAATCACTATCAACTACAGGCCTAGCTCGTAAGTCTGATAGATCGTATCCTCTATTTAATGCGTGCTTTTGACTGCGTTTGTCCGGTGGCGAATTAGGGTGGTAATTATGAGTGCCTGCGGAATCAACTTTGATCTTATCTAAAAGATTGTGATCGCTTAATTTTTTTAAAAATACACCATGCGCTGTGGGACTTCTACAAATATTCCCCATGCATACAAATAGTATATTGAATTTTGAATTATTCATATAAAAATAAAAATCTCCATCAATATTTTAATATTATTTATTGTTAATGTGTTTCTGAAATAAAACGCATTGATCTTCACGTACAAATTGTGCTACTTCATGAATGTAATCAAACCATGTTGAATAGTTATTATCAATTTGCTCTACATAACCGTGTACTTGTGCTTGTAATTTATTTTTCTGCGAAAGCCAGTAAAAAACTCCTGCGTCTTTTCTAATATGTCCATTACCAGCGATAAGAATGACAGTCTGATCTTGAAAGCTATTAATAATGTTTGCCATCCAAACATCACGAGCAATTTGGCCCTGAGCCATTGGCCCAATTGCCTGCGCAGGCAACATGTTACAGTGACCATCTTGTATTGATTTTTCTTGAGCGCGAACTATCAAAGAAGGGATTTGATTCAGTTCGTAATCGGCAATATATACTGGACTATAAACAGCCGAAAAGCCGTTATTTATAACTTTACGTACATCACTATTTGATAAATTAGCAGCGATTAGTGTTATTTTTTTATCTAATGCTAATTGCACATATGGTTCGTAAAAGCGCCAATTCCATCCAGGCGTACTTGAAGTTTTAAGAACACAACTCACATCCTTGCAAGTACTAAGCGCAACATCAAGAGTTTGCTGGGTCTCTCGGTCAAACTGTTCCATTGCTACTATGGGCTTTTCGTTCTCTGAAATCAATTTATTGACAAAGTCTAAACGTAGGCTATGAGCATTTGGATTATCGTGAATCTCTCCAAGTAAAAATATTCTTGCATATTGCTGTTGATTTTGTGAGGCAAAACACAGGTTACTACATGCCAAGAACAATAATATTAGACGGTAGACAAACTGCATGACAGGTTAATAGATCAGAAAAGTAATGCAGTTTAAATATAGCGACAAACTATTACTGCGTTTCGTGAACCCCAGGAAACAATAGCGCACCACAACTTTAAACAAAATCCTAATTTTAAAGAACCACGCTCAATTGCAGCTTCATCGCGGTGAATAATTTCATCTGCCTGACATTCTTTTAGTGTTTGACTTAGTAGGTTAAGATGTGGTTGATCCTGCAGAGTTTGTACTTGCTCTTCGTAGTGTAAATCTACAAAAGTTTCAACCGCTTCAATAGTAGCGTAAACCGCTCTGGGTCCAAACAGTGTTGGCAATGCGCCAGTCATAAATCCTGCAAAACGCCAAAGGGGTAACAAAATACTGTAGTCCTTGGGTGGCAACCATTCTTTGATTCTCATAAGATGATTTTGTTCAGTTGCCAAATGTCTTTCAGCAAAATTGCGAAGTGCTTGATCACGAGAAAAAAATAACACACCTTTATAAATGCAAACTGCACCAACCTCACCGGCGTGATCGGTTCGTAAGTCAGCGACTACTCTAGACGGAAGTATCTCCCCCTGAATTTTAAATGTACAACCCACTTTACGCTTGACTTGACTTTCCATGACTGAGGAGGGTATTTCAGTAGATTTATACAAAGACATTTCGAATTATTATTTATTAAAACTTTTGCAAATTAACCATTTTTATCCGTTAAGAAAATTTAAGCATTTTAATAACGACTAGTTGTCTATAACCGATGAAAGACTTGAATTAATGCAGTAAACAGATAGTGCTACGCATCTTTTCATGCGTCCATAATAAACTAACTTGGTGATTTAAAAAATAAACCGTAATATTTAAAGGAAATAGACTTATATTTGATCAAGCACTCGCGGCACACTTAATTAAACGTAGAGGTTAAGTGGGACTGGAAATTAAGTTAACCAAAGTTTTTGATAAATGCCGTTCGGGTCATGGTCTTGTGTTTGTTTGGCAATATTAAATTGTCTTCCTCCTTGGTGGTCTAATCCCTTACCAGAAATATATTGCCAATTGCCTTGATTACTATACACATCATAGTCAATCAATTGCGCCTTAAACCAAGCAGCTCCGACCCGCCAGTCACCTGATAGGTTATAAATCCAATAACTTGCAACAACTTGACGCATGCGGTTAGATAAATAGCCAGTAGAAATAAGCTCCCGCATTCCGGCATCAATAAATGAATCTCCTGTATAACTTGTTGACCAGCGCTTAAACTTTATACCGTTGAACTCGGTCAGGTAATTATTTGTTCTCGCGTCACTCACTTCCTCACTATCATTTTTTTTGTTATGAATTTGATTTTCCGTTTTAAAGCTTAAGAAACGAAAATAATCACGCCAAAGTAATTCAAACCAGATCCAATATGTTCCGTCATTACTACCAAACTCGTATTCATATTCTGTGAGTTTATTTGCAATAGTTCTCGCTGAACAGCATCCAAGGGCAAGCCAAGGGGAGAACTTGCTAGAGTAGTCCATACCAATCAGCCCGTTACGAGTTTTCTTGTAAGTGTCGGCTAAACGGCGGTCAAAGTATTGACCAATATGATAAAGCGCTTTGCTTTCGCCTCCATAAAATAATTTATCTTTGATGACCACCTGAAGAGGAGATGACTCATTTTTAATTCCAGTGATGAGTGGTAGTGGAGGTATCGCAGTAGGTGATTCAATAGGTGGTGTAAATTTTATTTTTTGTTTTTCTACTTGCAAACGAAACTGGGTAAAGACACCAGGCATATCCGCTATATCAAATGGCAAAGAGTTCGGTTCAATCATACTTGACTGCCAAAGTGATCTTATTTCAAAACCTGCATCTCTTAATCTGTCTAGTTGTTCTAATTCCTCTTCAGCTTGAATTTCTTCACAATAAATAATCCTCGTATCAAGTTGTAATTGCAGATCTTGGAATACTTGTAGAAAATCGCCCTCCAACTCAAATAAATTTGAGTTTAATTTCTTTAGCTGAGTCCTTAAATCTCTCAATGACTCTTCTAAAAAGTCTTTACGCAGTTTGCTAGATTTTGGCTGAGAAATAGGTGTCTCATCATGTGCCTTATTTTGATTTATGAAAATGGGCAACAGAAAATTTGTATTCCGACAAGCTTGATTGAATGACGGGTTATCTAATAGCCGCAAATCGTTTCTGAACCAGTAGATGGCTATAATCATATTTTGAATCCGCAGTGTAAAAGGAAGATCAGTTTTTATTTTTTGAGTTCGATTTTTTTCTTGGTTTAGAAACTATTTTCCCCAAAGTGTTTATGATTGCAGCACATAATTTAATTTGGTTGTGATATAGATTATTTTTAACATTCAAATTATTTGCGAATAATTTTTCTTTAGCATTACATTGATCTTGCCTTTTGGGAGAAAAACCACTACGTGATCGACAACGTCCATTCATTAATCCGTGCTTTTTACAAATACCAAGCGAACGAATTTTGGCTCCACAAATCATTTTTGACCTTTTAAAATTCAATTAACCTAAGGCTATTTATCTATTGTTGTATTGTTTAGCGGTTTTACTGATCACGGTTCATTGGCTTGGCATGTTCATAATAAGTACCCTCACTGATTTGATCTCCACTTTTTCTATTAAGAGTTCCTTTTAACCAATAAGTGCCCTTGGGTAACGGTATTGCAACCTCTTTTTCTAAATAAGATCCCGGTGGCACTATTTGATCGCCTGAACTCCCCTCTAGGATCACTTTCTTAGCTAGCACTGGTGTACTTGTTGGATCTATCCATTGGCTTGCCTCACCCCTTTCAATTTTATGTATTTCAAGCGTTAGATCGCCTCTCCCCTCCGTTGTTAACTTAACAGGTACATTTCCTCTATTTGCTGTCCTAACTCGAATAACTAAGAGTTTAGTATCTGAATCTATTTTCATCGATTCAGCCTCTAGTTGTATGACTAAGTTGTCGTCATATGTCCCCGTAATAAAATAATCCATGATCGGCTGCCACAAAAGAAATAGCGCGGCTCCAAAAGCTGATAACGCGGCTGCAATCCAACCGCCCTTGGGCATGTGATGTTGATTTTCAATCATAGTGAACTCTTTTTTCTTTAGATCATTCTTTTTTAACTCTTAAGCTGATATTTTAATGATGTTGATTCAGATCCCTAAAGCTAACTCGTTCATGTTTTTTTAAGTAAAATTTTTAAGAATTGTTTTATTTCTGTTAATTGAGGTGATTTAACTCAAGCCCCTAAATACTTGAGCGGATACTACTCAAATGAATTGTTATCACCCTAGATCCTTAGAGGTTGCTTTTATATATAAATTAGTTGTAGATTACGAGTTGGTGCTAAGTTGTACTCTTTTGGAGCGCAATCTCCAGTAAAGCCAAAAGCTAATTGATAGGTTTAATAAGTTCCAAGCTAACCCATTTAAAAAGGCAGCTTGGTAAGAACCTGTTATATCAAAAATTTTCCCAGATAACCATCCACCTAGAGCCATACCTAATAAAGTTGCCATGATCACAGAACCCACCCTAGTTCCAGCCTCCTTTGGCGGGAAGTGTTCGCGAACAATGATGGCATATGACGGTACTATTCCGCCTTGAAACAAGCCGAACATTCCTGAGATGATGTACAGAGGAATTAAACCATCAAATGGTAGAAACAATAGTAACGCGACACCCTGTAACGCGGAACCCAGTAATAAAGTCGACACTCCGCCAATTCTGTCGCAAATCCAACCTGACAGTAATCTGCTTACGATCCCGCAAGTTAACATGAGAGATAACATTTGTGCGCCACTAGCTGCACCATAACCTAAATCTCCACAATAGGCAACGATATGAACTTGAGGCATAGCCATAGCTACGCAGCAAGATACACCTGCCACACAAAGCAATAGTTGAGCTTGACCTAGTTGCAGTCCAAATGGGCGAGCTGATGAATAACTATTAGAAGATATTGAAGAATTTGGGGATGTACTTTTTGTGCTCACCAACGGAGGGCGTTGTCTCATGGCTAACGAGAGTAATGCCATGCAGATACCGCAAAAAAAGCCCATAGCTACATACGTGTAGCGCCATCCAATGCTCTCTATTCCCCACTGCGCCAATGGGGGCCAAACCGCACCCGCAACGTAGTTACCGCTAGCACAAATAGCTACTGCAATACCTCTTCTCTTATTCCACCAAAGGGATGTGTCTGCCATAAGCGGCGCAAAGGTAGCAGAGCTACCCAAGAGGCCTAGTAATAAACCGTGTGCTAGTCCAAATACCCAAATGTTAGGTGCAAGACCTGCTGTTATAAATCCCGCCATTACAGCCGCTGACCCCATCCAAATTACTTTTGAGATGCCAACTCTGTCGGCTAAATTACCAGTCCACACGCCACCTAATCCAAGACAAATCATCATAAGGGTATAAGGTAAAGAGGCGTTGGCTCGGCTGATACCAAACTCTGCTTGGACGGGCGGGAGTACAACCGCTACTACGTACATGCAACTACTTCCTAGAGTTACCAGGAAAAGAGTAATCAACAGACGCCACGCTGCATATCGAGAGTCAATTAGTTCTTCTGAGGCGGGTGAGTTTGGCATATATTAAGATTAGCACGAGAAATTGCGGTTTTATCAAAGGGTTTGTCACTCTTGCAGTAAAACCAAGTTTTGCAGCAAGGATTTCAAAATATTAACTTAGGTGTAATTGCGAAAAAGTCAAAATTTTTTATTTCTAAGGAAAACACAATATATCAAATTTGCATTAAATTTTGATACTTTATTATTGGATAATAATCTTGTAATAAGATAATTTCTTGTTAGCTCACTGCTTTCATTTTCTAATTTACGCAAAAATACTGAAATTTTGAATAATCATCATTCACACATTTTTGTAGAATATTTGTGCGTTAAAGGCAGACTTCCATATTGAGATTTCAATGAAAAAATTGTTGTTTGCACTAACACTCTTGACCTTAAACCTACCAATTTGGGCTGAGTTACCTTTTCCATCAAAAACTATCACCTTAATTGTGCCCTTTGTACCCGGTGGCGGAACTGACAGCATCGCGCGTGATGTGGGTAAGTTGTTGTCTGAAAAACTAGAACAAACCGTAATTGTAGAAAACAAAGGCGGCGGAGGCGGTGCCATTGGCGCCAACTTTGTAGCCAAAGCCCCTGCAGATGGCTACACCTTGCTCTTTGCTACATCTACGTTTGCAACTAATTCATCGCTTGATAGCAGTTTGCCGTTCGATCCTGATCGAGATTTTTCACCTGTAGCTTTGATTGGTAAGGGACCGATATTGATTGTTACTTCAAAAAATTTGGGTTTGAAAAACATCAATGAACTAATAGCTTATTCCAAAAAGAAAGATGTGAATCTGAATTTTTGTTCGGCGGGAAACGGGAGTATCAACCATCTCTCTGGAGAGCTTTTCAAAGCCAAAACCGGCATGGCTATGACCCATATTCCATATAAAGGAAGTGGTCCTGCAGTGATCGATTTGATTGCCGGCCGCACCCAGGTATTTTTTTCAACTGTTCCAACTATTTTGCCGTTCGTTAAACAAAAAAATGTTGATTTACTCGCAGTCACCGGCAATAAACGCCTTGCACTTTTTCCCTCAACCCCGTCAACCCAAGAAGCTG
>CAIRBP010000069.1 GCA_903876885.1 uncultured Burkholderiales bacterium | reverse complement strand
CTACTTTTTTCGCAGGAGCTTTTTTAGCTACTACTTTTTTAGCGGGAGCCTTTTTTGCGGCGGGTTTCTTTGCTGCTTTTTTTACAGCTTTTTTTGCAGTTGCCATTTTTTAGATTTCCTTTTTTAGATTAAGTGAAATACTGTATCTGTTGTTGAGAGATACAGCACTGCGGATGCTAATGGAAAAAATGCCATTTACCTAGGGAAAAACAACTTTTTTTCAATTATTTTGTATTTTTCTCCTCTGAAAACGCATTTTTCCCCTCTGACAGATGTGTTTTTCCCTCTGAAATCGCGTTTGTCCAGAGCAAAAACGCCCTGAGATTTCTTGGAACTCCCAGTGAGAACGGGGTTTTTAGAGGTGTAATGTAGTCACCGTTTTTGATTAAATTAGATCAAATGAAAGATGTTTTTTCGAGCCGGCGACACTGCAAGATTGGGAGTACTTTGACCAAGAGTAAAATCTCCACCTGAGATCAATGCTAGTAAGAGCTTATGCAAATGAAGGCTCATGCATTGGTTAACCAAGACGTTTAAAACATATCACAACAAACAATTTCTGAGCATTGCTAAGAACTTTGAAACTCAACAAAGTTGACTTAGTTTTGTTTACTTTGTAATCACTTACTTACCATGCCTCAAATAACGCTGCCCGACGGATCTGTTCGCTCTTTTGACTCTGCTGTAACGGTGGACCAACTTGCTCAAAGCATTGGTGCTGGCCTTGCTAAGGCAACCCTTGCTGGGCGCGTGAACGGTGTTTTGGTGGACTCTTCACATTTGATTACTGAGGACTCCAAAGTTTCCATCGTAACCGCTAAGGATGCTGATGGTCTAGAAGTCATTCGTCACTCCACCGCACACTTGTTGGCCTACGCTGTGAAAGAATTGTTCCCGCAAGCACAAGTCACTATTGGCCCTGTCATTGAGAACGGATTTTATTACGACTTCTCTTACTCAAGACCCTTCACACCAGAGGACTTGGTCGCTATCGAACGGCGTATGAATGAGTTAAGCGCCAAAGACGAACCAGTTAAAAGAACAGTCATGGAACGCGACGCTGCAGTTAAATTTTTTAAAGACATGGGCGAGCACTATAAGGCTGAGATCATCGGCTCAATTCCCGCGGGGGAAGATGTATCGTTGTACTCTGAAGGTGCGTTTACAGATTTATGCCGAGGTCCACACGTCCCCTCTACTGGGCGTTTAAAGCACTTTAAGCTCATGAAACTGGCGGGTGCTTACTGGCGAGGCGACCATAACAACGAAATGCTGCAACGTGTTTACGGGACTGCATGGGCTACTAAAGAGGAATTGCAGCAGTACCTAGTCATGTTAGAGGAGGCGGAGAAGCGCGACCATAGGCGCTTGGGTCGTGAGCTCGACCTCTTTCATATCGATGAGCACTCGCCTGGAACTGTTTTTTGGCATCCAAAAGGTTGGACTCTTTGGCAAGAGGTAGAGCAGTACATGCGAGCTGTTTACCGGGATAACGGATATTCTGAGGTTAAGGGTCCGCAAATTTTGGATCAATCTCTTTGGGAGAAAACCGGCCACTGGGACAAGTACCGAGAGAACATGTTCACAACTGAGAGTGAAAAGCGTGACTACGCTTTAAAGCCTATGAATTGCCCTGGACACTTGCTGATCTTTAAGCAAGGAATAAAGAGTTACAGGGATCTACCCCTTCGTTTTGGTGAGTTTGGTCAGTGTCATAGAAATGAGCCAACTGGAGGTCTACACGGAATAATGCGGGTTAGAGCTTTCACGCAGGACGACGGGCATATCTTTTGTACAGAAGATCAAATTCAGTCTGAAGTAGTCGCCTTCACCACTTTGCTTCAAAAAGTTTACAAAGATTTTGGATTTACGGACATCATCTATAAACTCTCCACGCGTCCCGAAAAAAGGATCGGATCTGAGCAGAGTTGGGACCGAGCAGAACATGCTTTAGCCGAGGGGCTTCGCGCATCCGGATGTGATTTTGAATATTTACCGGGTGAGGGCGCTTTTTATGGACCCAAGATCGAGTACACATTGAAAGACGCGCTTGGACGTCCCTGGCAGTGCGGAACCATTCAGGTGGACCCCAATATGCCCGAGAGGTTGGACGCTGAGTTTGTGGGTGAGGACGGGCAACGCCATCGCCCAATCATGCTCCACAGGGCCATTGTGGGCAGTTTGGAGCGGTTTATTGGTATTTTGATTGAGCAATTTGCGGGCGCATTGCCCGTTTGGCTCGCGCCTACCCAGGTCTGCGTGCTTAATATTTCAGAAGCTCAGGCCGAATATTCGACAAATGTCTCGAAAATGCTGAAGAATCAAGGGTTTAGGGTGGTCCAGGATTTGAGAAACGAGAAAATAACGTTTAAAATACGGGAGCACTCGTTGCAAAAGCTCCCTTATTTACTTGTCATAGGTGACAAGGAGGTTGCTGCAAGTACCGTTGCAGTGCGCGCCCGGGGAAATATTGACCTCGGAGTGATGTCCTTGGAGGCCTTTACTCAAAGAATCCTGGAAGATGTTGCTCATAAAAGATGATCTGACCTTGGTCGGATAGCTTATGGCGTACCACTGAACCGGAGATTCACCAATCAAGCACAGCGCGTTTGATTGGGTTATTTTTGAGGATATCAACCATCGCTACAGAATTTAGAGATCGCCGTCAGCGCGAAGAGCGTAAGCATCGTTTAAACCGTGAAATCACGGCCACCGAAGTACGTATAACTGGTCCAGAAAACGAACCTTTGGGTGTTGTTAGTTTGACCGAGGCCCTGCGAATGGCGGGCGAGTACGACGTGGATTTGGTTGAGATTGCCCCCATGGCAACGCCTCCTGTTTGTAGGTTAATGGACTACGGAAAGTTCAAATATCAAGAACAGAAGAAGGCGGCTGAGGCCAAATCTAAACAAAAGGTGATCGATGTTAAGGAGATTAAGTTTCGTCCTGGCACTGATGACGGTGATTACAACATCAAGATGCGCAACATCAAGCGTTTCTTGGATGATGGAGATAAATGCAAGATAACCTTGCGTTTTAGAGGACGTGAGATCACGCACCAAGAGCTTGGGATGGCGCTCTTGCAGCGTATCAAGGATGAGTTGGCCGATTTAATCATTGTCGAGCAGTTCCCTAAGTTAGAGGGCAGGCAGATGGTGATGATGATTGCGCCAGGAAAGAGAAAACCGGGTAGCGTAGTCAAACCCGTAGCTGAGTCGGCATCCGTTGCCGCTGACGCTTAAAAGGCAGCGCAAAAACCAAAGTGTCTCGGGGCTAACAAGACTGCGGGGATTTTTCGCAGGCGCCTCACGAGCACAATTTAAAAAGGGAGCAGTAAATGCCCAAAATGAAGACTAAAAGTAGCGCAAAAAAGCGCTTTCGAGTTCGCCCAGGTGGAACCGTTAAACGCGGTCAAGCCTTCAAGCGTCACATTTTGACTAAGAAGAGCACAAAGAATAAGCGTCACCTGCGTGGAGCTGTAGCTGTTCATGAGACCAATATGGGTCACATGGCACAGATGCTACCCATGGCTGGCCTTTAATCACTCAAGCGAACTAGGAGAACAAATATGCCTCGCGTAAAACGTGGTGTGACGGCAAGAGCCCGTCACAAAAAAGTACTAACCCTTGCTAAGGGATTTCGTGGTCGTCGTGGAAATGTTTTCAGAATCGCTAAACAAGCGGTCATGAAGGCTGGGCAATATGCCTACAGAGATCGTCGCACCAAGAAGCGTGTATTCAGACAACTTTGGATTGCCCGTATCAACGCTGCAGCCAGAGAGTTTGGTATCACTTACAGCCAATTTGCTAACGGACTGCGTAAAGCAGCTATTGAGATTGATCGCAAAATGCTAGCTGACTTAGCCGTTCATGACAAGGCAGCCTTTGGAAGCATCGTTGATCAAGTAAAAGCACACCTGGCTGCATAAAGTGAGACTTACTCTTCCTCTCAATACGCTGCCAACAAACGCGGTTTAGAAGAGTCGAGGGGTAATGAAAGTATTTGATGAAGGTCTCGTAGGTTCTAATTTTTTAGAATCTGCGTAACTACCACCCATTACATTAACTTTGTGATTAAGGGATTGTGGCTTTTCAAAGCCCCAATCCCTTTTTTTATACCTACACACCAATTAGCAAAAAGAGTTTTATGAGCGAACTAGATACCTTTGTGAAAGAAGCTAGGGCGTTATTTGAGTCTTGTCAAACTCCTGCGGAGCTTGAGAATGCGAAGGCTCAGTATTTGGGCAAGACCGGACACATCACACTCATGATGAAGGGCCTGGGCGCCCTAAGCGTCGAGGAAAAAAAAGCGCAAGGTGCGCTGATTAATAAATCTAAGGTTGCGATTGAGGAGGCTTTGAACTCAAGAAGGGCTGGACTCGCACACGCTGAACTAGAGTTACAACTTAAAGCAGAAGCAATCGACGTAAGTCTGCCTGGGAGGACGAGCGCGCTTGGGGGACTTCATCCTGTGTCCCTCACGCTTGAGCGCATTGAAGCAATATTCGGATCTATGGGGTTTGATGTTGCTCAGGGGCCAGAAATAGAGACCGACTGGTTTAACTTTACCGCACTCAATACCCCACCAGATCACCCTGCGCGTTCCATGCACGATACATTCTATGTTGAGGGTGATTACGTGCTTAGAACACATACTAGCCCTATGCAGATACGCTATGCTGTTGAGCACGTACGCCGGCATAAAGAGTCACTGGATGCTGCTGCCTCTATGCCTGAGATACGCGTGATTGCCCCAGGTAGAACTTACCGCGTTGATAGCGACGCTACGCATTCACCGATGTTTCACCAGTGTGAAGGCCTGTGGCTTGGTGAGCAGGTAAGCTTTAAAGACTTAAAAGTTGTCTTTACGAATTTTTGTTATTCGTTTTTTGAAACGCGTGAGCTTGAACTGCGTTTTAGGCCCAGTTTCTTCCCCTTCACCGAACCTAGCGCCGAGATCGATATCCAGTTCGGCACGGGTCCTTTAGCAGGCCGGTGGTTAGAGGTGGCAGGCTCCGGCCAGGTTCATCCTAAAGTGGTCTCCAACATGGGGCTCGATCCCGAGAAATACATTGGATTTGCATTCGGAATGGGACCCGATCGTCTGACCATGCTTAGATATGGGGTCAATGATTTAAGACTCTTCTTTGACGGCGATCTTAGATTCCTCAGTCAATTCAAATAAATCAGTTTTTCCAAATATTACTTTAACGATATTTTTATGCAATTTCCAGAATCTTGGTTGCGTGAGTTTTGCAACCCTCCAATCACAACCCAGGCTTTGGCCGATGTGCTGACAATGGCTGGGTTGGAGGTTGAAGAATTAAAGGCCGTTGCGCCCCCTTTTACTAAGGTAGTTGTAGGTGAGATTGTTGAGGTTGCCCAGCACCCCAATGCGGATCGATTAAGAGTCTGCAAAGTGGATGTAGGTGCAGCTCAAATACTTGGGATTGTTTGCGGTGCGCCAAACGCTCGATTAGGTATAAAGGTGCCCTGCGCAACCGTTGGAGCTGAGTTACCCCCAGGACCTGACGGTAAGCCTTTTATTATCAAAGTGGGACAACTCAGAGGCGTTGAGAGTGAAGGTATGTTGTGCTCATCTAAGGAGCTTGGTTTAAATGATGAACACGGTGGTTTGCTTGAGCTCTCGCAAGATGCGCCAAATGGGCAAGAAATCAGAACTCATTTGAATTTAGATGACACACTTTTTACCTTGAAGCTGACACCAAATCTAGCTCATTGTCTTAGTATCTACGGTGTCGCCAGAGAGGTGAGTGCTCTCACCGGTGCGCCGCTCAAACCACTGCCAAGTGCTAATCTTTCTCAAAGCACTGCGCGTCAAAACAAAGAGTCACTAGGTGTAAATGTGCAGAGCTCAGAGCTCTGTGGTCGCTTTAGTGGACGCGTGATGAGTGGTTTGAAATCACAAACTCAGACCCAAACTCCACGCTGGATGGTAGACCGACTTGAGCGCTGTGGCCAACGTAGCGTAAGTCCGCTGGTAGATATTTCTAACTATGTGATGTTTGAGTGTGGCCAACCCACCCATATCTTTGATCGCGACAAGATAAAGGGTGAGTTGCAGGTGCGTTGGGCGAGGGAGGGCGAGACCCTTAAACTCCTTAATGGCAATACCGTCACTTTAGATCCTAGTGTTGGAGTGATCGCTGATGATCAAGCTGTTGAGTCCTTAGCTGGAATCATGGGTGGAGATGCAAGTGCTGTTGGCGATAGCACTCAAAATATTTACATTGAGGCCGCTTTTTGGTGGCCTACTAGCATTGCTGGACGAGCAAGGCGCTTTAACTTTAGCACCGACGCTGGGCATCGATTTGAACGCGGAGTAGATCCTGATCTAACGCCCTACGCAGTCGAGCGAATCACCGCACTTGTGCACGAGATATGCGGCGGCGAATCAACTGCCTTTGGCCCCTTCTTTGACATTACTCCTAAAAAACCAACTCGTCCACCGGTTGTGCTCCGTGTGGAGCGAGCAGTGAAGGTAATAGGGATGCCTATCTCTCAGCAGCAAATGCATGATGCACTGTCTCGTCTTGGACTGGAAGTCAGTGAATCAAAGGGCACTTTGACTGTAACGCCCCCTAGTTATAGATTTGATATTCAAATTGAGGAGGACCTGATCGAAGAGGTTGCTCGCATGATCGGATTCGATCAATTGCCAATGACGCCTCCTGTCGCACCCATAACGCCAAAACTCAGGGATGAGTCCTTAAGAGCACCCTTTACCATCAGACGCAAAATAGCAGGTCTAGGCTACCAAGAGACTATTAACTTTAGTTTTGTGAAGGAAGAGTGGGAGACTGAGCTTGCTGCAAATAAAGATCCTGTCAAACTATTGAACCCAATTGCAGCGCCTATGAGCGTTATGAGATCCTCATTAATGGGTTCTTTGCTTGAGGTGCTTCGGTTTAATTTAGACCGTAAGGCCGAGCGCGTCAGAGTCTTTGAGGTTGGGCGTATCTTCAAAAAAGATCCCTCCGTAGAGCACTCAAGTACAACTGTCAAAGGTATAGATCAACCCATGCGTATCGCGGGGCTGGCTTATGGTCCAAACACTCCGCTTCAGTGGGGAGCTGCTGAGAGAGTGGTTGATTTCTTTGACATAAAAGCCGACGTACAGACCCTTTTTGCCCCTGTGCAGCTGGAGTTTGTGGCTTTAAGTGCTGACTCCAGCTCCGGTGGCAATGATCTCAGTTTGTCCGCTCACGCTGCCCTGCACCCCGGACGTAGCGCAGCAGTTTTAAAGGATGGTCTTTTGATAGGTTACATCGGAGAGCTTCACCCTAAACATCGGCAAGCCTGGGGGTTTGCATCAGCACCTTTGCTCTTTGAATTTGATTGGGAAGCCTTGATTCATACCGTCGTACCCAGAGCTCGTTCTGTGGCACGGTTCCAATCTGTTGAGCGCGATATTGCTGTTGTTGTTAAAGACACGGTCACGCATGCCGATTTAATGAGTGCAGTTTACTCTGCTAAGACCCGTGGGCTATTAAAGGATGCTTGTTTGTTTGATATCTACAGACCTAAAGGACAAGCCGTTACTGCGATGTCCGAGGGTGAGAAGAGTTTGGCTGTTAGGCTAACCTTATCAAGCGAAGAGTCAACGCTAACTGAAGCAGAAATTGAGAGCGTTATAAACGCTGTGCTTGAGACTCTGAGCACCCAAATTGGGGCAAGACTTAGAGCCTAGTTTGCTTGAGGTTAACTGGATTGAGGATTTGGCGCTTAAACAGCGCCTACAAATGTGTATTTAGGAGCAAGAAATCATGGAACTATCGTTAGAGAGTTTAGAGACACCAGCGCTCACTAAGGCTCACCTGGCTGAAATGCTGTTTGAGCAAATCGGGTTAAACAAACGCGAGTCAAAGGACATGATTGATGCTTTTTTTGATCTTATTTCTCAAAAATTAGTTGAAGGTGAGGATGTCAAGATATCGGGATTTGGAAATTTCCAGATCCGAACTAAGGCTCAAAGACCGGGCAGAAACCCTCGAACAGGGGAATCTATCCCTATTGAGGCGCGAAGAGTAGTAACTTTTCATGCTAGCTCCAAATTAAAACAACAAATTCAGGGCGAAGAGGCATAAAAAGCTTACCAATTCCCCCAAGATCGTGTACCCTCTACCCTCTGTTCTAGAGTAATCCTAAGTAATGAATTCCATGGAGACATCCCTCCCCGTCATACCTTCAAAGCGCTACTTCACCATTGGTGAGGTGAGTGAGTTATGCGGCGTTAAACCACACGTACTCCGCTACTGGGAGCAGGAGTTTACGCAACTGCGTCCTATGAAGCGCAGGGGAAATCGTCGTTACTACCAGCATCATGAAGTTCTTTTGGTGCGTCGCATCAGGGATCTGCTCTATGACCAAGGATTTACGATCAGTGGTGCTCGAAACAAATTACAAGAAATTGTCCAATTAGAGCGTGACAAAAAACGCGCAGGAGAAGTTTTACTTGTTGGCGTAGAGGACTTGGAAGATAACCTAAGTATTGGGGATGATGCCTCTGATGAGCCCTGGAGTCTTGCAGGTGTGTTAACTGATAAACCCAGGTTACAGGCTCTGCGTCGCGAGCTTTATGAGATTCGCGAATTACTCAGCGAACCTTAACAACACGAACAACAAATTTACGCCTACAGCGCTATAATATAAAGCTACGGCGTGTAGCGCAGCCTGGTAGCGCACTTGCATGGGGTGCAAGGGGTCGCGAGTTCGAATCCCGCCACGCCGACCAGTAGATATGAGGGTTAGTAGGATAGTACCTGCTAACCCTTTTTTCTTTTGTTTATATGGGAAATATGGAAGATCATCTGCCACTGTTATTTGATCGCATAAATTGAATATTCACATCCTTAAAGAGGAGTTCTGAAACAAATAAGTGTGTCGTAAAACAGATTAAAAATCGCTTGATGAAAGAAAAATAGTAAAAGCGCCATTGCTCTGTAGATAATTTGAAAGTGAATCGAATGAGTATCAACAACTGTGTAACCTAAATAATATAAACATCCAAATAGGATAAATATTAGTTTGTAAATTTGGGTAATGCAAGTAATGGTCGTTTTAAAAAAAAGCACTTTATTTGCGAAATTACTAAAGAAGGTATAAATGTTTTTTTTTGATCCCTATAAGTAAAATTAATAGAGGAGAGAAAATTTTAGTTAACGTTAATGAGTTCATAAGCAAATCGAATGAGTTAAAAGTAATCAAAGTGATCTGCGAAATAAAGCGCTAACTACATTAAATATGATTTTAGTCATCTCCCTGAGAAAACAATGAACTAATCTAAGCTTGTTCATTAAATACAGGAGAAGATAAATGCGTTGTAATATTCGAAATTTTTTAATAGCTTCATTACTTGTGGCTTTAATCCCATCAACTTATGCATCAAAATACAATAAAGGCGATGAACTTAGAGAGTTTGAAAAAGCTAAGATAACTTTAATTGAGGCTATCAACATCGCTGAAAAATCTTCAGGAGGAAAAGCATGTAAGGCGAAATTCAAAGGTTCTAAGGAAGGCTCAATTTATAAAATTGATGTTGTGGAAAAAGAGAAAACAACAGAAATCAAAGTAGATGCAATGAGCGGAGAAATTGTGACAACTTATAGTGAGCAAAAAGAACGTAGTAATAAATAGTTAATTCAGTTTTTAAAAAATTACTCCAAGCTTGCTAGGTTAAATCTAGCAAGACTTGAGCGAGTTGATTGAAAACGAAGGTGAATTTTACTGAAAGCCCTGAGCTACGCTATTTAGGCTAATATACTTATATTATTAATGATGAGTTTTTAACTCAAGACGTACTTTTTAAAAAAAGACTGTACTGTTTAATATATCGTTTGAAATTAAAAATTAAAACTTAAAACGTATAAGTAAAGACTCGCGTGAATTATTTAGGACTTGATTTCGGGACATCAAATTGTGTAGCATGCGCTCCAAGTGTAGACGGGGAAATTGTATTTATACCTTTGGAGGAGGAGTCTACATTACTGCCAACTGTATTGTTTGTTAATAGAGCGGTAATAGCTGGTGTAGAAATAAATGAGATCGAGTTAGACGATAGAGTAAAGACTGCTATGGACGAGAATCGTCGAGAACAAAGTAAAAAACTAGCGTCTTTGCAAGAAGAGTTGAAAAATTTCGATGATAGATACAAGCCCAAGCCACCTAATAAGCCTATAAAGCCTGATCCTCAGCATTATTTAGAAAGGAGTGAGCTATACAAAGAGGCAATAAGTAAATTCAAACAAGAAGAGCTTGTGTATGCTCAAGACTCTGAGTTGTACTCGGTAAGATTAAAAGATTACGTAAATCAGAGGGAAAATTACGAAAATCAACGTTCAAAAGAAGTCGGAAAACTTTCATCAGAGCAAACGGTTAAACGTTATGTTCGTATTGCAATGCAAAGAGAGATCTTAGAGGACGTAAATAAGCAATATCTAGAGCAGACATTCTTTGATGCTTTGACAAAAAATAGTGAATTTTTATTTGGACTTAACGCTATAAATGCATACGCTGAGGATCCGTTGAGTGGATTTTACTTGCGATCACCAAAATCATTTTTAGGTGCGGATATAGGTAAAGATCATCAAGAATTTTTTATAAATATCGTCTCGAAAATAATTAGTCACATTAAAAGGAAAGCTGAAATATATTTTAAAAAAGAATTTGAGGGTGTCGTAATCGGGCGTCCAGTTAATTATCACGGCTCTCGGGGAGAAATAGGAAATCAGCAGGCTCTTAGCCTAATGCGCGAGGCCTCAAAAAGAGCAGGCTTTAAAGAAACAAAATTCTTTTTAGAACCCGTTGCTGCAACGCTCACAATCAAAGAGAGTGACTCTCATACTGACAATACTCTAATTGTTGATATCGGCGGTGGAACGACAGACTGTTCGTTTTTGAAATATATTTCTAATTCAAAAGAATACCAGGTTATAAGTAACTCAGGCTCCAGAGTTGGAGGTACGGATTTTGATGAAACTTTAGCCTGGAATGTATTCATGACGTACTTTGGAAAAGATGCATTAGACATCCAAGGCCTACCCATTCCAAGTTCAATCATCAGAGACTCAATCGCTACGCGTGATTTACAAGCTCAGTTAAGATTCGCGAAATCGAAGTATGAACTCAATAAAATTCTTAAAATAGCTCAAGAACCTAAGAAAATTCATCGTTTGATCTCACTTCAAGAAAATCTATACCAACATAAACTGCTTATTGAGGCTGAGCGTCTTAAGATAGGTCTTTCGCAACTTAATGTTTTTAAAAATAATTTATCTTTCGTTGAAAATGATCTATCAGTTGAAACGCACGAAAGTGAATTCGCAGATAAATTAAGAAATCCAATTGAATCCGTAGTTCGAATAGTAGAAGAAGCAGTAGTGAAGGTAGGCGAATTGCCCCAAACTATTTACTTAACGGGTGGCATGTCTCGTTCTACACATTTGATTAAGGAACTTAAAAAAAATAATAACTTCTCAGGCTCTATCAGGCAATTGGATTCGCTTTCAGCTGTAAGTCAAGGTCTAGGTATTGTTGCCAAAGCTCTTGGTGATAATTCCAATATGACTAAAAAATATATTGAAATGGGTCTTTCTGAGTGATTATTAAAAATCATAAATGATCATGTGTATCTAAAGAATAATATATTTACGATGTCCAAATTAAAAATATTTGTAATGAAGCTTTTCGAGGCTAATGTAACAAATTTTATTTTCTATCAATAACTTGTAAAAGAGTTGTATTGAGAATCGGTAAATATAAAGAAATATACATATATTTAAGAAAATTTTTAAAAAATTTTAATATTTGATAATACAAATTTACTGTCATAATTTATCGAACAAAAACTTTTATACCCAATGAAACTAAAATTAAATTTTTCAAACCGACAAGAAGTACTTCAAACTATACAGGAGGAAGGTTTTTGCATAATTGATGAAAAGTTTCTTTCTAATAATTTTCAGTTGAACCCAATAGACTTTCAATACTTCGAGAAATACTGGGATGATTTACATGAAGATAAATACCTTAAAGACCTAGGACAATATAGATTTCGTCGACACAGTAGCTACAAAGTAGATGGTGAAAAGACTACTTTAATGCCTCACCGCGCTCATTGGCAATCCTTAGACTATAACGCCTTACACGGTGGAATACAAAGAATGTTTGAGCCAATTGAATCAGATTTAAATGATTCGCCCTCATGGCTTAATTTAATAAGTGGAATCGGTAGTTTATTTGGTGCTTCTCTTAACTCAAATAATTGGTTTGTAGAGGCTCATCAATTTCGAATCAACACTATGGGCGGGATCGGTCGTCCCACTCCAGAGGGAGCTCACCGTGATGGCGTAGACTATGTTGCCGTGATTCTTGTTAAGCGAAATTTCATAAAAGGTGGGGAAACAAGGATATTTGAATTAGATGGTGAGAAAGGACTCAGATTTACTCTAGACAAACCGTGGTCCGTTTTACTGATCGATGATCACAAAATGATTCATGAAACCACACCTATTCAAGATGATGGTGGATCAGGGTATAGAGATACATTAGTCTTAACCTATAGACGGCTCGGCTTTCAGGAGCCGATAGTAGTCGATTGAAACTTAGTTATTAATATCTGGAATCAGTGGACGCATTGAATTAATAGTTGCAAGTAAAGTCGAACCATTACTGATAATTGTACAAGTTGCTGGAGAAATTAATCCACTGGGCAGAGCGAGTACAAGGGCAAGTGTGTTTAATCCTGCAATTAATGTACAGTTTTGTTTAATTATTTTTAGTGCATCTCGACTTATATCAATTGCTGGTAATAATAGATGAAGTCCATCTTTCATGAATACGACATCCGCTGCTGAGCGCGCTATATCTGCACCGTCCTTTAGTGATATTCCGACATCTGCTTGCGCAAGGGCAGGTGAATCATTTACGCCGTCCCCTACCATGGCGAAAGTGCCATATTTGAAGCGCAAATCGCGGATAATTGCCGCTTTCTCATGAGGTAATACTTCAGAGTAAACCTTGCTTATACCTATGGACTCTGCTACTCTTTTGGCCACGCCTTCGCGATCACCGGACAACATAACTATTTCATTTACGCCTCTTTGTCTTAGACCGGATAAAACTCTTGAAGCCTCTTTGCGAGGCTCATCGCTGCAAGCAATTACACCTATTAGTTCACTATCGTAAGATACGAGGAGTGCAATATGGCCTAATCTCTCAAGTTCAATTAGATAAGACTGTGCCTTATTGGTTGCAATTTTAAGACCTTTTAAATATCTTTCACTACCAATATTGATCTTATGGTCTTGAATTTCTGCCTCAACTCCCATGCCAATGATAAACTGAACATCGCTACATTTTGGTAAGATTAATCCAAGATCATTGCATGCATATGCTACCAACGCTCGAGCTACAGGATGGCTTAACTCTAGTTCTGCAGCTGCGGCAAGTTGAATGACAATGTTTGAATTGATATTAGAGTTAAATGTTTTAATCTCTAGGACAGTTAATTTTCCGCAAGTTAAAGTTCCAGTTTTGTCAAATGCAATGCCTTTTAAGGAAGCTAGTCTTTCAACATGTGTTCCACTTTTAATTAAAATACCCTCTTTCGCAGCTCTAGTCATTGAAGTTAGTATGCTTGTAGGTGCTGCTACCCGAATACCAGTGCCGTAATCAACGATCGCCAATGACATAAAACGATCAAGATTTCCACTAGCTGCAAGAAGTGCTAGGTTTGCACTTAACATAGGCGCTACAAGGTGATCTGCAAATTTTTCTGCATAATTTTGAATCCTTGTTTCACCAATAGGGGCAGCTTCAACGAGTTCAACAATTTTTGAGGCAACTGTATTAGATCCTGAATCCGTAATTGAAACAGTAATAGTGCCTTCAACAACCGAGGAACCTGCAAATACCATCTCGCCAACACGTCTAGTAGCGGGCATTGATTCACCAGTAATGTGACGTTGATCAACTGCTGCAATACCATTCATAACAATACCGTCAGCGGGTACTAACTCTCCAGCAAGAATTTGAACAGTTTGACTCGGCTCTAGAGTATGCGCTATAACCATTGATATGGTTCCGTCATTTTCAATGAGTCTGGCTTTTAATGTGTGGAGTTCCAGAAGTTGTCGTACATATCCTCTAGATTGTCTTGCCGTACGTTCTCGAACGTAATCACCAAGATGAACTAGTAATGCCATCAAAGCCGCAGTTCTAGGTTGCTGGCGTAAAACAGCTATAGTAAGTGCTAAACCATCTAAGAAATCTACATTTAATCTGCGCTCGTAAATTAAAGTCGATATTGCTCTGCGCCAAATTGGAAAAGCTATAATTAAAATGAAAGATAACGAAATTAATGATCCTGCAGTAACGCCAAGTCCAAGTGTAAAGCTTGATAGGGCAAGGGAATGCAGGGGCTTAAGATCGCTGATGTCCGTAAAAATGTTCAGTGATTTAGGTTTAATTTCAATCAAATTTTGATTTATTTCTGTAGTTTGATCTAATAAATTAAATAGGACTTCGATTGCACCTTGATATTGAATAATAATAGATGAGCATACCTTGTTAATATGGAACTTATCAATGGGATAGCATGAATTAAGTCTGTTTTCTAAATCAGCGTATATATATCTATTCATTCCTAAATTCGGTACTCGAATCCGACACCTACCAGGAATCTCATGAATCACTATGAAATGATGACTTAATATAGAAGTACTCATTCGTATTAACTTATCTGCTCCTAGGTAAAATCGATATGATCTTAACTCTAGGTGTATCAATTCTTCTATGATGAAAAGTTAAGAATGAGTTGAATGCAAATGTGCTTAAAGATATCCACATAGGCGTTCCTCTTCCTTTTGCCTTGTGTAGCGATGAAGCAACTGCGATAGCAATGGGCAATAATACTTTGAAGTCTAAATAGCCATTACTCGCCTGAAGCAAACCAGAGTCTAGTTGTTCTGCTACTGAAACAATTGATTCTGCTAACCGTGAATGTTGTTCGGCGTAAGGAGAATTTAAATCAGTAAATTTATTTTTTTCAGTATCAAGGGTTGTGATATCGTCAAATTCGAGCCAATTTTTTAAACTAGGATCCTCTTTGAGCCTAATATGAAAAGCCGAATCTAATGCTTTGTAGTGAACTACTATACTGGACGATTGCCTGCTTATGCGAACTGAATCTACTCCAGATAAAGAAGAAATTGCTTTTTTGATATCATTGAAAAAGGCTGAATTATTCGCTAAATCTTTAAATTTAATGCGAATTCTTCCTGGAACATGATGAACTATCTTACCTAGTCTAGCCACTTTCTTAGAGGTTAGGTTCATATCAATGTGTTGCAGTTTCGGATTTTATAAGTTCTTTTGCGATTAATGAGTGTTCATTACTTGTTGAGAGCTTTTGTTCTTCATGTACCTCTGCAACTAAATCGCTAACTTGTTCACTAGCCTCTGCGATTATTTGCCGAACTCTGTGAGTTGCACTAAATCCTGCTCTAACAACTCCCTTTACAGCTGGGCGTATATAGCTTCCTATTTCGGGGAATATTTTTCCCAAAAGTATAGCGCTTGCTCCAATAATAAGACCTGGTATTAATTCAATCTCAATTAGTGCTGCACTAACAATTATTGCAGCTGCTGTAGCTGCACTACTTGTTTCACTCGAGAGAAGATCCTTACCTCGTTCAACCAAATTAGCACTCCACTTTTCCGTATTGCTTAGATATTCTTTATTTTCAATTTTGTTCTCGTTTTCTTCTGAGATTGGGTGATTGGTTATGCCATTACTTGCAGTTGCATGACCGCTAGACAGATTATTTTTAATTTCATTTGAATTATGATGAACAGTATTTTGTTCAGTCATAGAGTTGTTTTTTTTTATAACTACCATTTTTAAGCCTTTTAATTAACTAGCAATTCGAGCTCTAATGAGCTCTAAAAAATTATGCTTGCTGGATAATTACATTTTTATGGCAGTATTTCTGTTCGTTCTCGCACATACGGAAATTAATTTTCTAAAATTATTTTAATTTCTTTGTATGAGAAGATTTTACGAATCATTTAAATATGGCAGAATCAATATTCAAAATTAATTTTTTAATAACGTATATCTTTTTCAATAGCGTAATTCTTTTTAGCTTTTATCAATATTTTGACTAGTTTCTCTATTCACCGTAATCACTCGATTGAATTCCTTGAAATAAGAAATATTGCATTTTCTTGGGCAGAGTATTTGGAGAGTGAATACCGGATGATCTGTATATATGAAGAAGGAGATTTCGAAGATTTAATTAATTTTTCAAAACCAGGCGTGCACGGTGAATTATTAGTTGCACACACTAACTTAAAACTGAATGTGCATCTGGGTATTCTTTTAAGTCCTTTTTCAAAAAAAATTGAAAAACAAATAATAAGTAATTTAGATTTATTTTTAAATAATTAATTAGCTTCTATACATAATGCATTACTTACCTTAATTTTAATTTAAATATTTATTTCTTTCTTATAGTTTGTCTGCTAGCGTACAGATATATATTTTATTTAGAAATACATTCACTAAGGGTCATATTCCCATATGAATTTTTTAAGTTGTACTAAAAAAAATATAAATTTAAATGCATAAGTATGACATCGGTATCATCATGTCCGGTTTCTCAGGATGTTCAAAACAAATCCTCTATTAACGATTTCTGGGCTAGACATCTTAATTTAAGTGCTTTGATTTATCGTCCTTTATTTATGAATCCAATGAATTGTAATTTT
>CAIRBP010000068.1 GCA_903876885.1 uncultured Burkholderiales bacterium | reverse complement strand
TCCGATACAAGCGCCAATGGCGCCCAGTCCGATGATCAAGCCTGCGGCGAGTGCTACAAAACCGAGTACATGTTCCATTGATAGCTCCTGTTGTCAAATAAAAAATGGAAAGGTTAAAAAAAGATTACCCAATCAATGCGCGTCATGCGCTTGACCGACATACACCAAAGTCAACATCATAAAAATGAAAGCCTGAAGCGTGATGATCAAAATATGGAAGATCGCCCAAATTGTCCCAGCAATAATTTGCCCAATTGGCAACAAAATTCCTGGCAACGAAATAGCCGCGGCGCCCCCCATCAAAGCAATCAACATGAACACCAGTTCCCCGGCGTACATGTTTCCAAAAAGTCGCATTCCATGAGAAACTGTCTTGGCAGCAAACTCGATCATTTGCATAAGAAAATTAACCGGCCACAAAATAGGATGGGAACCAAAAGGCGCCGTGAATAACTCATGAGCCCAACCTCCAAATCCCTTTATTTTGATGTTGTAAACAACACAAATTAGCAACACCGAAGAGGACAGGCCTAAAGTCGTAGAAAGATCAGCGGTTGGCACCACTCGTAAGTAGGCGTGATGCGCACTCTCGCCATTCATCTCAAATATCCGCGCCCAGACCCAAGGCAACAAATCGACGGGTAGCAAATCCATCGCATTCATCATGAAAATCCAAACAAAAACCGTCAGAGCCAAAGGCGCAACCAAGGCCCTGCTGCGCTCATTGTGAATAATAGCCTTTGACTGGTTATCTACCAACTCAAACAAAATCTCAACTGCAGCCTGAAAACGACTTGGCACACCAGGCGTAACCTTACGTGCAGCATTCCAAAGCAAGAAAGCTCCAACAACGCCCAACAAAAGCGCCCAAAAAATCGAATCCAAGTTGTAAACTGAAAAATCAATAATGCCAGACATCGGCTTATTTTGCAGATGCGTAAGGTGGTGACCTATATATTCACCAGCGGTAGGAGCACTTTCAACTTCTACTGACATATTCCGTTCTTTTAAAAAACACTAAATGTAAATATCTAAGCTATCGTGTCCTGCGAAACTGCCGCCAAATCACAATAACCCAAAAACCCTTAAATGTGAGAATCAGCCCCACCAACAAAGCGGGCCAACTCAATTCATTCACCAAAATCCTTGGGGCCAACATCAACATTGAAACAGACAATGCCACCTTAGCGAATTCCCAAACAAAAAACTTCGCAACACTTGCTGCCACACCGCTAACCGCAAACTTGGAGCCCAAACCCCTAGCGCACACTACAGCCGGCAAAATGACTACCAAAACACCATAAAGTGCCGATAGCCCACAACCCGCAAAGCCCAACGCATTTTCGGTTAAAAAGGCCAGTGCCACAACACTCAGCCCAACCCAACATTGAAACCTTACTACTTCCCAGACACTTTCCTGAGGAAATTGTTCACGCCAAACAGCAGCTTGCTCGGACGATAACGGCCTAAAGTCGTCAGCTTGCTCTTCATTAATTAAGTCTTGAGACATCAATGATTTTCACTTCAGACTAGGTTTTGAGATTATCCCCCCATGTTGCCTGCAGGCTCATAAAGCAAACTGGCCACAACCACCCAGCAAAGCCTGTCATTATAGGGGTATTTCCCCGTCCAAAGTGCATATAAATCCAAAAACCCCAAACTCGACCACATTCATTTTCAAAAAGGTTTAATTTGTAATCCTTAACTATCTCTTTAAAGGAACGGTGCATTCTGGAATAGAAAAAGTTGGATAATTTGATAATGTCTTTTCAAAATACCACCCCTAATTCAAACATTCCCGACACTATATGCTTCTTAAACGGCGAATTTGGTCCATTAAGAGAGGCAAAAATAAGCGTCCTTGATAGAGGCTTTATTTTTGGAGACGGAGTCTACGAAGTCGTCCCGATTTATTACGGCCAACCCTTTCGCTTCGAGCAGCACATGGCTCGTCTTGATAGATCTTTAGCCGAGCTTCGCATACCCAACCCTTACACAACGAATGAATGGCTCGAATTAGTACATCAATTAGCAACACATTTTGCTCAAACTTCTCATCAAAACATCACTCAGTCTCAGCAAATTATCTACATTCAAATAAGCAGGGGCGTTGCTCCTCGTGATCACGCTATGACTCTGAACAGCATCCCAACCGTGTTTATGATGGCAAACCCCTTCAAACCTATTGCTGAGGAGATAAGAAGTTCAGGGGTGAAATGCGTAAGCGCCCAGGACTTTAGATGGGAGAAAGCGCACATCAAAAGCACAAGCCTTTTGGGAGCTGTTTTTGCTCGACAAATCAGTGCTGACGTTGGCGCAACTGAGACGATTATGTTTAGAGGAGATTTTTTAAGCGAAGCATCATCCAGTAATGTATGGATTGTGAAAAATGGAACGGTCTTTGCTCCTCCAAAGGATAATCTTTTATTAGAGGGCATACGCTACGGCTTAATTGAAGAGATTTGTGTCTCTCAAAGAATTCCTTTTGCTTTACGCAAAATAACTAAAGATGAAGTTTTCAATGCTGACGAGGTACTACTCTCATCCGCTTCAAAGGAAGTAATATCTGTTGCACAAATAGACAATCAATTAACTGGAGCGAACACTGACCACCCGGGACAACCTGGCCCAATTTACAAAAAACTACACCAAGCTTACAAATCATTTATTGACAAAAGTTGCATGCCCCTTCAATAGTCAACGCCACATCATGGTCACACCCCCAAAAAAAATCCCGCTGGTTGGAGAACTTGCGCAAGTGCAAGAATCGTTAATTGAATACCCAAGTATTTTTCCGATCAAGGTAATGGGTAAGAACGTAGACGGATTTGTTGAAGCACTTACTCATGTTGCCGAGTCCTTTGACCCAAACTTTGATCCTAAAACTATTGAATTGCGCGCCAGCAGTAGCTCCCATTACTTAGGAGTTACGTTAAGTATTAATGCTACGAGCCGAGAACAATTAGACGAGTTGTACCGCACATTGTCCACACATCCGATGGTTAAGGTCGTGCTTTAGTGGCAAAGAGTTATCAACTGAATGATCACTAAATTTCTTGGGAATATTGAATTTGCTAGCGTTTACTCTGCAATGCAAAGGTTCACTGATGAACGCAGCCCAGATACACAAGATGAGCTATGGATATGTGAACATCCTGCAATTTTTACTCAGGGACTAGCGGGTAAGGCTGAACACGTTCTTGAACATTCGAATATTCCAATTCTCCAAACCAATAGAGGGGGGCAAATTACTTTTCATGGACCAGGTCAAGTTGTTGCATACCCTTTAGTAGATTTAAATGGTTTAGGGATTTTTGTTAAAGAATATGTTTACCTTTTAGAAGAATCGATCTTAAAAACACTTCTTTACTTTGGAGTGACGGGACACAGAGTTAAAGGCGCACCGGGTATCTATGTTCGTCTTGACTCTCCTAAGGCTCACTCCATCTTAAAACCTGAAATTGATGCAAATACGCTCCATAATCACCCTCTTGAGCAATTTCAAGGTCTAGGGAAGATCGCTGCATTAGGCATAAAAGTGAGTCGCCACAGAGCCTATCACGGCTTATCCTTGAACGTTGATATGGATTTATCCCCGTTTAAATTAATAAATCCCTGCGGATATAAAGGGCTTATAACAACAGATCTTTCTACAATAGGCGTTAAGGTTGAGATTGGCGAGGTCGCAAAAGTTCTTGCCGACAAACTAAGTGCCTACTTACAACCCAAGATTAACCCTCCATCAGAATAAACCTTGTAGTCAAATTCGCAACAATTATCTGCCTACTAAATATATGAATCAAAACGAAAATGGCTCAACAAGCAAAATGACTCGTGAGCCCCAAGACGTTCAGTCCTATGATCCACTGGTTAAGCAAAAGGCGGCGGCGAAACTTGCTCGCATTCCCATTAAAGTTCAAAGTGGCTCCGAAGTTTTGAAAAAACCAGAATGGATTCGCGTTAAGGCGGCTTCAACAAATACGCGTTTTTACGAGATTAAAGATATTTTGCGTAAAAGCAATTTAGTAACAGTTTGCGAAGAGGCGTCCTGCCCAAATATAGGCGAATGCTTTGGCAACGGTACTGCAACCTTTATGATCATGGGCGACAAATGCACAAGGAGATGTCCTTTTTGCGATGTTGGGCACGGAAGGCCTGATCCACTCAACCCCGCAGAGCCTGAAAATCTTGGTCGCACTATCAAAGATCTCAGACTTAAATACGTTGTCATTACGAGCGTTGACCGCGATGATTTAAGAGACGGTGGTGCGGGACATTTTGTGTCTTGTATAGAAAGTGTGAGGTTATCTTCACCGCAAACACAAATCGAAATTCTTGTACCTGACTTCAGAGGAAGAGATGACAGGGCTTTGGAGATACTAAAGAAAGCACCACCCGATGTCATGAACCATAACTTAGAGACTGTACCTCGTCTTTACAAACAAGCCCGCCCTGGTAGTGATTACGAGTTCAGTCTTAAATTATTGCAAAAATTCAAATCACTTTTCCCTCACATCCCCACTAAAAGTGGATTAATGGTCGGCCTAGGCGAAACTGATGATGAGATCTTGCAAGTCATGCAAGATATGAGAAATCACAACATTGATATGCTAACAATCGGACAATATCTCGCCCCAAGCAATAGCCACCTTCCAGTTGCGAGGTATGTACACCCTGATACATTTAAAATGTTTGAAGAAAAAGCTTATGCAATGGGCTTTAAACACGCCGCTGTAGGGGCTATGGTAAGGTCTAGTTACCACGCAGACCAACAGGCTCACCTTGCAAAAACCCTATAAACTGTGAAGCGTGACTGGGCAGTGCTACTTAATTAGTGCTTATTCAGACTCGACAATCTTCCATCTCGCTATCAAGCGAAGCCAGTCTTTTCTAGCTTCCATCATTTTTCCCTCTTTGACATGTCCGTAACCTTTGATTGACTCGGGTACGTTAGCAATTTGAATCGCTAGGCCCTCTTTTAAAGGGCTCCAATCTTTAATGACTTCGTCAATATAAGATTTGTATTCTGCAATCAATTTGCGTTCGGATTTTCGTTCAGCAGTATTTCCAAAGATATCTAAAAAGCTGCCTCGCAAGAACTTAAGTCGCTTAAGGACTTTGAATGCCAAAAGCGTCCAAGGTCCCATTTTTTGTTTAATAAGCTCTCCTTTCTCATTCGTTTTTGCAAAGATTGGAGGAGCCAAATGGTAATAAATTTTATAGTCGCCTTCAAACATGTTTTTAATTCGGTCATTAAACTCGGCATCAGCATGAAGCCGTGCAACCTCATATTCGTCCTTATAGGCCATCAACTTGTATAAATTTTTAGCCACGGCCAATGCTAATTTTTCGCTTGTTCGTTCTCTAACCAACTTAACAAATTCCTCATATTCTTTGGCATAAGCGCTGTTTTGATAGTCTCGCAACTCATTAATTCGCTTGGAAAAGACTGAAGCAAAACCCTCGCGCTTGAAGAAAAGCATTTGCTTTTCGTTGTTTTCATTTAAATAGTAATTGGCGCCAACAGTGCCATTAGTCTGCTCAAAGGCCACGCGGCGTCCTAGTTCGAAGGCAGTTTTGTTTTTATCTACTGCAACAGCATTTAATTCGATTGCCTTGATCAAGGACGCCCTGTGCAGTGGAATCCAACCGTTTTGCCAAGCAAATCCCAACATAATGAAGTTGACATAAAGGCTGTCGCCGAATTCTTTGAGTGCCAACTCATTGGCTTGTAGATACCTTAAATTATTTTGCTTTTGTCCAACCGCCACTAACAAATCTTCACGACATTTATCTGCAGGGTTTTGCCAGTTACCATTTTTTACAAACTCCGCTGTCGGTGAGCTGTAGTCATTAAGGGCTACCCTAGTACGCTCTGCTGAAACTTTGAGAATAGTCTCTTTGCTAGATCCGACCACAGGGTCACAGGCCACAATAAGGTCTGCACTCGCAGTTGAGACGCGTGTTGTTCTGATACCGCTTTGGTCTCGCGCAATCAGTACGTGACTCCAAGTCGCGCCACCTTTTTGGGCAAGACCTGCTGAGTCTTGCGTCACTATTCCCAAGCCCTCGAGATGGGCGGCAAATCCAAGAACCTGTCCAATCGTAATGACTCCAGTACCCCCTATACCTGCAACCACAATACCGTATCCTGAGGGGAACTGATCTAAGTTTGGGAGTTGGGGTTCAAAGATTTGTTCAGACGAGAGCTCACTTTTTTTATTAAGTAAGGGCTTAGTTGAAGCCGCGTCTACATTCCGAATGGTTGGTCTATAGGCACCACCCTCCACAGTTATAAAACTTGGACAAAAGCCTTTGACACAACTCAAATCTTTGTTACAGGCACTTTGATTAATTGTTCTTTTACGTCCCCAGGTCGTTTCAAGGGGCTCGATGCTAATGCAATTGCTTTTAACTCCGCAATCACCACACCCCTCACAAACAGCCTCATTAATGAATACTCGAACTGCTGGATCTTGTAATGTTCCGCGTTTACGGCGACGGCGCTTTTCAGTTGCGCAGGTTTGGTCGTAAATGATGACAGTAGTGCCTTTTAGCTCTCTGAATTCGCGTTGCACTGCGTCTAATTCATCTCTATGCCTGACCTCAATTTCAATTGGTAAATCAACTGCTTCATCATAGTTATGAGGTAAGTCAGTGACGATTGTGATTTTTTGCGCTCCTTCAGCTCTCATGCTTTGGGCAATTTGTATCACAGAGTGTCCTTCAGCACTTTCGCCAATGGGCTGGCCTCCAGTCATTGCTACTGCATCATTAAAAAGAATTTTGTAGGTGATATTCACGCCCGAGGCTACACTTTGTCGAATAGCCAAAACTCCGCTGTGGAAATAAGTACCGTCGCCTATATTGGCGAATATATGCTTTTCTTTTAGGAACGGTTGCTGACCAATCCATGGAGTACCCTCTCCGCCCATTTGTGTAAACCCTGTGGTACTGCGGTCCATGGATAACGCCATAAAGTGGCATCCAATTCCAGCCATTGCACGCGAGCCCTCTGGAACCACTGTGCTTGTATTGTGAGGACAGCCTGAACAAAACCAAGGTTGTCTCTCAGTCGTTAAACTCAAATCCAGCATTTCTCGTTCTTTAGCATCTAGTAAATTTATGTGCTGATCTATTCTGTCTTGAATATCGCTATCAACACCTAATTGCTTTAGTCTCGCAGCTAGTGCGCGAGCAATAAGGGAGGGATTTAAGTCAGCCGCCTCGCGCAATAGCTCTACACCTTTCACGCCGCGAGCTCCCCACTGTCCTTGCGAGAGAGTGTCGAGTTTGTTTAGATCAAATTTCCCAAGCACTCTAGGCCTAATTGCGTCTGGCCAACTGAAGAGCTGCTCTTTAATTTGGGGTTCAATTACGGCACGTTTTTCCTCGATGACCAAGATCTCTTCGAGTCCTGTTGCAAAGGTACTTACACTATCAGGCTCTAAAGGCCAGCTTACATTTATTTTGTGCAACCTGATGCCTACCCTGCGGCACGTGTTGTCGTCTAATCCCAAATTAAGCAGTGCCGCACGTGTATCGTTGTAGGCCTTCCCGCTTGCAACAATACCGAACTTGTCCTGTGGTCCTTCTATAACGTTAAAGTTCAGCTTATTTGCACGCATATATGCCAATGCCGCAGCCCATTTAAAGTTAAATAGCCGCGCTTCTTGGGAGAGCGCATCATCTGGCCAACGGATGTGCAAACCGCCACTGGGCATCTCAAAGTCTGGGTTCACGATCTGAACTCTAAAGGGATCAATTGATACGGTGGCACTGGATTCAACAATTTCTTGTATGGTTTTCATTCCAGACCAAAGACCCGAGAATCTGCTCATGGCAAAAGCATGTATCCCTAGGTCCAATATATCTTGGACGCTAGAGGGAAAGAAAATAGGAGTAGCACATGCAATAAATATATGATCACTTTGGTGAGCCGCAGTGCTACTCTTGGCGATGTGATCATCTCCCGCTACAGCTAGGACTCCTCCCCATGGCGTAGTGCCCGCCATGTTTGCGTGCTTAAACACATCTGAGCAGCGATCTACTCCAGGACCTTTTCCGTACCAAATACCAAAAACACCATCGTAGTTTTGAATATCCTTGGGTGCGAAGCCTAGTTGTTGAGTTCCCCATATTGCCGTGGCGGCCAACTCTTCATTAACACCGGGCTGGAAAACAATATGCTCTTTTGATAGAAAATTTTTAGCCTTCCAAAGCGCTTGATCGTACCCGCCCAAAGGTGAACCGCGGTAGCCACTAATAAATCCAGCTGTATTTTTTCCTACTTGAGCGTCCCTTTGTCTTTGCAGCATTGGCAGTCGCACTAAGGCCTGCACACCACTCATAAACGCGTTACCGCTCTCTAATGAATACTTATCGTCCAAGGAGACGGTTTCAAGAGCTTTCAGTAACTGTGGGGACAAAGGGGCGTTCATGGGGAAATTCCTGCAAAAATTTCAAAACCTTATGGGTAACAAAGTGTACGTGTTAAATATGCCCCAGTAATTGCATATTAGTACCTACTATTGCCCCTTTCACTACCTCGTTCTGAAATTGATATTTCTAGCTACCTCGGAAGTAGTGCCCACATACTCAGCGGCTGCCGTAAATGGCCAGCTATTTCTCCCGCTTGAACGCCAGTGCCCACAAAATAATCCGCGCGAATTGGACCCGTAATTGCACTTCCCGTATCTTGCGCCATTACCCATTTTCGCAATTGAAGCGTTGGACCCTCTGAGACAAGCCAAAGGGGCGTACCGTACGAGATGTATTGGGGATCCACAGCAACAGAGCGACCAGGTGTTAACTCAATGCCCTGTGCCCCCTTTGGTCCGGTGTTAGTGTTTTCCAAGGGCTCCTCTTTGAAAAAAACATATCTGGAATTGACCCACAACAATGATTTTGTACGGTCCGGATTTTTTATGGCCCAGGCCTTAATGCCGGGCCAAGTTGCGTCAGTGATTTCTGCGTGATCGAGTAAATACCTACCAATACTTTGATAGGGATGTTCGTTGGAGGCGGCGTAAACGACTTTAATCCATTTTTGAGAGCCATCTGCCTCAAGAATATTCAATCTCCCCGAACCTTGTATCTGCAATATCAATGCGTCCAAAGGATCTGACATCCAAGCGATCTCCTGCCCCTTTAAAGCGTCTTGGGCAAAGGATGAAGTTTCTATTTCTTGTCTTGAATACCATTTTGTGTGTGTATTTTTTAAATTTAATATATCTATAGTGGGTGCATACAACGGGATCTCAAAGCCCGCTTTTTTAACGCGCGAGGCAGAGAATACAGGTTCAAAATATCCAGTCAATAAACCCGAGACTTCACCAGTGCTGTTCACAATCTTATAGGGCTGCAAACTTGTCATCAAAAACAGCCTCTGCTCCTCTTCATCAGCAAGGCTAAGGGGTCTGAGTTGTGCGCATAAATTTACAAAAGATGCTTGGGGCCTTTGGCAACTATGTACCAAAGTATCCCAGACCTCAGGCATTGATTCATTGCTCCAACCTGGTAAATCATTCCAAGATGAAGCAATCCATTTAGGTTTTGTATTCTCGCTTGGGGCTTTGGTGGTACGACTTTGACTTGATGGGGCGTGATTTCCAGCGCTCAAATTGCTTGAGGGTTTTACAAGGCTACTGGGGTTATTAGGCACAGCAGGGAGCTGGTAGACAGGAGCAGGAGTTGGGGCTGGAGTTGAGCAACCGTCTAAAAAAATGACTACACCCAATAGCGATAAGAGACCTACAATAGATTTTTGTTTCATATCCAATGATGCAATTTAACCCATAGGTCTTTCATGTATTTGATTCTCTTAGAAGCTCTTGGTGCAGGCTTGATTTTAATTCTGATCGTTTGGTGGACTATGTTTTCTGGAAGACCTAAGCAAGATTCAACGACAGATTTAGATCAGGGCAAAGACAAGTAGCAAAGCCTCATTGCCACGTACATAAGTCCAAGAATCAGCACTTAATCTAGTCTAACTCACCTGAGACTAGCCGCTAAAGCGTTCGGTGCTCGAGTGCGGGCAAGTTAGTTCTTACGGTTGCTAATTCTGTCTTGTTTATCTCAGCAATTACGCAACCTGGACCAGTTGCCAATTGGGAGACCACCTGTCCCCAAGGACTCACGACCATCGATTGACCCCAGGTTTTTCTTGAATTCTGATGAGTCCCGCCCTGCGCTGCAGCCAAAACCCAGACTTGATTTTCAATCGCACGCGCTCTTAAAAGAACTTCCCAATGTGCTGCGCCAGTGGTTTGGGTAAAAGCACTGGGAACTAAAACCAAATCTGTCCCTAGGTCTGTTAAGGCTCTATAAAATTCTGGAAATCGAATGTCATAACAAATACTAAGTCCAATTCGCCATGAATTTCCGTCTAAGCTTTTCAGATCAAAAACGGCGGGTGCAGTGCCAGGCACCAATGTTCTCGATTCATCATATTGTTCAACCCCTTTTTTAAACTTAAAAAGATGCATCTTGTCATATCGAGCAACGCATTTTCCTTGGGGATTGAATACTAAGGTTGAGTTATAGACCCTGCTGTTATCACCTGGAACCTCTAAGGGTAAGGTTCCACCAACCAACCAAATATTATGGCGCCTCGCCGCAGCGGCTAACATTTCTTGAATCGGTCCTTGTCCAAACGACTCTTTGATATCCAATTTATCTGTATCTACAGCACCTAATATACAAAAATATTCAGGCAACACCACCAATTCCGCGCCCTCTTCACTTGCTTGTTGAATGAGTTCTGCTGCGCTTAGTAAATTTGCTTGGCAGCTCACTTCGGATACCATTTGAATAGCAGCGACTTTCATGGCTTTCTGTTTGATTTATTTTCGTTCTTGATGTCTGTTTTGCTCTCAATCCTAGTGACCTTAGGATCGCTCCAAGTCCCCTCAACAAGAAAGTCTCTGGTTGTGGCCTGAGAAATCGGTTTTTTCAAGAAGTACTGAGCTAAATAAGTAGAAATTCCAATAACGGGATTAATAGCAGCAACAACTAGCGAAGCGGTGCCGGCATCAATTTCAGGAATAACGATAACCTTCAGGTTTTGGGTCTCATTAGCAATATCAGCGCGTCCCTCCATGAGGACGGCAGCATTAACGCTTTTCATTTGAAGGTTATTGGTTTTAGCTATCCCGGTCTCTATGTTGACATCGCCTCGAAAGAAATCAAAAGCAAATCCATCGCTGAAAATGTCTTTGAAGTCTAGCAACAACCGTCTAGGCAAAGCCTGAAGGTTTAAAACACCCAAGAGTCTGCCCGCACCCGGCTCCGTTTTCAAGAAGGAGCCTTTTTCAACATTGACATTAAAGTGTCCGCCAAGTGTTGGGTAATCCATCTGCATTGGGGACCCAAGCCAAGTTACTTGCCCACTAAGTCTGCCTTTGCCCCCTGAGACTGCACCTTTGGTACCCATTCGGTCCAATAACAATCCTGAATTATCAATATCTAAATAAAAATCTAAAGTGGTTTTTCTTGTTTTTTGATTTTTGTTGCTGTCCTTTACAAAAGCCCAAACACCAGTGCCTTGAAATTTAGCCTCGGGAACAGTTAAATTTAATTTATTGATTCTCCACTCCCGCCCCCCATCAGGCAAAGACTGATTTAAAGCTTCGATTTCTGCATGCCCAAGTTTTTTCCCTTTAATCTCAAACTCATCCACTATGATGTCAAGAGCGGGCAGCACGGAATCATTATTTGTCAATAACGACTCAACAGTGTCTAATGCAGTGGGCGGAATTACTAAAAGACTCATACGGGCGAAAACCTTGGGAGCAGTATTTGCTGAACCAATTCTGTAGTCAATTGCGCCCCTTGCCTCTTCAGAGCTTATGTTTAAATGCCACTGCCCACTGGGCTGCACGTCTTGATAGACGGCGTCTAAGGTTACTTGGTGCGCTGAGCGGCCTGAGTAGATCAATTCACCAGTTTTGATTTTCAAGGTCAAAGGAATTGAAGGGGTTGCAGAAATTGTTGTTGAAGGATGTGATGCATCTTTTTTAGAAGTCTTTATACTCTCAAGGGGCGCAGTTAAGTTTGACAACGCTTTATCCCACGCGTCCGCATCTAGTTTTGGCACTTCAATTGACACCAGATATCCGGGCTCAAACGAGGTTGGAACGGCAAAGTTTCCCGTGGTATTTATTCCTACCCACCCCTTGGTTACAAAAGAGCTTGAGCTCACCGTGGACGCATTAGCTGAACTAGGCTTAAAGGGAGCAGAGCCTATTTCACTAACGATGGTGCCCAGTCCAATTTGACCTAATGTGATGTTCGTTTTTAAAACTCTTGTCTGAGTAGAGGCAAATGAGCTTGCAGATTTTGACTGAGGTATTTGTTGAGTAATGATGCTGGTATTAATTTTTAAAGGTAAAACAACATCTGAATTTTTTGATAACGGGGCTGGTAATTGACTCATCAGCCCTTGTAACGAGCTATTAAATTCAAAGTCTAGTTGTCCTTTCCTATTCGTCAAAGTCGCAAAATAATTTGTTTGACCAGACAGATACTGTCCCAACTTGGAAACCACTGAGTTTTCCCGACTTTGCTTTAATCCCTCTGAGCTCAAAAGTCCTTGAATTTTTAAAATTGTTGGATCAGCTTTAGTAGATTCGGATTTATCGGATGAGAATTTCAATCCGCCGTCAATTTTTGATTCATTCCCTAATATTCGGGCTTTAACGCCAGTTAGGAAGAACCCAGACTCATTGAAATTTAAAGTGCCTCGCAATCGGTTCAGGGTAGGGAGACCTGGCATCAATGTAACGTCATTGTTTGAAAAGTCAACACTGCCTAACACCTTAGAGTGATTTAAATCATTCAACGGCAAGCTTAAATTTAAAAGATATTCAGCATTTATACCTGGCGTGGTATCCGCTTTAGAGAGGCTGCCCTCTAACAAATCCCCAACAGCACTACTGTTAATCAATTTAAGCACATCTGCCAAAGGACCCCGTCCCTTAGTTTTAACGTTTACAGTGGGTTTGAATAAGTCTGGTATTTCTGCGGCGAGATCTACCCACTCTAGATTAGGAGCCCAATTTGAATTTAATTTAGTGTTACCTTTTTTTACAAAAAGACTCTTTCTATCTATTACTAAGTCTGCATTTAAATGGATAAGCTCAGGCCACTGTTTACTGGTGCCGACTATTTTGGACTCAGCCCCATCAGTAAGTGCATATTGATAAGTCAGATCTTCAATCGATGTATTGATGTGAAACTCACCCTCGCTGGGCTCAACAAATGGGAATTTATTGAGAGGTCCTTTGATTTTTATGCTTCCGTTTTTGACAACTCCTTGGGAGATGGCCTTTTGCAAGTACTGCCTTACACGTGCGTCCACTTTTAGAGGTAGATATCTATAAATTTGTTTTGCTTCACCGCGCTGAACGTTGATATTCAAATCTATCACTGAACTATTGACGCCACTTACAACTTTATCTCCCCTTGGAATGGACCAATTCAAGTCGAAATCACCATTAACGTCGGAATTAACGATCTTTGTTTTATTTATTTTTAAACTTAAAGCTCGCTCATCTATTGACCACTGCAGGTCCGCATTTGCATGCATTAGAGGAATCACAGGTTCATCCAACCATCTGCTCAAGGTAATTGATCCATCCTCAACCGCCACGCTAGCTGTTCCGCCTTTTTTATTAAAATTAAATTGAACAGCGGCGTTTTGTAAACCGGGTAATCCTTTTAAGAAGTTTTCATCAGCATTTTGCAATCTGTTGAAAGTAAAGTTGCTTAGCTTTCCTTGTAAGTTATAGGCACTTGTTGTAAGTCCATCAAAATCCCAAATCATCTTAAAATTTTGGAGATCACCTGCTACTTCAATATTTTTCAAATTTCTTATAACATCCGAATCAACCGAAAAATTATTAAGCTGATTTAATACTGGCTTTATTGATATCTTATCGAGTTCAATCACGCCTGAGCCGGGGCCATGCAAAGGAATTAAGCGTGAGAAAAAATTATTTGGACTCGTTGACTCATCTTTTACTAACCCGGTTTTTTCAGTCCAACTATAGGA
This sequence comes from uncultured Burkholderiales bacterium, assembly GCA_903876885.1. Classification (GTDB taxonomy): domain Bacteria; phylum Pseudomonadota; class Gammaproteobacteria; order Burkholderiales; family Burkholderiaceae_C; genus Limnohabitans. The sequence continues at coordinate 5,377 of CAIRBP010000068.1, read as the reverse complement.
GGCATTTCCCATTGACCAATGGTTACCGTCCTCAGAGAAAAAATTTAAATCTAATGCTTTAAACTGCTGTGTTGCTCCTTTTAAACTAAGCTGAAATCTTCCGGACAAGTCTTTAAATTGAATTTTTTTATCTTTTGAGGTAAGCGAGCTCCAGGCCACTCCCAGCTCAGGAAAACTCAAATCCGTCGTTACTTGTTCAATAACGCCGTGATGCATATCTGTCCAAACCCTAAGCCAACCCTTGCCCGCCTGGATATCCCAATTAACATGCCTTGGCAAATAATCATCTATTAAGGCCAAATCTATCTGTGGAAATTTAAATAGGCTGGTACCGCTCCAAGCATAAAAATTACCAGCGTGGGTTGACAGCAAAGACTCTTTGAAGTGACCTTGAATACTAAAACGCTCTCCCAACTCACTAGGAGGAGTTACCTCTAGTCGCATCTCGTGCGATTTCAATCCATTAAAGAAATACAGATCTAAATCCTTGAACTGCACTACTCCCTTTGCAAGTCCCTTATCCAACCACATCGCAGTTGCGCGGTGTACTTGGATGTTGGGCTGCGAAAAGAACCAATCTAAGCCCTTTGTATTGCTATTTGATACTGATGAAAGGCCTGCTATACGAATTTGGCCATCTGAGTTTTTTATCACCGACAACTCAGGGTTTTCCAAGACAATCTGATCAAAAGATAAGCTCAGAATTGAGCGCAAAGACATGCTTAAGCGGATCTCCGGAAGAGACAGAGTTTCTAGCTCAGCCTGTTCATTAAGACTTTGGATAGTCAATCCATTAATCTTGAATGTGGGTATTATTTTGCTGGAGTCCACTTCAATTTGGCTTATTCGAACTTGACTACCCAAATATTCTGAGCTTATACGCTCTATATCTGATCGCCAATCTGATACCCTAGGAACAACTACAGAGTTCAATAGTGCAATTGACAGTCCAGTTAGCGCAGTCAACCCCACAACTATAAAAATAATTGCGGTGGCTACTCTTTTAGACCATATGAGTCTTGTAACTGGATTGGCAATAAGATTGGAGAAGTTTTTAAACACAGTACTTTTTTGTATGCGATCAGGATTTTCAAGTCTGGGGTTCAAGAGTTAGTACCTGCTAGAGGATCGCCAAAAATCATTTAACCCTATTAAATTTCATGTCGAACTCAAACTGTCCTGAGCCCCATACAACCATTAAGGGAGTAGATTACTCAAGATTTGTGCGCCGCGTTCGTGCCCGCTACGGTGCATTATCGGACAAACTAGAGCCTGGCCTGATAAATATTGCGATTTTAAATCGAGCATTTGATTCCTTAATTCAAATTTTTACCAAGCCCGATGACGCATTACGGGTGTTGCGTCAATTGGCTCTAGAGAGAATTGCTTATTTGGACTGCGAATGCTCTAAAACGCTTGATGAGATTACGGCAATGATGACAGTTCTTGCCGAATGGTCACTTACAAAAGCTTTCAAACTTTCTTTTGATGATTTATCTCGCAAATTTGGAGTTCCATGTAATGTGGTTGGTCAACAGGCTAAGTTTTGGATTATCGGGATGGGAAAACTTGGCGCCTGTGAACTCAATGTATCTAGCGATATAGACTTAATTTATATCTACGACCAAGAAGGTGAAACAAAGCCTCTCATCTGCGCAAATAATGACGACCCCTCAAAGCATGTTGAGGATAACTTAATAAACTCATCAAGCCCGAATACTTTTCAAAGCATTAGCAATCATGTTTTTTATTCAAAACTTGTTCAACACATTCAACGATTATTAGACACCATTACTGAACATGGACGGGTGTTTCGCATCGACCTTGCTTTAAGGCCAAACGGCATGTCTGGTCCAAGCGTTATGTGTCTGGACGCCTTGGAAGAGTATTTACACAGCCATGGTCGGGAGTGGGAAAGGTTTGCTTGGTTAAAGAGTCGTGTAGTTGCACCTACATCTTTTGCCGGTTTGCCTGCTGAACTTTCTCAGATTGTCGTGCCTTTTGTATATAGGAAGTACCTTGACTATCAAGTCTTTGACTCTCTTCGTCACTTACACGGTCAGATAAAAGCTCAATCGATTAAAAACGCGCTAGGCAGACCAGAAAGACTTAACGACATTAAGCTTGGCAAAGGCGGAATCAGGGAAATCGAGTTCATAACGCAACTCCTCCAAGTCGTCAGAGGCGGGCAATTTCCCGAGCTCAGAGTTCGACCAACTCTGGAGGCTCTTTCACTTTTATCGCAAACACGGCAGATGAGCGTAAATAGCGCAAACAGCCTTCAAAATGCTTATAAATTTTTAAGACGCCTTGAACACAGAATTCAGTATTTGGACGATCAACAAACCCATTTAGTGCCTACAGATGAGTCTGATTTGTTTTGGCTATCTAGCTCTATGGGGTTTACGTCTACAGACGAATTATTATCAAACTTAGAGCACCACAGGTCCGTGGTGAGCACCGAGTTCTCTCTTCTTTTAGGGCTAACTCCAGATAGCCCAAATGGACTTAATAGGGACGCAATCGCCAAAACACCCAAAAGCATACCTACCGGTGAATTCCGTGCTGTTCTTGAGGCCAAAGAAGTAATTGAGTTGGAACTTCCGAAAGAATCTGCGTTAACGTCCAGAGTTGAAGCCCTGCTACGACATCCTCGAGTAGAGCAACTTAAGGAGGCATCTCAAAAAAAATTACGAACATTGATTCGACAAACCGTTGAATGGGTTACCCAAGACCACGCATTAGAAGTTGGCGCTATTAGATGGTGCGATTGGATGGAGTCTTTACTGCGTAGGGAAATCTATCTATCTCTGCTCTTAGAGAGGCCAACGATTCACCGTAATTTAATATATTTATTAGGAGCTTCGCGCTGGGCAACACGGTATTTAAATCTGCACCCCGGTGTGATTGACGATCTTGCCGATCCACAAATCCTCTTGCAGCGTTTTAACGCCCAGAGCTTTAAGTCTATGCTACTAAAGCGTATGGATGCTTTGAAAGAATCAGATCCAACTGATGAAGAAGCAGTCTTAAACGCATTGCGCAGAGCCCATCAATCCGAGCTTTTTCAGTGTCTGGCTCGTGATTTATCCGGCAAGATTAGCTTACAAGAGGTTGGGGACGATTTAAGTGCATTGGCTGAATCGGTGATTCAGATTTGCGCACAAGTGGTCTGGTCGCGTTTAAAAATCTCCCACACACCCATGCCTTGTTTTGGTATTGTGGGATACGGGAAATTAGGCGGCAAGGAGCTTGGTTATGGCAGCGATCTAGACATTGTGTTTATCTACGATGATCTAGATCCTGATGCCGCACAAATTTATTCAACATTTGCAAAAAAAATTATCCACTGGTTATCGGTTAAAACGACGTCTGGTGATTTGTACGAAATTGATACGGCACTCAGACCCAACGGGAATTCTGGCCTATTAGTTACACAGTTTGACGCATTTGAGAATTATCAGCTGCAAAGGGGTTCAAACGTTGCTTGGTTATGGGAGCACCAAGCAATGACCCGTGCAAGAGTTGTGCTAGGCGATGATTCATTTAAAGAAAGGTTTAATTCAATCCGTCACCGAGTCCTAACAACTGAGCGAGACCTTGATTTGCTAGCACAAGAGATCGTCAGCATGCGAAGCAGACTTCAGCATGCGCATGCTGTCAAGCCCGATCAGTTTGACCTTAAATACAGTCCAGGCGCAATGATTGATGTTGAGTTTGCTGTTCAATATTTGGTCCTGGGTTATAGCTGTAAATTTCCAGATTTGGCTGATAATATTGGAAATATCGGACTACTGAAAAAAGCCCAAACGCTGGGACTAATCAGCGAAGAGTTAGCAACAGTTTGCATTGAAGCTTACAAAACATATCGCTACGCTCAGCACCGGGCACGGCTTGATGAAAGAAGCCTAAAGTCTGACGCTGTTGCTTTTCAAGCGCATCAATCTAGTGTTCTTAAGTTGTGGGAGTTCTTGTTTGGTTAAGTCAACTCATAATCCTTTGGTCCCAGGTTCAAGTCCTGGTAGGCCCACCAATGAAATCAACGACTTAGGGAGAAATTCCTAAGTCGTTTTTCTATTTGCGTAGTTGGTGTGTAGCAAATATCACCAGTAGACCCCAATAGATATATGGCGCTAGCTCGGAGAAATGAACTACTTGTTGCCCTTGGTTTGTAAGTGCTCAAGGGCTGCTTTCGGCCATAAGCAGCCATATCCCAGACGGCATCTAAAAGCATTATTTTCAGGATTTTTATACAAATCCACTCAAATCTTTATAACTTTTTTACACACGTCTTTATAAGATCAAGCCATCTAATTGGATAGAGGTGGATATGAGCTTACTGTTTCTCGGCTGCATTTTTATATTTCTTGCGCTGACCATTGGTCTGGCTAAGGGTTGTGCACGGTTGAGGGGTGAAAAATGAACTTTATTCAGATCATTAGTGGCTTAGCCGCTGTATTACTTTTAATTTATTTAGTTGCTGCACTATTAAATCCAGAGGACTTCTCATGAGCACCCATGCTATTTTGACAATTGTTCTTTATGTTGGGGTCTTATTGCTTTTAGCGTATCCCCTTGGAGGCTTCATTAATAATGTGATGAGCGGACAAGCAATTGCCTCTAAGAAACCCTTTAGATCAATTGAAGGTTTCATATACAAGGTATGCGGTATTGATCCAGATGTTGAAATGAGCTGGTTAAGCTATGCAATTGGTTTAATTGTCTTCAATATCCTGGGTGTTCTATTTGTCTTTGGATTGCAGTTATTTCAGGGAGTCCTGCCGCTAAACCCTCAAGGTTTTGCAAGCGTTTCCCCAGACTCATCCTTTAATACTGCCATTAGTTTTGCCACAAATACTAACTGGCAGGCCTATGTAGGTGAGGGAACAATGAGTTATCTCACGCAAATTCTGGGACTCACCACACAAAACTTCCTATCTGCTGCAAGCGGCATTGCTGTCGTGATTGCACTTATTCGTGGCTTTGCTAGAAATAGCATTAAGACAATTGGCAATCTTTGGGTGGATTTAACCCGCATTACCTTATACGTGTTGGTGCCCATTGCAGTTGTATATGCAATCTTTCTAGTTGGTCAAGGTTCCATTCAGAACTTTGATGCATACAAGGATGTCAAAACGGTGGAGATTACTAAGTTTGAGGCTCCCAAGCTTGATGCCGATGGTCAACCGCTAAAGGATGAAAAGGGCGTAGTTTTAACAGAGCCAGCTTCGACAGATCAGCAAACTTTGCCGATGGGCCCAGTGGCCTCTCAAGAAGCAATCAAAATGTTGGGTACTAATGGTGGCGGATTCTTTAATGCGAATTCTGCACATCCATATGAAAACCCAACACCTTTATCTAATTTCATTCAGATTCT
>CAIRBP010000067.1 GCA_903876885.1 uncultured Burkholderiales bacterium | reverse complement strand
GCAAGTTATTTGCAATAAATCTGTAATAAATCGACTTTAATTTGATCGATAACAGGGCCCCACTCCCCGATTGAGGGTTGACGGAAAACCTTAACACTTGGGTACCAAGGGCTATCTTCTCGCTCCAGTAACCAGCGCCAACAAGTGTCAAATCTATTCAATATCCATGTAGGCTTGCCTAGGGCGGCAGATAAATGCGCTGTGGATGTATCAACTGAAATAACTAAATCCAAATTGGCTATTAACGCGGCTGTATCCGAAAAATCATACAAATCCTGAACGTAATTAAATAACGTTGGCCCACCCCACTCCTGAGCTATGAGATTAGCCAACTCTTCTTCGGCTTGACTCCCTTTTTGTAGACTATAGAAATCAATGGATATACCGGCCAAAGACTTAAGCGCAGACAATGCAATATTTCTGCGTTTGTTAACAGCCCAAAGTTCGGGCTGTCCAAGCCTTAGACCTCCCGACCAAACTAAGCCAACCCTTGGCCGAGTTTTAGGACCAAGCCTATGCGCCCAGGAACTGACTTTGCTGGCAGTGGCACTTAAATAAGGAACAGCGTTGGGTATAGAGTCAAGAGTTGTCCTAAAAACTCTGGGTAAGCTCATCATCGGACACTGAAAATCAAAATCCGAAACAAACAAGGAGTCACTCTGAACTATTAGACGATAAACACCGTCTAAATTTCTGAACAGTTCAATTAAAGGTTCTTCGCATTCAAGCGTTACCTCCCCTCCTAACTGAGCAACTAAGCTTACATACCGGCAAAACTGAAGCGTGTCTCCAAGTCCTTGCTCAGCATAAATTAAGATCTTTTTGCCAACCAACGATTCCCGCCCGGTCCAAATCGGGAATTGGTCATACTTAGATGTATTAACTCCGTTGTCGCGCAGGTATTGCCAACGCCATTCAAACTCCTCCCAGCCCTGAGAATATTGACCAAGCGTAAGGAGTAATTGTCCTAAACTTAAATGATTGGAAGCCTGCCCCGGATTCAATTCAATAGAACGGCTTATATCTAAAAGCGCATCATCAAAATGACCTAGCATATGAAGCAACACTCCACGGTTACCATAAGCATTCGGGTTATCAGCATCTAAAGATATGGCTTGATGGTAACTTTGAAGAGCTTGCTCAAATTCTCCCTTTTCCTTAAGTACAACGCCTAAATTATTCCAAGCATCATAATAATTTGAATTAATTTCTAGTGCATTTTTTAAATAATAGATTGCTGAATCTAACTCACCCTTTAAAAAATACAAAAGTCCGATCTCAACATTAGCCTCAAGTAATTTTGGATTAGAAATCAATACTTGCTTTAGGGCAGATTCAGCAAAGTCATATTTTTTTAATTCCTTAGCACACTTGCCGAATAATAAGCGCAGCTCAATATTTGTGGGCTGAAGAGAAGTTGCTTTAGCCAAGCAGTCAAATGCAAGTAAGTAATTCTTGCAATGGAACTCAATCGAGCCAAGTATATGCAACGCTTCAAGATTTTGTGGATCTAGCTTCAAAACTGACCGGTAAAGATCGCCTGCTTCAACTAGCAAATCTCTTGTAACTAGCGTTCTCGCTTGGGAAAGCAACTCTTCTTTTTTATTCAATGACTTTTTGGAAAAAGCTTTTGCTTTTAACGGTTTAATCATTGTAAGAAAGTAAGTATTGAGTGATAGATTAAATAGAGAGTTTTTAGTATGCCATAAAAAAACCCGGGCGAACCCGGGTTTTTTCATTCAAAGAGCTAACTCTATTACTTGAGTAAAGAGAGAACTGTTTGACCAGACTGGTTAGCTTGCGCCAACATAGCTGTTGCTGCTTGAGAGATGATCTGTGAACGAGCCAACGCAGTTGTAGTTGTGTTGTAGTTCGTATCTTGGATCGTACTTCTAGAGTCAG
>CAIRBP010000066.1 GCA_903876885.1 uncultured Burkholderiales bacterium | reverse complement strand
GTGGCTTCCTCGAGAGTGGCTTTCGCTTCCTCGGTTACATCGGTGTGTTCCACGTCATACCAATTGTCAGGCAATACCGAGCACAACTTAATGGCGTAGGCTTTCACCGCGCCATATTGTCGTTTGACTGTATCGCCTACGGCGTCACGCAATTGCTCAAGAGTTAACTCAGTAGGGCTAACAATGTTATGTGTAGTAGTTGCATTCATGATAAATAACCTCTTATAAAGAATGTGCGTCAAAGTGATTCTTGATTGGCACATATATATTATACCACAGAATGATATGCAAAGCGTAAACGATAATTAAATTGTGGTATACCTAACAAAGTTAGGGCGGGACAATAGCGCGACCCCCATACACCCCTTTTTTGAGCGCAAAGGAGGTAGGGCCCCATACACAGTGTGTTGCACACCCGATCAGGAGTCCCAAGATTTATTTAACACCGTGGTATATTTTCCTGATTCTGTCGTTCAGTTTTTTAAGACCACATTTATTTTTACTTAACCCCCCACCCCCTTTAAGTATCCAATCGGCAAGTTTAAGTATCAAGTCTAGGAAACACCCCCCGTCACTTTTTATTTTGCTCCACCCCCCACCCCTATATTTTTTCTGATATAGTCGGGCCCGTTGGTTCGGTCATGGTCGCTTACCCTTGGAGGTCTGAGAGGACGGATAAACCAACACTAACACGCATGGGGATTGAGACAAATCGAGAGATTGCCGGAATTGAAGCTGGCTTGTCAGTCCCCAGCCGTGTTGGTGAGAATCTCTACAAGACCGCAAGGTCGGGATCAGGGTTGGTACACCGGATTACTCTGGGGAAACCCATAAGTGCAAATAGACCGTCACCAACATCCCTTCTTTTTTGGAAGTGCACATGTTAAAGATTGAACCCACTGCGGAGCACCCCGTTCCCTTTGATTTGTCCGATGAGCAACCTAAGACTCATGCGGATAGCGTAGCTATTGCTATTAACACAGCAGACCTAATAGAACAACTCGACGGGTCTTTAGATTACGACGACAAATCGCTCGAGCAAGCGGGTAAGTTAATAGTAGGAGCGGAGAAGTCGGCCACTCCAAAGACAGTATCTATATCAGGACAGGCCAAAGCTGCATCTGTGCTGATAAAACAGTTTGATTTTCAAGCGTTCAGTGACCAACTGCAGGCGCGCAACTTCATAACAAACAAGTTAATCAGCCTAGCAGACAGCGGCGACCCCAAAATTGAGCTAAAAGCGCTAGAACTTCTGGGTAAACACTCAGATATTGGTCTGTTTACTGAGCGCAGCGAGATAACAATCCACCATACCACGTCTAGTTCACTAGAAAACAGCATCAAAGAGCGCATAAAGCGCCTGATGAACGCGGATGTTACAGATATCAAGCCAAATTTGGTTGATGAGCTGGACGAATTGGATGAACTCGAGGCTAAAAAGCAGGAAAAGGACGAAGAGTGAGCACAAATATCTCGCTCAAAGACGTCGAAGCCCTAATAAATAGCGGCAAACTGACCGATACAGACCTGCGGGTGCTCGAAGCGCAGCTCACAAAGCTAGAAAAGCTCAAAGAACGCGAGCTTTCACAGGATAGATTCATTAAATTTGTGGAAAAAGTGTGGCCTACGTTCATTTCAGGGGCCCACCACAAGCGTATGGCTGAAGCTTTCGAGAGGGTAGCAAGTGGAAAATGTAAGCGCCTTATTATCAACATGCCCCCTCGTCACACTAAGTCTGAGTTCGCTTCATATCTACTTCCAGCGTGGTTTCTGGGAAAGTTTCCGCACAAAAAGGTTATTCAAGCATCACATACTGCTGAGCTTGCGGTAGGTTT
>CAIRBP010000065.1 GCA_903876885.1 uncultured Burkholderiales bacterium | reverse complement strand
CCTCTTGAATTTGTCATATTTCAAATGATTTTTTGTAAAAATGCACTGGAGTAGGTGCACAATTCAGCGTTTTCATCATCAAGTCAGTTGATAGCGGATGGCATAAATTCTGCTCTATACTACTTTTAAGTTTTACTAACCTTTTCCCTTAGGAGATACTCAGATGGCCAAAAATGTGGCAGACGTCATGAAATTAGTTAAAGAAAACGAAGTTAAATTCGTTGACTTTAGATTTACGGATACCAAGGGCAAAGAGCAGCACGTGACGGTGCCCATTTCTGCTTTTAGCGAAGATAAGTTTACTGAAGGTCACGCTTTTGATGGCTCTTCAATCGCCGGTTGGAAGGGTATTGAAGCATCCGATATGTTGCTCATGCCTGATGCCAATTCAGTGTTCCTTGATCCTTTCTTCCAAGAGCCAACTATTGCTCTCTCATGTGACGTTTATGAGCCTTTCGAGCACAAACCTTATGACCGCGATCCACGCTCTATTGCTGGACGTGCAGAGGCTTACCTGAAGTCCTCAGGCATTGGAGACACAGCTTACTTTGGACCTGAGCCTGAGTTCTTTATCTTTGATGATGTTCGTTGGTCAAATGAAATGGGCGGTGCCTTCTTCAAGATTGATGAATACGAAGCTCCTTGGAATTCAGGTGAAAAATTAGAAGGCGGTAACCGCGGTCACCGTCCAACAGTAAAGGGCGGATATTTCCCAGTTCCACCTGTTGACAGCATGCAAGACATGCGTGCAGAGATGGCGCTCTTGTTAGAAGAGATGGGTATCCCAGTTGAAGTTTTCCATCACGAGGTTGCCGGCGCTGGTCAAAATGAGATCGGTACCAAGTTTTCAACTTTAGTAGAGCGCGCAGATTGGACTCAAAAACTGAAGTACGTAGTTTGGAACGTAGCTAATGCTTACGGTAAGACAGCTACCTTCATGCCAAAACCACTCGTTGGTGACAACGGTTCAGGAATGCACGTTCACCAATCTATTTGGAAGGGTGGAAAGAACCTGTTTGCAGGTACTGGCTACGCTGGTCTCAGCGACACTGCTCTCTTCTACATTGGCGGAATCATCAAGCATGCGCGTGCTTTAAATGCAATTACCAACCCAACAACAAACAGTTACAAGCGTTTAGTCCCTGGTTTTGAGGCTCCTGTGAAATTGGCCTACTCAAGCCGTAACCGCTCTGCATCTATTCGCATTCCTTTTGTGAATAGTGACAAAGCTCGTCGTATTGAAGCTCGTTTCCCTGATCCAATGTCAAATCCATACTTGTGCTTCTCTGCACTTATGATGGCTGGTCTTGACGGCATCGAAAACAAGATTCATCCGGGCGAGGCGGCTACTAAAGATTTGTACCATTTGTCACCTGAAGAGGACGCATTGGTACCAACCGTCTGCCATAGTTTGGATCAAGCCTTGGATTATTTAGACAAGGATCGCTCATTCCTTACAAAAGGTGGTGTTTTCTCTGACTCTATGATTGATGCTTACATCGATCTTAAGATGCAAGAGGTTACACGCTTCCGTATGGCTACTCACCCTGTTGAGTTCGATATGTATTACTCACTATAAGCTGAGCAACGCTATTGAGGAAAAAGGACGGCGTTGCCGTCCTTTTTTTATTGATAATTGATTTGAATTTACTTTGTCTAAGATGGCTTTAATACGAAGGTTAGTGCAGGGCATGTTGTTTGGACTGTTCCTTGCGCAATTGAGTCATTCTCAAAGCGGACCAGAGATTTGGAGATGCGGAAATTTATTGACTAATCAACCCATCCCTGAGAGTCTTGACCCAGAGAAAATTAAATGCCGTCCTTTGGACAATAGCCGTGCTTCAGTCACATTTATTGGAAATAGTCGTAACTTAAAAGCACCTTCATCCAGTAATGGTGATGGAGGTCAAGCTTCAAACGAGAAGATAACGGGCACACTTGGATCAGACAGTTTGCGAGACCAACCAAGTTCGAGAGAGCAAATGTCTAAGTCTATTTTGATAAACGAGAGAGATCGTTTAATAGCTAGACAAGCGAAATTGGAGAGCAAATTGAAACAAGACGCTTTAAGCACAGCTGATCAACGGGAAATTCAAGATGAGATCAACCGTAATCAAGCCGATTTGAGCGGATTAAGGCGGGAAATTGCTAAGCTTCCTTAATTTAGATGGCCCTCATAACTCTGACTTTTTTTCCCAAAAGGTAGGTTTACATTGAACTTAGATTTCCGTTTTAAATCATATGACTTATTAGCTACCCTAGTGGTTGTTGCGGATCAGGATGGATGCGTACTTTTTGCCAATTCAGCCTTTGAAGAAGTCATGGAGATACCTAAGCGATCTATTGAGGGAGCATCACTTTTTAATTTATTTGTAGAGAAGGAATTTTTTGAGAATGCCTTGAACGGCGCTAAGAAAAAAGAATTTGCAGCCTTTAGGTTTGACGCCCACGTCAAACTGTTCTCTAAGGATGATTTTGCAGTTCATGTTATTTTGGTGCCACTTGATAAAGACAATGAGGTGTTAATTGAGTTGCTGCCCCTAGACAAGCAAAACAGAATCGATAAAGAGGAGCGAATACTCGACCAAGCTCAGGCTAATAAAGAATTAATCCGTAATTTAGCGCACGAAATCAAAAATCCGCTTGGCGGGATTCGAGGCGCCGCCCAACTCTTGGAGATGGAGATTGAGTCAAAAGATCTAATTGAGTACACACAAGTCATTATTCGCGAGGCTGATCGACTCCAGGCGCTAGTGGACCGTTTATTGGCGCCGCACAGAAAACCTCACGTTGTAGCCTCACTCAACATACACGCAGTTTGCGAGCGGGTGAGGTCATTGATATTGGCCGAATTCCCCAAGGGACTTAAAGTAATTCGTGACTACGATATCTCGATCCCTGAGTTTAGGGGGGATGTTGAGCAATTAATTCAAGCCATCTTAAATTTAGTTCACAACGCCGCCCAAGCACTATCTGAGCAAATTACCAAAGGGGACGGGGAAATCATACTGAGGACTCGAATCGCTAGGCAAGTAACTTTTGGCAAACAAATGAACCGATTGGCATTGGAATTGCATGTCATAGATAACGGTCCTGGGATACCAGAGGCTATTAAAGATAGGTTGTTTTATCCGCTAGTCTCGGGCAGAGACGGCGGATCGGGTTTAGGGTTGAATTTGGCGCAAACTTTTATTCAACAACACTCTGGCGTTATTGAATGCCAAAGTGAGCCAGGTAGAACAGATTTCATGATTTTGATTCCCTTGCCTTGAGCTATTTTCTGCAAGGTATGTGTTTAGGTTGCTATTGAGTAAAAAACTAGAGGTACTTCTTTAAATGAAACCAATTTGGATCGTTGATGATGATCAGTCCATCCGCTTTGTATTAGAAAAAGCGTTGATGCGTGAGGATATGCCAACTAGGAGTTTTACAAACCCTCAAGAGGTTCTTAAAGCTCTTGAGAGTTGCTCATCAGAAGAAGGCCCTCAGGTACTGGTCAGTGATATTCGAATGCCGGGTGGAACGGGGCTAGAGCTTTTAACTGCGGTTAAAGAGTTGCATCCTGCTTTGCCAGTAATCATCATGACTGCATATTCTGATTTAGATAGTGCAGTGTCCTCTTTCCAGGGGGGCGCGTTTGAGTACTTACCCAAGCCCTTTGATCTACCCAAGGCTGTAGAGTTGATACGCCGTGCTGTTGAAGAGAGCCAACGCGAACAAAGCGACTCTGTCAGTGCTCGCTTATCAGCTGAGATGCTTGGCCAAGCTCCTGCCATGCAAGATGTTTTTAGAGCAATTGGACGTTTAAGTCAGAGTGTTGTGACCGTTATGATTACAGGTGAGTCCGGCTCAGGTAAGGAGTTGGTTGCAAGAGCGCTTCACAAACACTCTATTAGAGCTAGCGGTCCCTTTGTAGCAATCAATACTGCTGCGATTCCCAAAGATCTCTTAGAGAGTGAGCTGTTTGGTCATGAACGTGGTGCCTTCACTGGCGCTCAAACCATGCGAAGAGGTCGCTTCGAACAAGCAGAGGGGGGGACACTGTTCCTAGATGAAATTGGGGATATGCCATTTGATCTGCAGACCCGTCTTTTGCGAGTTCTAAGCGACGGAAACTTTTACCGCGTAGGAGGGCATGTCGCATTAAAAGCTAACGTACGGGTCATTGCTGCAACCCATCAAGATCTTGAGCAACGCGTGAAAGATGGTGTTTTTAGAGAGGACTTATTTCACCGTTTAAACGTTATCAGATTACGCCTTCCCGCACTGCGTGAGCGTCTTGAAGATATTCCAATGCTAACGCATCACTTTCTTCAGCAAAGCGCACAGCAACTTGGTGTTGAGTCCAAAAGAATTGCAGACAATGCATTATCAGTACTACAAGTATTTTCATTCCCTGGTAACGTGCGCCAATTGGAGAACATCTGTCATTGGTTGACCGTAATGGCTCCTGCTCAAACGATTGAGCCTAAGGACCTCCCGCCAGATGTTTTGCAATCGGTTATCAATGCGGGCTTTAATATACACACGCTATCGACTCAGGGCGTTGGATCTAATCTGAATAATTTAAGTGTTAACTCAGTCGCAACGTCTCAAGCCCATAGTAGCGCAAGTCCATCACCTGCAGGTGCGGGTGCAGCGCTAGATTCATTTAAGTTGCCTGGGGTAGGACTTGACTTTAATCCACCTCAATCTACTCCCCCTACCGGTTCAGTTTTAGGCGGTAATTTGGGTGGAGCAGTTGTAACTAATTCGGGAGCCGTTGGTTCAATAAACCCGTCCTCTTCCAGTCACTTTGGAGCAGACTGGCAAGTCGGTTTAGAGGCACAGGCGATGTCTTTATTGGTTGCTGGGCATCAAGATGTTTGGGACATATTGAGCAGACGTTTTGAGAGTACGTTGATCCAGACAGCACTTGCTAACACAAGAGGAAGACGCATTGAAGCTGCACAAAAATTGGGTATTGGTCGCAATACAATTACGCGAAAAATACAAGAGCTAGGTCTAGAGTAAGTAGACTACTTGAAGCAAGCAATCACTGGGGTATGATCACTTGGGCGTTCATTTTTACGAGGCCTTTTATCAATGACACACTGAGTTAGGTTGGGTCGTAGTTGGTTGCTTACCAGTATATGGTCGATCCTAAGTCCCCGGTTACGTTTAAAAGCAAACTCTCTATAGTCCCACCAAGAGTAATTTTTCTCAGCTTGATCGAACTCTCTAAACGCGTCCGTAAATCCTAGATCAATGAGAGCTTTTAAGTGTGCGCGTTCCTCAACCGTACAGTGAATAGTTCCCTCCAAACTCACGGGATCCCACACGTCCCTAGCGTCGAAGGTTATATTAAAGTCGCCCATGAGCACCATCTTCGGAGTCTTTTCCAACTCGACTTTGATCCAATCATGAAGCGCGGTTAGCCAACGCATTTTGTATACAAATTTTTCACTGTCTGGAGCCTGTCCGTTGGGAAAATAAGCGCCAATGACTCGAACACCGTTAACAGTTGCTGAGATGACGCGAGCCATCTCATCATCGAATCCAGGAATGTTTTTTACAACATTCTCGAGAGGATACTTGGACAAGATAGCGACGCCGTTATAAGTTTTCTGACCATGAAAGGCAATATGAAATCCAGCGTCGGAGAGCTCTTTAGCTGGGAATTTGTCATCCGTTGTCTTCGTTTCTTGGATGGCGAGTACATCCACCCCAGAGCCTGGAGTTACCTCTTGCTCCTGACTTAAAGGATCCTTAGATAACCAATCTAATACCTGGGGCAAGCGAACACCTAAAGAGTTGACATTCCAGGTTGCTAATTTCATATGTCCTTTTGTCAGCTCTTAGGCGTCTTTTATTGATCAAACTAGATATGAACGTAGGCAATAATGCCCATCACCAATCCCAATGCACCAACGCCGTACATACCTTTTTTCAGCCAGTTTTTGCGTGTTAATAATGCGATAGCAGCTAACGCAACGCAGACCTGGAGAATAGTTGTGGCGAGTGCCCATTGGTGATGATTGTGCATCTGGTGCTCAGAACGCTCCTCCCACTCTTTGGCTTCGGCCTCAAGTTTTTCAGCATCTTTTTTAATTTCAGCTTTTTCTGTTTTGTACCTTGCAATTTCAGTGGTGTAAAACTCAACACGACTCTTTGGCGCTACGTCAAGTGCGAGTTCCCAAAGATTTTGCTTGCTACTCTTGGCTTGGTAGTAATTCCATTTGTTAGAGGCTTCGGTTTTGATGATTGCTGCATTGTTTTTAAAAAGACCAGCGTCAGCTTGAGTAGCGCCAGCCATGTAACCAAATATGGCACCAAAGGTCGCAATGATCGCAGTAAACATTGCAATCTGACTTGTCATATTCTGTGACTCACCGTGAGCACCAGCGTGTTCAAGTTCATGATCGTGAGGACCGTGTACTTCAAATCCTTCTTCTGACATATTAGACTCCTTGTGGATTTTTTAAATAAACAATACTATAAACCAAACCGTTTGCAGCCGTGTGACGAGTTCTGCTAACCTCAATCCAGTGTTTATCAAAGACTGGCGCTTTGGCATCTCCCTCAAAATCTGCATCGATTTCAGTAATCACGGCTTCCGTCGCTCTATTCATGCACTGCTCGTAGACTAATGCGCCGCCTATGACCCATAAATCAGTATTTATACCAGTTATATCAATAGCCTCATCTAGGCTTTTAACAACCCTAACGCTAGTTTGTTCTAGCGTTATTGTGTTACTGAGTATAAAGTTCATTCTACCAGGGAGGGGACGAAATTTCTCGGGTATTGACTCCCAAGTATTACGTCCCATGATGACAGGACTACCCATTGTTGTTCTTTTAAAGTGAGCTAAGTCCTCAGGTAGATGCCATGGCAAAGTATTGTTTTTACCAATTGTGCCGTTTCGAGCTCGAGCTAGTATTAATTTGAGAGCCATTTATGAAATTTATTAAGTCAGAAACTATATTTTCTCATACCTTTTAAGCTGTAAATGTAGTTTAGTTCTGGCATACTTTGTCGAATCACTTTCGTATTCAACTATGCGTTATTCATACCCACAACCCTAGTTCACAGATAATTTAATTCAAAAACATGAAACCCATTAAACTCTTGATTTGCTTAGAGGAACAAATACATTTTTTTACCGAATTGCATTTGTATAAATGATGGGTGAAAGAGAAAATTCAATCAACGAGTCTATTGATGTTGAACTTAACGGCGCTTCTTTGCCTTACGTGTGGAGGTCAGAGAACGGATCCGCACCTCCCTCAAAAATTCAAAATATTGACGATACCTGCACCGCAGATCAAGCACTTAAATTAGCGCGTGCAGGTACATCACTAGTTTGGAGGGGCGACTTTCAAAATGCGAAACTCCTTTTGCAAGCAATGTCCCGGCGAATTGATAAGCAGTTTAAAACAAAGAGCTCGGTCAAATCACTAAATCCCAACTCGCATCTGCGCTCACTCCTCAACGTTTCATCCAACCCAATTACAAAATCATCTCTAGCAAAGTCGTTTGAGGCCTTTCGTGATCATCAAAAAAATCGTGCTCAAGTATTAGGCCAACTACTGATTCCTGTGAACAGGGGGCACAAAATTGAGCTCAAGCGTGCGCCCGACGTTACCCAAGCATGTACTCAGGCCTATGGTCAAAACTCTCCCCCATATGTTGTCTCCCTTCGCGAGTTGCAAGGTGTTATCGGCGCTTTTGAATGGCGTAAAAAGGGCGTTGTAATCGATCTAACAAGTGTGGGTCAAGATACATTTAAGATAACACCTCATTTCGGAGTTTTCTCACCCATTCGGGGTGAGTATTTGAAATTAGTTGCAAGCACGCCTCTTCCAAAGGCACTAGAGCGCTCACCTTCCTCATCTGTTGCATTTGATATAGGTACGGGCTCTGGTGTTCTAGCTATTATTCTTGCAAAAAGAGGAGTCCGAAGTATCGTGGCAACGGACCAAAGCCCGAGGGCGGTAGTCTGCGCGCAGGCCAATGTGGATGACCATCAGATGCAATCATCAATAATGGTTCAACAAACTACTTTCTTTCCAGTACAGGCTGAAGGTAAGGAGCGGCAAATGGCCTCACTCATTGTGTGTAATCCGCCTTGGCTGCCTGCACCATCGAGCGCAGCTGTTGACAGTGCGGTTTATGATCCAAATAGTCAAATGCTTAAAGGATTCTTGGATCAACTTTGCAAGCATTTACTTCCTCAGGGCGAAGGATGGTTGATTCTGTCAGACTTAGCTGAACATCTGGGTCTTCGCAGTCGCCAAGACTTGTTGCAGTGGATTGAGGAGGCAGGATTAGTAGTGCTGGGTAGGCACGATATCCGCCCTGAACACAAAAAGGCAAGTAACTTGAGTGACCCTTTTTACCTAGCAAGATCGAGCGAGGTGACCTCTCTTTGGCGACTGGCCGCTAAGGCTTAAGTCGTTATCAGCCAACTATTGCTCAAAAAAAGTTCAATTAAACTGCGACAGGCGCTTTAATTGCAGGATGACACTCGTACCCTAAAACCTCAAAATCTTCAAATTCATAGTCAAATATTGAATTGGGTTTGCGTTTTATATTCAGTTTAGGATAGGGGAGGGGTTCTCTAGATAACTGCAATGTAACTTGCTCAGTATGATTGCTATAGATATGGCAATCACCGCCTGTCCAAATAAAGTCTCCCACGTCAAAATCGCATTGTTGTGCAATCATATGTGTCAGCAGGGCGTAGCTTGCAATATTGAAGGGTACGCCAAGAAAAATATCAGCACTGCGTTGGTACAACTGACAGCTTAGCTTGGGTCGCGCACCATTAACGCCGGTTGTTGCTGGTGCAACGTAGAATTGAAAGAATGCATGGCAAGGCATTAAAGCCATTTTGTCTAACTCTGATACGTTCCATGCACTCACAATCATTCTGCGTGAGTTTGGATTGGACTTGAGAGTATTCATTAAATCGCTGATCTGATCAATATGACCACCGTCCGGTGTTGGCCAGCTTCTCCACTGAACGCCGTAAACAGGGCCTAGATCGCCATTTTCTTTCGCCCATTCATTCCAAATGCTCACTCCGCGTTCCTGCAGCCATTTGGCATTACTGTCACCGTTTAGGAACCAAAGCAGTTCATAAATGATGGACTTAAGGTGTACCTTTTTAGTAGTTACTAAGGGGAAGCCTTGCTCAAGATTGAAACGCATTTGATAACCAAATACACTTTTAGTACCTGTACCTGTTCGGTCGCCCTTGGAGACACCGTTTTCGAAGACGTGCTTCATAAACAATTCGTATTGATTGCTACTTGGGGATGATGCAGTGGTAACTGAGTTCATTGCTAGAGATGTTTTGTGAGGACTTGAGGGTGGGCGCGGTTTATTTTGCTTAGCTAAGAAAAGGATTTTTTAAAGCGTTAAACCAAGAAATTTAACTGGAATGATTTTAAATCCCTTTTGATTAACTTTAAATTCTTCTGAGCTCATTTGTGTTCAGCTTATTTTTAATTAATATATAGGTGAATAATCATCACAGTTCATTAATAACCCGACCTGGGTTCATGATGTTGTGGGGATCCAAAGCTTTCTTAATAGAGCGCATTAGTGCTAGTGCTGTAGGGTCTTTATAGTCCTTTAGGGTATCAACTTTTAAGCTTCCAACGCCGTGCTCTGCTGAGATTGAGCCTGCGTATTTGATGACATTGTCATAGACCAAGGTGTTGATATCGTGCTCGTACTTTTGTAAAAAAGTTTTTGAATCAACACCTTGTGGGGCTTGAACGTTGTAGTGAAGATTGCCGTCTCCCAGGTGGCCAAAATTTACGATCTGAGCGCCTTGTATTTTCTGGGTAATTTTTGAATCTGTCTCATCAACGAAGGCCGCTATTTTAGAGACTGGAAGGGAGATATCGTGTTTGATATTTAGTCCCTCTGTAGCTTGAGCCATGGTGATATTTTCCCTGATTAACCATAACGCCTTTGCCTGTGAGAGGCTTTCTGCGATAACGGCATCAGAGATAATTTCTGACTCTATGGCCTTTTGCATGAGTCCTTCAAACTGCTCTCTGGCGTGAGACTCTGACTCATTGTCTGAGGCCTCTAACAAAATGCAATACGGATTTTCTCGCCAAAGAGGGACGTTCATTTGGGGGAAATGTTTGTTCACCAGGCTAAGAGCAAATTGACCCATCATCTCAAAACCACTTAACGCGGGCCCAAGCATTTTGTGCGCAAGTCCAAGTAACTCCACTGCTTGTTGAATAGTTTTTACGCTTGCCCAGGCAGTTAGTTTAGCCGCTGGTAAGGGGTAAAGTTTTAGGGTCGCTGCAGTTATTATTCCTAGTGTTCCCTCACTACCAATATATAGATTTTTAAGATCGTAGCCCGTATTATCTTTTCTAAGTCCAGTTAAACCGTGCCAAATCTCTCCTGTTGCCGTGACCACTTCAAGACCCAGGCAAAGCTCTCGAGCATTGCCGTAGCGTACAACCTGCGTTCCTCCGGCATTGGTTGACAAATTACCGCCAATTGTGCAACTCCCCTGTGAGCCAAGACTTAAGGGAAATAAGTAGCCCTCTTTTTCGGCGCATTGTTGGACTTGTTGCAATACGCACCCTGATTCAACGCTCATAGTTAGGTTGGCTGCATCTATTGCCCTAACTTTATTCATGCGTTGCAGGCTGAGTAAAACTTGCGTCCCTGTATTATTAGGAATTGAACCTACGACCATACTCGTGTTGCCGCCTTGGGGCACGATACTAACTCTCTCTTGCAGGCAAGCTTTGATCACCAAAGATACTTCCTCTGTAGTTCCTGGACTTACCACGGCAAGTGCTTTACCCTTTGCGCGTTTTCTCCAGTCCTCCTCAAATTTTGTAAGGTCTCCATTTGTTTGTACGTGGGCGGGACCGACAATGGCCGTTAATTTATTTAAAAACTCGTTCATGGCAGAAAATTAAGAGCTAAGTTTGCTGAATAAGATGAGCGCAATTTGATTATTTTTTTGGGGTAGTTCGTTGTTCTTGATCTAAATGGTCTCTTGCATTTTGAAATCTGTAGCGCACGTGCATTGCACAGGCTCCGAATAACACAATACAAATTGCCACTTCTAACCCCGCGTAAAGTCTACTTGGATAAGGATCTCCCCATACACGCACAACACCTTCGATGAAGTAAAACCAAATCCAAAGGCTTAACCACCGGTAAGTATAGAGACGATTTTTGAGTAATCCTGTAAGGGGAATACATAGTGGCAAAGCCTTAATGCTGAGCCAAGATCCTCCTGGTCGCAAAGGGGCTAACCAAAGCTCCCACAAAATAGATAAAACGATCAAGCCAATCACTGATGAAATGGCTACCACTTGGGTTAATCTAATGGATGCAGGTGGAACTGAGTCCAATTCTGTAGGGTTTGTGGGGAGGGGAGAGGTTGTTTGGGTCAAAATATTAATGGATTGATAGTGAGGGTTGCTGTTGGTTGCTGTCGGTTGCTGTCGGTTGCTGTCAGTTGCAATTGACTGGCGTTGGCTGAAACTTTGGACTTAAGTCGCTTGCACCTTAAGGACAACAAAGTAGCAGCAGGGTTGGGTCAAATTTGATCGTTGTTTGTAGTTAATTGTTTTAAGTAATACTTTGATCGATACTTTACAAATCATAAAAGTTGAATTTCAAGTTTGTAAGATAATCTAACTTACAAAATCTATATTTTTCGTTTTCTTATTTATTGATTTATTGTTCACTACATGATTGTCTCTTATCTTGAAGCGCTTGTTCAAAAGTTAGTGGAGTTTCCCTGGAAGCGTTCTGCGGTCATTGTCTTTGAGCGGTTTAGGGAGGATCGTCTTGCTCAAACTGCAGGCAGTTTGACTTTCACCACCTCCATTGCTCTTGTGCCCTTGTTCACCGTTGTATTGGCAGCGTTTACGATATTTCCCATTTTCGGACAGTTCCAAGCTGGCATTCAGCGCTGGTTAGTCGAGAGTTTAATGCCCGAGAGTATCTCCCGTCAGGTTCTAGGCTATTTGACCCAGTTTTCATCCAAAGCCAGCCGTCTTGGAGTGGCGGGCTTTGCCGCTCTGGTATTTTCAGCACTCGCCCTCGTATTAACTATAGATCACACATTAAACGCGATATGGCGAGTACAAACGCACCGCTCATGGATTAAAAGAATGGTGTTGTACTGGAGTGCAATGACTTTAGGTCCTTTGGTGATCGCGCTAGGACTTTTTCTAATGTCCATGGTCTTTAGTTATACCGGGGATACTTTGCCCGTATTCAATATGGTGTGGAGACCTGTTTTAAGTCTCACCGAGTTTATATTGTTAGTAAGTTGTATAAGCGCGCTGTACCGCTTTACACCCAACACACAGGTCAAATCCAAGCATGCTTTGTTAGGCGGATTCAGTGCCAGCGTAGCCCTTGAGGGGGCGCGTAAGTTGCTAACTCTCTACCTTGGCAAGATGTCCACCTTCTCTGTGGTCTACGGGGCTTTTGCGACGGTACCTATTTTGCTAGTTTGGATTTATACACTTTGGGTGATAATTTTGGTTGGCGCTGTCTGGGTATCGTGTCTGCCCGCTTTGTTGCAAGACACTGTGCGTCAAGGGGGTGGCCCAGGCTGGCGGTTTCAGTTAGCCGTTGAGTGTTTACAGCTTTTGTACCGAGCTCAGCAAAATGACTCCAAGGGACTAAATTTATATGCAATGGCTAAACACTTGCAAGTCGATCCTTTGGAGCTTGAGGACGTCATTGAGCAGTTGGTTCAGATGGATTGGATTGGGCTGCTGAACGAGGAATTAGACGGTGAAGTTCCAAGATACGTTTTAATTACTATGCCCCAGCAAGCTCGACTCAATCCCTTGTTAAGCAGTTTTTTGCTGACCCCCAGCGAAGAAACCAAATCTATTTGGTTGCGATTTGAAGGGTTAAGGCTAGACACATTGTTGAATTAATTTCAAATCGCCTTAACATTCAATTTAAACCTACTCAAAAAAAAGCGCCTTTATAGGCGCTTTTTTTGTGACTTAGTAAGTCCCACTAATGATCAAGCATTGGAATCTATTACCAACTACTGTCGTCTGATCCGCCTCCGGAGTTGTCATCCCATCCCGATCCTGATCCTGAATCAAAAGAGCCAATATCTGGAGCCTGGGGTTGGTCAAAGGGCACATAACCACCGTTGTTTTGCATGTTAGGTGATGCATCGCTATGGTGCTCACCACCTTCCATGGCCTTTGAGAGCGCATAACCTGCAGCAACTCCTGCTAACCCGCCCACCACTGCACCCCCAATGCCTGAGCCAGATGGGCCGTACCCAGGTCCTGGTCCGTATCCTGGTCCATAAGCTTGACCGTATCCAGGACCAGCTTGTACGCCGCCTGGACCCATAGGTCCGTAGGGGCTTGGAGCAGGAGCATAAACAACGGGGGGCGGTGCGTTTCTTCTAATAATGAGTCCTAGTAAAAACATGACGCCTACAGCTAAAGCAATATATCCCCAAGGAAATGAGGCCGACTCCTGAGTTCTCATCACAGGCTGGGCGTTAGTAGTGTGAGCCTGCATAGACTGTGCATTGTTCTCTGCAACGCTTACTCTTTCTAAAATCTCTTTGAATTTTTCTGGACTTTTTGCAAATTTCAAGCTTGGATCCAGTCTTTGTGCTTCAAGTAACTCTTGGCGACTTTCGCCGAGGTGATCTTCTTTTGCAAGCACTTGACCTAACTCATAGTGGGCTTTAGCGCTAGATGGTTTTTCATGTAAAACCTCTTTAAGCATGGCCTCAGCCTGTGTGTAGCGACCAGCCTCCACGGCATTTTCAATATCTTTGGGGGTGGGTAGTGCCTGGGCCTGTGCCCAGGAGACGGCTACAAATGCCGAACAAAGTAACAAATTAGAAAAACCTGATCGAACGCGCTGGATAATTTTTGAATGCGCGGTTTGTATGTACTGCATGGAGTCTCCTTAAATTAGTTCATGCCCATTGCTACAGTTTCGTCACCTGAAGTGGCACTCTTTGGCAAGCATTAGAGAGTATATGAGGATCCAAGATCCAAGTTCAAGGGGGCACCGCTATAAACCCCTAGGTCAAAGATGTCTTAAGCTGAATTGATTCGAGCGATGAGCTCGATTTCAACACAAGCACCCATAGGAAGTTGAGCAACCCCAAAAGCACTGCGAGCATGCGCACCTCTATCTCCAAAGATCTGACCTATCAGTTCACTGCAACCATTTGTAATCAAGTGGTGTTCTGTGAAGGTTGGAGATGAGTTCACCAAACTCATGACTTTAACAATTTGTTCGATATCGTTTAAATTCTTGCCCAAGGATTCACATGCTGCATGAAGACTTCCTAAAAGATCAATCGCCACAGCTCGTGCGGCCTTAATGCCCTCGGGCGTTTGCATATTGACACCGAATTGCCCGGTCCATACCTTGCCGTCTTTTTTTGCAATATGGCCACTGAGGTAAATGTGAGAATCACTAACCACGAAAGGAACATACGCTGCAGCGGGTATGGATACAGGTGGTAATGTGATTGCTAGCTCTTGAAGATTTTTATAAATGTCCATGGAATAGGAGAGGGGTTAAAAGTTCATTGAAATTTGACATCCATGACATCTTAATAGAGGCCAAGGCTTGGGAACAGGTTGTTTAGGTTTTAATCAAATGAGAGCAGCCTCTATTGAGTCCTTTAATTGTTGAGCCCTTTAATTGTTGAGTCCTTTAATTGTATTTACACCGCAGATTCAATGGTAAATAAGTCGGTGCTAGTACGAGATAGTTAATAAGTATTATTAATTGAAGCTCTAATAGCTTTAAATGACTATTGATAAGGGGGGGCATATTTAATTATTTTAGGATTAGCCCTTGAATACTAACCGAATGTCCCAAGTTACTCATCCAAGAATCAATTATCTGAAGAGTAACCATGTCTGAACATCAAAACAACGGTGAACCATCGCACTCACCCCAGGGGGAGGGCGCAGCTGAGTCCAGCCAAAACAATAATCCTGCGAACCCAGATTTGCATCAAGAGCAAGGTTCTGCTAACGGCGCGGAGAGTCTTGATCCCTTATCCAAGGCTCTTGCCGAAGTTGCAATTTTGCAGGCAAAAGTATCAGAGTTGAATGATCAATTTTTAAGAGCCCAGGCTGACGTTCAAAACGCTCGACGTAGGGCAGAAGATGAGGTGTCAAAGGCGCGTAAATTTGCGATTGAAAGTTTCGCAGAGAGTTTGCTCCCAGTCGCTGACAGTCTAGAGGCGGGATTGGCCATTAAGGAAGCCACGATCGAACAGATCAGAGAGGGCTCTGAGGCTACTCTTCGCCAACTCAAAAGCGCGTTGGAGAGAAACAAGGTTTTAGAAATCAATCCGTCAGCAGGCACCAAATTTGACCCTCACCAGCATCAAGCGATTAGTGTTGTACCTGCTGAGCAAGAACCCAATACGGTCGTCTCAGTTTTGCAAAAAGGATATTTAATCATGGACCGAGTTATTAGGCCTGCACTAATTACGGTGACTGCTCCTAAATAGACTAAGTTGCTAAATTAATAATTTATTGAGCTTGAAATTTGCAAAGTTATCCACAGATTAGATTTAACAGTTTTAACAATTAGTCGCTTGTAATTAAGTGCGGCTTTCACGGAGAAGAAAAAATGGGAAAAATGATTGGTATCGATTTAGGAACCACAAATTCATGCGTTGCTGTTATGGAGGGCAACACGACTAAAGTTATCGAAAACGCTGAAGGCGCGAGAACAACACCGTCCATCATTGCTTATATGGAGGATGGTGAGATCTTAGTAGGCGCTTCTGCAAAAAGGCAAGCAGTCACGAATCCCAGAAATACGCTTTACGCTGTTAAGCGTCTAATTGGCCGTAAGTTTGAAGAAAAAGAAGTCCAAAAAGACATCAACTTAATGCCCTACAAAATCAGCAAAGCCGATAACGGTGATGCTTGGGTTGAGGTTAGAGGCGATAAGTTGGCACCTCCACAAATTAGCGCAGAAGTTTTGCGTAAGATGAAGAAAACGGCTGAGGATTACTTGGGAGAGGCGGTGACTGAAGCCGTGATTACTGTTCCAGCATACTTTAACGACGCGCAGCGCCAGGCAACCAAGGATGCTGGTCGAATCGCCGGCTTAGACGTTAAGCGTATTATCAACGAGCCAACTGCGGCCGCTTTAGCGTTTGGTTTGGACAAGAACGAGAAGGGAGACCGCAAAATAGCAGTTTACGACCTTGGAGGCGGCACGTTTGACGTCTCCATCATTGAAATTGCTGACGTAGACGGAGAAAAACAATTCGAGGTTCTCTCAACGAACGGAGATACTTTCTTAGGTGGTGAAGATTTTGATCAGCGAATTATCGATTTCATTATTGCCGAATTCAAAAAAGAGCAGGGCGTAGATCTTTCCAAGGATGTACTTGCGCTCCAACGTTTAAAAGAGGCAGCCGAGAAAGCAAAAATTGAGCTCTCATCTGCGACCTCTACTGACGTTAACCTGCCCTACATCACTGCTGATGCCTCTGGTCCCAAGCACTTGAGCGTGAAGATTACTCGCTCCAAGCTTGAGTCTTTGGTTGAGGAGCTCATTGAGCGAACCATCGCTCCTTGCCGCACAGCCGTCAAAGACGCTGGAGTCTCGGTTGGAGATATTCACGACGTCATCTTAGTTGGCGGTATGACCCGCATGCCTAAGGTTCAAGAGAAAGTAAAAGAGTTCTTTGGTCAAGAGCCCCGCAAGGACGTTAATCCTGATGAGGCTGTGGCTGTTGGGGCAGCGATCCAGGGGCAAGTCCTCTCTGGTGACAGAACTGATGTGTTGTTGCTTGACGTGACGCCTTTATCACTTGGTATTGAGACCTTGGGTGGTGTTATGACTAAGATGATCACTAAGAATACAACGATTCCAACTAAGTTTGCCCAAAGCTTCTCTACAGCTGATGATAACCAGCCCGCTGTAACCATCAAGGTTTACCAAGGTGAGCGTGAGATGGCGAGTGCCAACAAATCATTAGGTGAATTTAATTTAGAAGGTATTCCACCAGCTCCACGCGGAACCCCACAAATTGAAGTTGCATTTGATATTGATGCAAACGGTATTTTGCACGTGAGTGCAAAGGACAAAGGTACTGGTAAAGAAAATAAAATTACCATCAAAGCTAATTCAGGATTGTCGGAAGAAGAGATCCAACAAATGGTCAAGGATGCTGAGATCAACGCAGCCGAGGACAAGAAAAAGTTGGAGATCATTCAATCCCGCAACCAAGCTGACTCCGCGCTTCACAGCGTTAAGAAAAGTCTCTCCGAGCATGGCGACAAAATTGAGGCAAGTGAAAAAGAAGCAATTGAGTCTGCTATCAAGTCATTAGAAGAGGCCTTAAAAGGTGAGGATAAAGCTGAAATTGATGCCAAAACTGAAACATTAATGACAGCTAGTCAAAAGCTTGGTGAGAAAGTCTATGCGGACATGCAAGCTGCACAAGCGGCCCAAGCCGCGGGCGGCGCAAGCGCGGGGCATGAGGAGCACGCTGGTGCATCCGCCAAACCGCATGACGACAATGTCGTTGACGCAGAAGTTAAGGAAGTTAAAAAGGCTTAACCTAATCTTCTAACGCATTTGATCCCCTTGAAATATAGGATCAATTAACCCACTGCGCCGCGCTGCGTCTTAGTTATAAGACACTTCGCGGCGCTTGTACTCGATCAAAAATAAAATCATCATGGCTAAACGCGATTTTTATGAAATCCTAGGTGTTGCAAAAAACTCTAGTGACGAAGATATCAAAAAAGCTTATCGCAAATTAGCGATGAAATATCATCCCGACCGTAACCAGGGAGATAAGTCAAAGGACGCAGAAGCAAAATTCAAAGAGGCCAAAGAGGCCTACGAGATGCTTTCCGACCCGGATAAACGAGCAGCTTATGATCAATATGGGCACGCTGGTGTTGATCCTAATATGCGAGGAGGGCCCGGTGCCCAGGGCTTTGGAGGAGCAGGCTTTGCGGACGCGTTTGGTGATATTTTCGGTGATATCTTTGGTCAAGCCAGGCGTCAGCAAGGTGGAGGACGACAGGTATACAGGGGTAACGATCTGAGTTATGCCATGGAGATCACGCTTGAGGAGGCGGCCAAGGGTAAAGAGACTCAAATTAAAATACCCGGATGGAATTCATGCGAGCCTTGCAAAGGCTCTGGTGCAAAACCTGGTACATCAGTTAAGACTTGCACAACTTGCCAAGGCAGTGGTGCAGTGCAGATGAGGCAGGGCTTCTTTAGCGTACAACAAACCTGCCCACACTGCAGGGGCTCTGGTCGCATCATTCCTGAGATATGTACTACTTGTCACGGCCAGGGAAAAACTAAAACTCAAAAAACACTTGAAGTCAAAATACCGGCTGGTATTGATGATGGAATGCGCATTAGGAGTTCTGGAAACGGAGAGCCCGGCACTAATGGGGGGCCATCTGGAGACCTCTTTATAGAAATTAGGCTTAAGAAGCACGAAATTTTCGAGCGAGATGCGGACGATTTGCACTGCTCCATTCCAATTAGCTTTACAACAGCCTCTTTAGGTGGGGAAATAAGTGTTCCCACCTTAGAGGGGCAGGCAAGTATTGACATACCAGAGGGAACACAATCGGGTAAGCAGTTCAGACTAAGAGGCAAGGGTATCAAAGGCGTGCGCTCGAGTTTGCCGGGTGATTTGTACTGTCACATCAATATAGAGACGCCCGTTAAATTAACTGAACATCAACGCAAACTCATGCGAGAGTTGGACGAGTCGCTCAAAAAGGGTGGTGCCAAGCATTCTCCAAATGAAGACGGATGGACTGATAAATTAAAAGGCTTCTTCAAATAATTTGCAAATAGTTTGACTTTTTTTCTTAGCAATACAGGGAGATATTTTTAAGCTTAGTTGTTTAAGAAATTTCTCTGTATCAAGCAATTTTTCTTTACAAAGCAATTTTGCTGTAGCAACTAGAAAAACCGGTCAAGTAATTTCCTGCTGTGCCGGTCTAGTTGAGGTAAATCTTTGATTAAAAACTGTACACCGTAACGATCGCTCACAATCAGTGTCTTAGCAGACAAACGTCTAATGTCCTCCTCGCCCTTTAGCTCCAACTCAGTTGGCCCCCTAGAGGTCTGGACGTGCCAGGTGCAAGGCGTAGTGAATCCTGAGACTTGGTGCAGTTTTAATATCTCTGGCATAAACTCTCGCTCTCGCAAGGCCTCTTGCACGCTCTCACGTTGAGCGTCGTTTAGTTGCTCAAGTCGGTCAATCCAAACTAATTCATGAGCATCACAACTTAAGATGGATATGCCGGCTTCAGGCGCCTCAATTGGAAAAGCTCTGACCACAACCACTTCCGTGTATTCTTGGATATTAGTCGCATCCTCTTGCCCAGGGAGAGTCAGTACCCATCTGCCCTTGCTATTTTTATGAAGTTTAAAGGGGGGAGTAGATTGCATTTGATGCGAGTAGCTATTTATTATTTCAGCCGTCATCAGATCTCTCCGTTTTGATTGGGACCACTATGATCGAAGACACTTCGCTCTTGCTCCGCTTGTCTGGCCTGTGCCTCGTAAAGCCTCCAATAAGCGCCTTGTCTCGCGAGTAATTCGTCGTGTTTACCCATCTCTACAATTTGCCCCGCTTCCATTACAACTAAGCGATCCGCTTTGTGTAGGGTTGAGAGTCGGTGAGCAATTGCGATCGTTGTACGTCCCTTGACCAAGTTGTCTAAGGCTTTTTGAATCTCCTGCTCAGTTTCAGTATCGACCGAAGAGGTGGCTTCATCCATAATCAAAATCTTTGGATTGATCAGTAACGCTCTCGCAATAGAGATACGTTGCCTCTCCCCTCCAGATAGGCCTTGACCGCGCTCACCTACTAGTGAGTCATAACCTTGGGGCAGGCGCAAAATAAACTCATGCGCATTTGCAGCCCGAGCGGCGTGCACAATTTCTTGCCTACTAGCTTTGGGTCTGCCGTAGGCAATGTTCTCTGCAATAGTTCCAAAGAACAAGAAAGGTTCTTGTAAAACCAAACCGATATGCGATCTGTACTCTGTCAGCGTAAGATCTCTAATGTCTATGCCGTCGAGTTGTATGGCACCCTCAGATAGGTCGTAAAACCTGCAAATAAGGTTCACCATCGTTGACTTACCCGAGCCACTTTGTCCAACAAGTCCGATCATCTCCCCTGGTTGTATGTTCAGGGTGAGATTTTTGATGACAGCTCTATTTCCGTATCTAAACCCAGCTTGATTAATCTGAATTTCACCGCGTACTTCGCTCAAATGCTTTGGGTTCTTAGGCTCAGGTACGCTTGATACGTGGTCTAAGATTTCAAAAATACGCTTGGCCCCTGCGGCTGCTTTTTGTGTATTTGAAACGATCCTGCTCATCGAATCTAGGCGGTTGTAAAAGCGACCAATGTAGGCCAAGAAAGCGGTCAATACACCTACTGTAATGTCATGGTGCGCAACCTGCCAAATACCAAATGCCCAAACGACAAGTAAGCCAACCTCAGTCATCATCGTGACGGTGGGTGAGAAAAGAGACCAAAGAAAATTAATTCGGTCATTCATATTTAGGTTGTGACGATTAGCCTCCCGAAACCGAGCGGTCTCACGCTCTTCCTGGGCGAATGCTTTGACAACGCGTATGCCGGGTATGGTGTCTGCTAATACATTTGTCAACTCCGACCAGACACGGTCTATTTTTTCAAATCCTGTGCGTAGCCGGTCACGCACAATATGAATGAGCCATGCAATAAAAGGTAGTGGAACAAGCGTTGCGACTGCAAGCCACGGATCGATTGCTACCAAAATGAAAGCGGTCATCACGATCATCAGTACGTCCGTTGCAAAATCAAGTAAGTGCAATGATAAAAACACGCAAAGTCGATCAGTCTCACTACCAATTCGACTCATTAAATCTCCCGTCCTACGCCCCCCAAAATACTCAAGCGATAGCTTTAAAAGGTGCTCGTAAGCACTGGTTCTAAGGTCTGCTCCAATGCGCTCTGATACAAGGGCCAGAATATAGGTCTTGGCCCATCCCAATCCCCATGCTAAGACAGCTGAACCAAAGAGTCCTAGTAAATACAAAGACACCTTATCGATATCGATCTGCTGTCCGTTTTGAAACGGAATCAGTACATCATCCATGAGTGGCATGGTGAGATAAGGGGGAACTAATGTTGCGGCGGTTGCAGCTAGGGTTAACAAAAAACCGCTTAAGAGCTGCCACTGATAGGGTTTGGCAAAGCGCCAAAGTCTAAATAAACTCCAAGATACAGCAGGGGTCAGAGCCTCCCGCTGACAAGTCCTGCACTGTCCGCTCTCATCCAAAAGTGTCTTGCACTGTGGACAACGACTGTCAAGGGAGTGCTCTTGGTCGCTAGAGTCCTCGCTTGAGGGGCTTATCCCTTTTAGTGCTAAGCGCTCACAAACGGAACTCACCAATTCTTTGAACTGGGCGGCATCTTGTTGGTATTTAAGAGTGAAACGCCAGGAGAATACTTTAACATTTGAATCCAATAGCTCTAAGTTACCCACCCCAGCATAATCAAAATAATTCACTCCGCAGGCAGGGCTGAGTGTCCAACTCTGTGCCTTGGAATCGCCCGAAACGGCTTTTTCGAAGGCCAAAATACGGGCCTCAGTACAGATTAGAATTCCAGGATTGAAACTTAACTGCGAATCTAGGTCAACCTGCATCCATCCTAGAACGTTCTCAGTAGGTAAGATCTTTGCTGAAACTATCGAATTCCAGCTAGCAGGCAAAGAGGCAGGGCTATAACCTAAAGGGTGAGAAATCATTCGTACTTTTTTTAAAACTAGAACGCGAGAAGAGCTTAGATTTCATACGCCGGATGAATTAACCCTGTTGCAGAAAATATTACACCGGATTTTTTGTGAAATAGCAGCTTCTTCCTTCAATAGCTTTGATTGTATCCACGCGTTACAGTAGTTCAATCGGTTTATAGACTATTAAAGCATTTTCTAACATCTCTAATAACAACGAACATCCAATGGCATTCAAAGATATTGAATTTTTGCAGATGCGCTATCTGCGTGGCCCTAATTTTTGGACCTATCGCCCAGTTATTGAGGCTTGGGTGGATATTGGAGAGTTGGAGCAGTACCCCTCAGATAAGATACCCGGATTCGCAGAGCGTCTTGAAAAATGGCTCCCTGGTCTGATCGAGCACCGCTGCGGGGTGGGCGAACGGGGTGGTTTTGTTCAGCGCCTAAAAACAGGGACTTGGCCCGCTCACATCATGGAGCATGTAGCCATTGAGCTTCAAACACTTGCTGGTATGGCGGTCGGTTTCGGAAAAGCGCGCGAGACCAGTACATCTGGAGTCTATAAAGTGGTTATCCGTACCCGTCAAGAGCAAGTGGGCAAGGAGAGCTTGCGTGCTGCCAAAGACTTGGTGATGGCTGCCATCAATGACACAGCCTATGACACTCATGCCATCGTCTCTAAACTCAAAGCCATGGTGGATGATTTGTGTCTTGGTCCATCAACTGCTTGTATTGTGGATGCTGCAAGTGACAGAAAAATACCCTCCATACGGTTAACAGAAGGCAATTTGGTTCAATTGGGTTACGGTGCGCGTCAGCGCAGAATTTGGACCGCTGAGACCGACCGAACAAGCGCCATCGCAGAGAGCATTTCCAGTGATAAAGATCTGACCAAGCAACTACTGAGTCAATGCGGGGTGCCAATCCCTGAGGGCCAAATTGTGGACTCGGCTGAGGAGGCCTGGGAGGTCGCTCAATCTATGGGCTTACCTGTCGTTATTAAACCAAGCGACGGAAACCACGGCCGCGGGGTGGCCTTAGATTTAAATACAGCAGATGAAATCAAAGCCGCCTTTAAAGTCGCACAAGGCGAGGGCAGTGACGTGATTGTGGAGCGCTTTATAAAGGGCGAAGAACACAGGGTCTTGGTGGTTGG
Organism: uncultured Burkholderiales bacterium; assembly: GCA_903876885.1. Taxonomy (GTDB): domain Bacteria; phylum Pseudomonadota; class Gammaproteobacteria; order Burkholderiales; family Burkholderiaceae_C; genus Limnohabitans. The sequence continues at coordinate 3,551 of CAIRBP010000065.1, read as the reverse complement.
TAACAAAGTGGTTGCTGTTGCGAGGGGTGAGACAGCAACCATTAAAGGCGACGGAAAGAGCACAGTTGAAGAGTTGATAGAGTCCCAAATCAACAGTGATCCTCGGCGAGGAGAGGAGGAGGGATTCCCGCTTGATACGATTCGCCTGTCTGAACACCAGCACGCGGTGCTTGAGCTTCAAAGACAAGGGTTGAACGCAAAAAGTGTTTTGACCAAAGACCGGGTTGCTATTGTTCAGCGTAACGGCAACATGAGTAATGATGTGACCGATCTCATTCACCCAGATATCCAGCAGATTACCACTCTTGCTGCGCGAGTTATAGGCTTAGACATAGCAGGTATTGATTTGGTCGTTGAAGATATATCCAAACCACTTGCAGCGCAGGGAGGCGCTATTGTGGAGGTTAACGCAGGTCCAGGGCTACTCATGCATATAAAGCCAGCTGTTGGCCAGCCAAGGCCTGTTGGACGAGCCATAGTCGATCATCTATTTGACTACAGGGATTCTGGTCGTATACCCATTGTAGGAATTTTGGGTAACGATCAAACTCGAATCCTATCTCAGCTTGTGACTTGGCTACTCCATTTGAGTGGTCGTCGCACGGGTTTAGCTTGTAGCGAAGGGCTTTTCATGAATCAAAGAAAAGTTCAGTCCGAAGATGCTAGACATTTTGATTTGTCTGAGCGGATTTTGATCAACAGGGCATTGGACGCAGCTGTGTTTGAGACAACGGTATCTCAAATCCTCAATGAAGGGCTACCATATGACCGCTGCCAAGTGGGCGTACTTACAAATCTACCCGCTGAGGACGGACTCGAACAGCACGATATCAAGACGAAAGAGCAGCTCCTTGCGGTGGTCAGAACACAGATTGATTTGGTTTTAAAGGACGGTGTTGGAGTAATCAACGCAGATGATCCAGATATCGTTGGACTCTCAGAGCTTTGCGATGGAGAGGTAATTTTTTACGCGCACTCCAGCGATAACCCAACTTTAAAAGAACACCTCGTAAAAGGGCGTCGCGGGGTTTACTGCAAAGATGCTCAAGTTGTTATGGCGCGCGGGGACCAAGAAACAATGCTGTTTGCCCTTGAATTCAAGCCCATCTCAAGGTTAATCAAGGATGAGGGCTTAACTACTTCGACTTTGCTAGCATCAGTGGCTGCAGCTTGGGCGTTGGATATTCAACCGCTATTAATAAGAGCTGGACTTAAGAATTTTGGTCAACAAGAGTCTTCACCCACATCAAGTGCTCAAACCAAGTCAGCTAAAAAAATAAGGATGGATTCCTAATATGGAAATCTCAAGAATAAGGGCACTTAGGGGGCCCAATTTGTGGACAAGAAATACTGCAGTAGAGGCGTTGGTAAGGTGTGAGGGTGAGGTTGAATGTGACTTAGCTCTACAACCACAGGTCGAGGCAAGGTTGCGTCATTTGTTTCCTGGTGTAGGTGCACTAAGAGGAACCGATCAGCAAGAGAAAATGACAATTGCGCATGCTCTTGAGTCTGTCACCCTTCACCTTCAAATACAAGCAGGATGTCCAGTCACTTTTAGTCGAACAACTAAAACTCCTGAAAAGGGTTTTTACCAGGTCACCGTTGAATACACGGTTGAGGAGGTTGGCAAAAAAGCCATTAGTCTGGCCATTGATTTATGCAAAGCTGCGCTCACCAATACAGAGTTTGATTTGGATCTCGCACTCGCTGAGTTAAGCGAGCTAGATGAGGATTTACGCTTGGGTCCCTCTACAGGTTCAATTGTTGATGCTGCCCTTGCGAGAGGAATACCTTTTAGAAGACTAACTGAAGGCAGTCTCGTACAGTTTGGTTGGGGAAGTCGGCAAAGAAAAATACAAGCCGCAGAAATGGATACTACAAGCGCAATTGCTGAGTCCATTGCACAAGACAAAGAGCTGACCAAGAAGCTTCTTCACGCAGCTGGAGTGCCAGTTCCTACTGGACGCCCTGTCATCGATGAGGAGGATGCATGGATTGCTGCTCAAGAGATTGGCTTACCAGTAGTGATCAAGCCAAGGGACGGCAACCAAGGTAAGGGCGTTGCAGTTAATTTGAAAACGCAAGAGGAGGTCAAGCTAGGGTTTGTGAACGCCTCCAAATACTCTGATGAAATTCTTATCGAGAGTTACTTGCCGGGCAGTGATTACAGACTCTTAGTGGTTGGTGACCGCTTAATCGCCGCTGCAAGGCGAGAGCCTCCTATGGTCGTTGGGGACGGTAAGCATACAATTTTGGAGCTTGTGGAGAAAGTCAACTCAGATCCTAAAAGAGGAGACGGACATGCCACTTCGCTTACAAAAATTAAGTTTGATGATATTGCAAAAGCTCGCCTTAAAGAACAAGGATTTGATTCGAACAGTATTCCTCCAAAAGGAACAAGGGTCACTCTTAGGAATAATGCTAACTTGTCAACTGGTGGAACTGCAACTGATGTGACAGATGATGTGCACCCCGAGGTGGCGTCTCGAGCAATAGCAGCTGCGCAAACAGTTGGACTAGATATTTGTGGTGTTGATATCGTTTGTGAAACTGTGCTGCAGCCCCTTGAGGATCAACGCGGGGGAATCGTGGAAGTTAACGCTGCGCCAGGGCTACGCATGCACTTGAGTCCATCCTTTGGAAAGGGGCGGGACGTGGGTGAAGCAGTGATCAATAATATGTTCCCCGCCGGAGAGGACGGACGTATTCCAGTTATCGCTGTAACAGGTACAAACGGTAAAACTACAACTGTCCGATTAACTGCTCATTTACTGAGGACGCATGGACTTCGTGTTGGGATGACCAATACCGACGGTGTTTACGTCAATGACCGACAAATGGACTCTGGCGACTGCAGCGGTCCAAGGAGTGCCAGAAACGTATTGATGCACCCTGATGTGGACGCAGCTGTATTGGAGACTGCTCGAGGGGGGATGCTAAGAGAGGGCCTGGCATTTGATCGCTGTAGTGTGGCGGTGGTAACTAATATTGGGATGGGAGACCATCTGGGTTTGAATTACATCACCACGGTTGAGGACTTGGCTGTGCTCAAACGGGTGATCGTTCAAAACGTCGCAACAAGTGGGATGGCGGTTTTAAACGCGGCAGATCCAATGGTTGCTGCAATGGCCAAAAATTGTCCGGGTCAAGTAACTTTTTTTGCTCTCGATCCCCATCACCCCGTCATAGCAACTCACCGCGCGCAGGGCAAGCGAGTCGTCTTCGTGGAGGACGATCAAATGGTTGCGATGCAAGGTAAGATGAATGTTCGCATACCGTTGTCCGAGGTTCCACTCACCCGCGGAGGTGCAATCGGCTTTCAAATTGAAAACGCTATGGCCTCAGTTGCCGCAGCATGGGCAACGGGTCTTTCGTGGGACACGATCATTAAAGGACTCAGTACCTTCATTAGTGATGCAGTTGCTGTGCCGGGTCGCTTTAACGTATTCGATTACAAGGGCGCCACTGTAATAGCCGATTACGGACACAACCCGGACGCCATAAAAGCCTTGGTTCAAGCAGTAACTAGCATTCCCGCCTCACGCAGAAGT
>CAIRBP010000064.1 GCA_903876885.1 uncultured Burkholderiales bacterium | reverse complement strand
GCTAATTTCATAGCTCAATTTGATGCATTTGGCAGTATTGATTTCAATGAGAATTCTGCCGTTCAAGTCTTTACACCTTATCAAGGAAAGATCATTCAGTCCTTTGCGGACGTGGGGGACTTTGTAAGCAAGGGCCAGCCTCTTTACACCGTTGACAGCTCTGATTTGGCGCAGGCTGAATCCACTCTTTTGTCAGCCAAGGGAGCGTTTGATCAGTCTAGCGCGACCCTTGGACGTGCTAAAGATTTGTACCAAATGCGCTCTATCTCTTTGAAAGAGTTGGAGCAAAACATTGCGGATCAAAATGCGGCTGAAGGCGCTTTAAAAGCGGCCAGAGAGGGTGTGCGTTTATTTGGTAAATCATTTGCTGATATTCAAAAGATCGAGACTGACCGTAAATTAGATACTGTCTTGATCGTACCGAGTCCCATAAACGGGCAAGTGGTTACTAGGAACGCTCAGCCTGGACTCCTCGTTCAACCCGGTAATACCCCGGCGCCCTTTGTTGTTGCTGATGTTGTGAACAAATGGCTCATCATTAATGCAACTGAGGAGGACAGCACCAAACTGCATGTTGGTCAAGAGTTGGATGTGAGCGTTCCCGCCTTACCCCAAGAAGTATTTAAGGGCCGCATTAAAGTTGTGGGCTCTATCGTTGACCCCAATACAAGAACTGTTCTGGTTAGGGCTGATATCAATGATCCAAAGCGCATTCTGCGCTCTGGTATGTACGCCACCTACATCGTTAAAGGTGACAAAGTAGTTAAAGGGGTTGGTGTTCCCGAGAACGCACTTGTAAGGGAGGGGGACGGTACGACCTCGGTTTGGGTGACTGAGGACGGTCGTCACTGGGTTAGTCGCACAGTGACATTGGGTTTAAGTACAAACGGGCTCGTTCAAGTCGTGAGCGGCTTGGAGGCGGGGGAGAAGGTGGCGACTACGGGTGCAGTTTTCTTGAGCAATATGCTTTTTAAGAATAAATAAAGCACTAAATTAAAGTGAATTAAAAAGAGATATACCCGTGATCAAGTCCCTCATTGTTTTTGCTCTTTCTCGTCGGCCGATTATTTTGTTGTCCCTGCTTGTTTTTCTTGGGGCGGGGTTGCTTGCGTTCACCAAGTTAAACATCGAGGCATATCCTAATCCCGCGCCTGTTATTCTTGAGATCACGGCCCAAGCACCTGGGCTCTCCGCGGAGGAGATGGAGAAGTACTACACCATTCCAATGGAAATCGGGTTGTATTCGACGCCTGGTATTGACAACATTCGTTCAACCTCTTTTTACGGACTCTCGTTTGTTCGTGTAACGTTTAAATACGGAGTTGATTTTTATTTCGCCTACTCCCAGGCCGGCATCAGCATTCAACAAAACGTGAGTTTGCCGGGCAACTTAGTCCCGACTATTCAACAGTCCAGTCTGGTCGGGGAGATATACAGATACGAAGTGGTTGGGCCTAGTGGGTTTGGATTAACCAATTTAAGAACGGTTCAAGACTGGATCATCTCCAGACGCTTGGCAACGATCCCAGGAATTGTTCAAATCAACAGTTGGGGTGGAACGACAAAGGAATTTCAAGTTCAGGTCGACTTGCCTAAACTTCAGGCCTACAAAATCACCATACCCCAGGTCATTAGTGCTTTAGGGAGTTCAAACCTGAATGTGGGGGGGCGTGAAATTTCTCTGGGTCAACAATCGGTCAACATCCGGGGTATTGGTCTCATGAACACGGGCGGTGATGACGATATCACCCAGGGTAACCGTACCAAAGACATTGAAAACGTTGTGCTCAACCAAACCAACGGTGTACCTGTGCGAGTCAAAGATATTGGCAAAGTTGTGGTGGGCTATGTACCTCGCCTAGGTATTGCTGGGCGGGACAAAGATGATGATGTGGTTGCAGCCATCGTCGTGATGGCCCGCAATCAACATACTAATAATATGATCCCTAAGGTCAGGGAGATGATAGATGCAATGAACTCTGATGGTAGTCTTCCAGCGGGCGTGAAAATCATCTCTTACTACGACCGCTCGGGTTTGGTGGGGGTTACGACGCACACTGTATTAGAGAACCTAATCGTCGGTTGTTTGTTGGTGTTCCTAATTCAGTGGATCTTCTTGGGGGACTTTAGAAGTGCGATTATTGTTGGCGTAAATATTCCCTTCGCTCTTTTGTTCAGTATCATAATCTTGGTCATCCGTGATGAGGACGCTAACTTACTCTCTATCGGTGCGGTTGATTTCGGTATTATTGTTGATTCAGCGGTTATTTTGGTTGAAAATATTTTTAGGAATTTTCAGTCAAACCAAAAACATTTACTTCAAGCATTCGCTGCAGGCAAACTTAATGTTGACCCCTCAATCGGAGATGCAGAAGGGGACCTAACGCCTGCTTGGACAGACCGACTGAAAATGATCTTTATAAGTGCTGCCCAAGTGGACACTGCAGTGCTGTTCTCGGTTGCAATTACTGTAGCCGCGTTTATCCCGCTATTTACGATGCAAGGTGTGGAAGGACAGATTTTTAGTCCGATGGCAAAGACCTATGCTTACGCTTTGTCCGGAGCGCTTATCGCAACGTTCACCATTACCCCAGTATTGGCGTCCTACATGCTCCCAGAGCATATTGAGGAAGTAGAGACTTTTATTGTGGTCTGGCTGCGTAAGGTGTATGAGCCGGTATTGCACTGGTCTTTGCAAAACAGACGACAAGTCATCTCCTACGGCGGCATTTTCTTGTTGGCGAGTGTGCTGCTCGGGGCTCGCTTAGGCTCTGAGTTCTTACCCGCACTGGAGGAGGGGAATTTGTGGATCCGCGCAGCCATGCCGATGACCATGTCCCTAGAGGCCGGTAATCAACCCACTCAGAAGATGAGAGAAATTCTCATGCGTCATAAAGATGAGGTGGATACCGTTGTCTCCCAGCACGGTCGCCCAGATAACGGGAGTGATGCATCCCCCTTCTCAAACGTTGAGCTCTTTGTGCCTTTGAAACCTTTTGATGAGTGGCCAAGGGGTGAGAAAAAAGAAGATTTAGTGAAACAGCTGCAAAAAGAATTCAGCGATGAATTACCAGGAATTGTCTTTAACTTCTCTCAGTACATTCAAGATAACGTAGAGGAGTCCCTCTCCGGCGTGAAGGGCGCTAATTCAGTCAAAATTATTGGTCCGAACTTAGAGCATCTTGAGCAGTATGCAACCCAGGTGCGCGATTTAATGGCTGGTATTAGAGGCGTTGAGGATCTGGATATTTTTAACGTGATGGGCCAGCCTAATCTGAATATCAAAATAGACCGTGAGAAGGCCGCACGTTACGGGCTTAATACCGGCGACATCAACGCGGTTATTCAAGCGGGGCTTGCTGGTGCGAGTGCAACTACTATTCTCGAGGGGCCGCGTCAATATAACCTGTCGGTCCGAGTTGCCGCTCCGTTCAGAAACCAGATCGACAAAGTGAAACTGCTGAAGGTAGGGTACCAAACAGCGAGTGGGGCAGTGGCTTACATACCTCTTGGTCAACTCGCGGATATCACTTTAGATACGGGAGTTGCTTATGTTTATCATGAGTCAACGGCTAGGTTTATACCGATTAAATTTAGCGTGCGCGGTAGAGATCTCGGGGGGACAGTAGATGAGGCTCAAGAGGTCATTGCTAAAAATGTTAATTTAGAGCGCGGTTACAGGATTGTTTGGGCGGGAGAGTTTGAGGACTTGCAAAAAGCAAAAGCCAGGCTCATCTTGATTGTCCCGCTTAGCATGGCACTTATTATTATTTTGCTTTACTGTCTCTTTAACTCATGGAGAGATAGCTTCCTTGTTTTAGCTGGCTTACCCTTTGCAATTGCAGGGGGTATCTTAGGGTTATCTATCTCTGGGCTTGATTTCAGTATCTCTGCTGCGATTGGATTCATTTCCCTGTTTGGAATTACGATCATGAACGGGATATTAATGACCACGTATTTCAATGAAACATTTAGAAGCACAGATAAAAATGTTATTGACTCAATGTTCCACGCGGCGAGTCAACGTATGAGACCTATGCTGATGACGGCTTGGTCGGCTTGTATTGGTCTATTCCCTGCTGCTATTTCTCACGGCATTGGAAGTCAGGTGCAAAAGCCCCTTGCAACTGTGGTTGTGGGTGGACTGCTGATTGGTCCGATTATGCTTTTGGTGGTGGTTCCAGCTCTGTGTACGGTATTCATTAAAGAAAAGACAGTTGAAAAAGAATAAAGCGCTTTATGTGAGTGTGATTGTCACTATCCTGACTTTTTTGAGTCTGGGGGGACACTCCATTGCGGGAAATCTATCAAGACCAAATGCGCCGATGACAGGTATCTCGCCCCAGAAGTCTGCACTACCGACTGCACCCTCTAAACAAAGCGGGCAAGTCGGGGGTGCTACAACTCCGAATCAAAGAGCAGTTGGTAGCGTAGGCGGCCCCAGCGTTAACGCAACTGCGCAGCGACCAGCAATAAAGAGTGACAACGTACAACCTGCTTCAAGCACGGCTGTAAACACTGCGGTAAACACTGCGGTCATACAGAAGTAAATAATGCCTAATTTTTTTCAACACCATTTCTTTAAAGCAACCCCTATATCTCAAAGCATGCAAGGTGTACTCGCTGCCACCAAATTATCTAAGCTAGATTGTTTCGCTAGATTGGTCAACTTTAAAAGGTTTAGTGCTGGTCTGCCTAGAGGTCTTTGGTGGTTATTACTTTGCTCAGCAGCACTACAAGTGGTCAGTGTGTATTTGCCGTTCGTGTCTTGGTTTACGTGGCCTTTTTTAGTCTATGTTTGTGTCCAATCTGTTCAAGAGCGGGGCGGACAAGATCTCAGTGCATTGCAGCATGTGCTGCAAATCCTCGGCACTTTAAAGTCAAAGGGTGAAGTAATCATTGCATTGATTTTGTACGGCGCGCTTAGTTTGATAATTTTTAGAGGACTTATGGAGGCGCTGAGTTGGGCACATATTGATTGGGACTTGTTGCCCCGCTCTGTGATTAGTTTACTTCCCTACACTTTGGCTGAAGCGTTTGCAGTGTTGTTTATCGCTACATGCTCTTTTAGACTGAATTTGGATGACAGGGATCCATTTAAGATTTTGAGCCTATCGGTGAGAGATCTTTTTGTGACACCGTTCTCAACCTTACTCATTTTGTTCCTTCAATCGGTTGTTTGGACGGCTGTTGCGATGAGTCTGGCGTTTTATTTTCAGTCTGCGTTGATGTCTTCTTTTTTGGGGCATGCGCCTTTTATCTTGTTTGTACTGGTCTGGGTGTGTGGTCAACCCATTGAGCGAGAAGACATTTCTTAGGTAGAAAGTTTGTAATGTATACATTTAAAAAATCAGTGACATCCACTGCCTATCTTTCAGCTTCTTTATTGGGGGTAATACTTGCTCTCAGCGCTTGTGCGGTTGGACCAGACTTTAAAAAACCCGATACTCCAAAGCCTAGCTCATTTACTCGAGAGCAGATTACTTTAGACTCTAAAGCCGTGACTCCTATCAAAGCTGATTGGTGGAAGAGTTACAACAGCCCTGAGTTGACTAAGTTGGTTGAGTTGGCGCTTAAGCGTAATGCAAGTATCGAGACTGCAACTGCTAATTTAAAAGTAGCTCAACAAAACACAATCGCTCAGCAGGGTTACTATTTCCCGACTATTACTGCTGGAACAAGTCGAACGATACAAAACAACGGTGCCAGTATGAGTACTTCCACTGGACTCGTGAGTCCGGGTCCTGGAAACGGCGCACCTACCTATTCAGTAAACAGTGCAGGGTTATCGGTTGGATTTGTACCTGATATTTTCGGGGGTAATAGACGTGCCGTTGAATCACTTAAGGGTCTTGAGAACAGCGCGAAGTATCAGCTTGCAGCGTTGCAAATCACTATCGTCACTAATGTAATTCAAACTGTTTCCCAAGAAATCACTTTGAGAGAGCAACTGCGTTTAGCCGTCGCCGCAGAACGCGCAGCATTTAAACAGTTAGAGCATGTTCGGCGAATGAACGCTATTGGCTACAACAGCGGAGTGGATCTGGCGACACAAGAGTCAGCCTACGCTTATGTTGCTGGGCAGGTTCCTAATATTCGAAAACTCCACGAACAAACTCTGGATATGCTTAACGTACTGTGTGGTGAGGTGCCAAGCGCCAAGCTCGAGGTTCCGAGCATAGAGGCGCTTAAGATTCCTAGCGATTTGCCAAGCGCTGTGCCCAGCGGTTGGATAGAGCGGCGACCCGATGTAAAAGCGGCTGAGGAGATGGTTAAAGCGAGTAACGCACAGATCGGGGTTGCAATTGCCAATATTATCCCGACCATCTCTATCTCAGGTTTTACGGGAGCTACTGCTGGTGCTTTCTCCTCTTTGAAGGAAACTTTGAACAGAAGCTGGTCTGAGACATTGAATGTAAATCAAACGTTATTTGCAGGTGGAACTCTTTTAGCGCGTAAGCGCGCTGCAGAGGCTAACTTAGAGGCCAGTTTGGGCCAGTATAAATCCACTGTTCTAACGGCCTTTCAAAACGTCGCAGATACGCTTTATGCTTTAGAGCAAGATAGGCGCAGTTGGGAGATAGCAAGAGACAACGCAGCAGCGAACAAAAAAATCTACGAATACACCCAGGCTCAGTTTGACAAGGGGTATGCCTCCGAGCCAATGCTCCTGAGCGTTGAGCAGACTTACCTAGGGGCTGAAATCAACAGAATGCAAGCCTACGCTTTGTATCTGGGTGATACCGCAGCGCTATATCAGTCCCTTGGAGGCGGATGGGCCGGCGCTGCGACTAAATAAGTCTATCAAGAGACGAGCCGCGAGCTATTAACAGATCGCCTATTAGCTAGTTCAACTAAAGTGCTTGAAATTTAATCACTTTAATTTCACCGCTTTAATTAATCTACTTTAATTAATTTACTTTAAATAAATCAGCGGTAACTTGATCATTTAATGACTGGGGTTGTGCTGATGGGTTGTGGCGACCAATCTATCGGCAGGGAACGGTTGGATCAGTTCTAAGCACTTCTCAGTGCTTGCGTGTAACCAAGTCTCATAGTTAGTTTCATCAAGAATAACAACCATTCGCTTTTCTTCACCGGGTTTGTGAAAATTTTTCATGAATGCGTGATCATCTGCATTGATGGTGAGCATGCTGAAACTTCGTATGACTTCGCCGCTCGGCGATTTCCAACCTGTCCATATTCCTGCTATACCCATGGGTTCATGATCGGCGCGTTGAATTTTGGTACTTTGCGCTTTGCCTGAGCGCCAATCAGGTTCGTAGATGGATTCTGCAGGAATGATACAAAGCCTCCCTAGTCTCCATGCATCTTTGAAGGCTGGCTTGTCAGTGACGGTCTCGACTCTGGCGTTATAGGTATGCCTGGCAATTTTGGTGTCTTTAGACCAATGAGGGATTAGACCAAAGCTACCTACCATTGCTTCGAGTTGAAGTTGTTGGACGCTATCGGTATGTGAGTCTTTTGCTTGCTCTGAGGCCTCTAAATTCGGCGTGGTTTTAGCTACCCTAATAAAAGTCGATGAATAGGTTGGCCAAACATCAAAGTTTACTTTAGCAGGCATGTCGACCTTAAACTTAGCTTTAAGGCGCTTTGGATCTTTGACTGATTCGAAGTGAGCGCACATCTATTTCACCTGTTAACACTTGTGTACACAGTTGTGTTCAATCAAAGGGACGATGTAGACCAACACTTTGTTAGAGTGAGGTTTAAGTCTTTAAAGAATTCCAAATATCTCTCTCAAGTTGAGTGGCTTTCGCTGGGTTGTTAATTAACTCACTTAAGGCGTTTGCCTGAGTGCTCAGAGCAAGACTTCGAAGGGCGCTGATGTGCTTCCTGTAGTCCTCCAGGGTGAGCTCTGGTGAGAGGTTACTGATGGAGTAGGGACTTGCGTTGGATGCAGAGTTTGAATTTGATTCAGCAGATGCCTGTGCAGCTATTTTTTCTTGTTCGACTTTTTTTATAATTTCCTGAAAAACCGCCTCTGATAAGTGCAGTCGTTCTGCCTCTAAAGCCAGATTCTCTCTGTCCTCATCCGTGAACTGGTCGCTTGTGACGAGCTTTCTGACCTCATCTTCAAAGATATTTCTATCCAGACGAAGTTGATCTGTAAATGAAGAGGCCATTAAACCGGCAGGGATTGCAAAAATACCGATACCGACAAAGCTTACCACCACAGTCATCAGCCTACCCAGAGGTGTGACCGGTGTGATATCTCCATAGCCAACGCTTGCCAGGGTCACGACCGCCCAGTACATGGAGGTCGGGATGCTCTCAAACTTGTCGGGCTGTGCGTCGTGCTCGAACATATAGCCCAGACTTGCTGTCAAAATGATCATGAGAAACATCATGAACGCTGCCGCCATGAGAACGTATTTCTCTCGCTGGACGGCTTTGACCAAAGTGTTCAAAGTTCCCGTGTAACGGGTGAGCTTTAAGAGTCGGGTGAGTCTGAAGATTCTGAGAAAACGAAGATCGATAGATTTAGAAAGAAATATGTCGATATAAAAGGGACAGATGGCGACCAAGTCAACAAGGGCGCTTGCAGAGAGCATGTATTTGATACGGCCCTTAATGGGCATTTCGTACTCTTTGAGCTCAACACAGCTATAAACTCGAAGTACGTATTCAATTGAGAAAATTGCTACTGTAATAAGGTCTAGCGTATGAAACTGTGCGGACCAAACACTGTTAATTTCTTGAACAGTTTCAAGAACAATACAAACCACAGACACCAGGACCGACATTATTACGACATGATCTATGTATTTGTTGACGCTATGGGACTGGGGGGTTGCATTAAACAATGCAAAAACAGTGGACCTAATAGTTTTACCCTGGTTGGCTCTTCTAAACTTCACAAAATTGTGAAATATCGATACAAAAGTTTCGTAGAGTTTTCTAAAAAATAACATAGTGTTTAAACTTTTCAGGTTGTTAAAACTCTATAAAAGAGCATGTTGGTTATGTGTAGGGGTATGAGTTATAGGCTAAGAATTTTAGTCTGTGAGATATGGGCTATGAGCTATGAGCTTTGAGCAATGGGGAATGGGTAATTTAGAACTTGCGATAAATCAGAACCATGTCAATAATGAATTGGTGAGCACCTTTATTTAGTCTTTTATTTGGAGTGAATCCCGTGGAACTCCTCAGTTGCAATACCGTCTACAGAGACATTTAAGGTATTGACAACGGCTTGAAGCTCAATAGAGTGGTCTGAATTTATTGTGGACTGCTTGGGCTCAGGCGCTGATTTCTGAGCTTGAGCTGTAGTTGAAGGCACCGGTGGTGCTGCTTTTGCTTCAGTTGGTAAAGTAGGTTTAGCATTAGGTTCAGCAGCAGGTAAAGCAGAACTAGAGGGTGCTGAAAGCGTAGCAGTGTCAGTAGAGGCGAGTGAGGTAATGGGATTAGGGTTGGGATTAGGATTGGGATTAGGATTGGCCAGTCTTTTTCGCTCCTTAGCAGCCGTAGCAGTAGCCTGGAGTGTTTGTTGAGCACTTTGTAGGTGTGAAATTGAGCTTTTCAGCAACTCCACTTCTAACTCTTTTTGGATATCCTCTGGATTATTTATCACTGTCGTGCCCCTTAAATTACAGGGGTAACAACTCCCCCCTTCAGCAATGGATTTTACAGTCTTTAAATAAGCCGAAATTTGACCTATCTCAATACTCTAAAGAGCTAAGAGACGAGAGCAATATATCAGACTCGCTCTGCCTTTAGCTGTGATCTGCAAGGGTATCTTTATTCTTGCCGGAGCTGAAGGTGCTCGGAAATAAAGTTCAGATAATCAGTCTCAAGTAGTCTAAATCTTCCGTCTTGGTGCGTAAACGTGTACTGAGATCTTCCGTAATCGTAATCTACTGAGATATCAAACTGCTTTTGCATTAGGTAAATAGCCAGTTCAACTGCAGGTTTTTTGTAATTGTTAACCAGAAGGGACTTTCCAAGTTCTTGGTCTTCTTTGATTTCGCCGAAAAATTTTCTAAGGTATTGAAGCTCTAGTTTGTCTTTTATCTGGGATGACTCATCAAAGTACTTGCTACTGATAAGCTCATCTTTAAATTGATTGGCAAGTGTCAAGCTAATTAACTTCAACTCGTTGAATTGACCCACCAAATCAGGGTGTTGCTCGCAGGCTGAGCTCCAAGCGTTTGAATATTGATCACTTACCCGGGTCGAATCAAACGGGGTACTTTGTGCATTAATTTGATTCTTAAACTCTAAGTATTCTTGGTTGTATTTCAGTCTTTTTGAAATATCGGAGAGCACTTCGTAGGCAATATTGAGGTCTTGCATCCTCCTATTAGCCTCAGATTTGTCATCTTGCCATTTGTCGGGGTGGTATTTCTGGGAAAGTGCTTTGTACGCAGCCCTGATCACAATGTCATCAGCGTCAAAATGCAAACCTAGTGTTCTGTAGTGATCTTTCATTGGAATTTAGCTTTAGCTCTCTGCCTTAACTTGCTTAAATGCGCGCTTTTTATTGTTTGACGCATTTCGCAATATAGACCTCTTCAGATTTCCTAGTAATATCAGATTTTTGAGTAGAAGATTTCGAAACTGTTTGCAGACGACCAGAGCTTCTCTCCAAGCGCAAATAAAAATTATTAAATCCTACATTCGGATCATTAATTTTCTTTTCGCATTCTATATTAACCGCGTCCCACTTTTGACATGCAATGTATTCATCCTCAGAGATCATGAAGCTTGAATCTTTGAAATGAAGATTGATAATTTTATTAATCTCCCATTCTTTAGTCAGGGGATCGTCTTTGCCAATTTGAAGAAAATCTTTTTCTTTATCGATCCCTTCACACATCAAATCGATTGTGCGGTCCTGTTTCTTACATGCGATAGGGATCAATACAGAAACGGCGACCAGAAAAAGTACTAAAGTCCTCATACCGTTTATGATATCCATGAATGAAAATCAAATACTTGCAATTGCTTGAGTTCGTTTAATTTGAAAAT
>CAIRBP010000063.1 GCA_903876885.1 uncultured Burkholderiales bacterium | reverse complement strand
TGAATACGCTTCCCAGTAAAACCAGTGCAAATGGGAATCAATGGATTTTGGAGCGACCATGTATTTTTGGGGGTTATAAAAGCCGCCCCCGTGTACCGCCCAAAGCGCCCCATCAACGCCTTTTTCTTTTAAATCAGGATCAGTTGGTTTTAGTAAATTGTTATCTAAAAACACAAAGTAAAAAGAAGATCCAATCCAAGCGATTACGGTGATGATGTGTAACCAGCGAAGTAAAAGATTGGCCCAGTCGAGTAAGTAAGCTTCCATACTAATAAAGCACCCTTAGGAGGGCATCCTCCAGACGAGTCAAAGACACTGTGTTTCAGGTAGAAACACATACTACTTTTGACTGATAAACCCCATCACCACTGCGGAGGCTGTGATGGGTGATCTACCGTGCTGCTCGCTGTTGCGGCCCCGCTACGGCTATTAGGGTTTAGTGTACCCAAATTAATGTGTCCCTTTGACAGTCTTAAAAACTCAATACAGATTACAAAGTACTACCCCGGTCTACACCCTAGGGAAGACCTTACTTTAAACGGTTCTTTAGATAGGCCACGATGAAGAAAAAGAGGGGTTTCAGAGTCGAAGTTGATGACGCGGTTTTGAGGACTTGGCCTTAAAACCTTATTGCCTCAAAAGTGAGCACAAAGAGAGCACAGAGAGAGAACACACGAATTTATCGACTTTGAAGACTTAACTTAATTCAATTGATGCCGATTAAAAGGTTACACAGAATTGATTTTTAACTCAAATTTAAACGAACAGACCACAAACCCTAATGCTGGATTGATCAGCGGATTCATCACCGGATTCATAACTGGACCAATTGCCGACTTCCAAAGCCATGCTTGCCTCCACCCTAAAACCCCTCAAATCGATTGCTCTATTAATTGCAGCAACGATTTTCACGTCTGCAAGCTTTGCTTTGGACGGGGACTTATCGGTTGCAAGTCTTGAGAGTGCGCGTTCCCTCTCTCGTCCAGGTACACGGCTTAATCCAGACGGTGCTCGCACAGGGATACAAAGCCCTATCAGCCCAGACCAATACCGTGTGCGAGTTGCAGAACACATTTACAAACTCAATACAGACAAAGTATTTCAAGGTCGTATGCCCCCGCTTTTAAAAGCGATCGGAGTCGTAGAGATTCAACTCAACGCTACGGGAGATATAAAGAACCTTAAATGGAACCGCGCCCCGCTTCAGGCACCCGAAGTAATGCAAGAAATTGAACGAACCCTTCGCTCCGCAGCTCCCTTTCCTGTGAGTGCAAAGGCAGAGTCGGTTGTATTTACCGAGACTTGGCTGTGGCACAAAAGCGGCCGCTTTCAACTGTTGAGTTTGACAGAAGGTCAAGACTAAATACGGCGAATGAACTAGGGCTAATTAGCGAGAGTAAAAACGCTAAAGAAAAAACCCTAAAGTAAAAAAAATAGAGTAAAAATGTCAGAGTTAAAAGGCATTTTTTAAAAGCTTGTATCAAGAGCCTCTGTATGTAGAGTAACTCCAAGGACTCACAAGTAACGGCACATGGTAGTGCTGATCGGGTTCAGCAACCCCAAAATCCAAATTCACTTTATCTAGGAACGTGGGTTCCTTTAACTCCACACCACGTTGCTTGAAATACTCTTTCACATCAAAAAGCAACCTATAGCGACCTGCCTTTAACTGGTCGTGCTGGACCAAGAGTCCCTCTGGATTTCGGCCGTCTGAGTTCAGTACAAAGCTTTTCATAAGAACGTACTCCCCACCGTCACTCTTTTGGCTGTAAAGCTCAACCGACATCCCCCTTGCTGGGCAACCGTTCATCGTGTCTAATACATGTGTACTCAAGCCCATTGAATTTTTAAACCTTGAAATATGTAGCTAACTATGGAACAAACTAAGGATACTGTTTGGAAATTGTATACAATTTTCTGACAAAAATACTAAACAGCAATGACCTACGACACCACTCTCCCCTACCCCAGAGACCTCAAAGGCTACGCAGCCAACCCACCCGACCCCAAGTGGCCGGGCGGTGCTCGTATAGCGGTGCAGTTTGTTCTCAACTTTGAAGAGGGCGGCGAAAACAGTGTCCTCCACGGTGACCGAGCAAGTGAACAGTTCTTGTCTGAGATGTTCAACCCGCCGGCATTTGAGGACAGGCACCTCAGTATGGAGGGCATCTATGAATACGGCTCCAGAGTCGGAGTATGGAGAATACTTAGAGAGTTTGAGAAAAGACATCTACCCCTTACGGTTTTCGGGGTCAGCTCTGCTCTTGAGCGTTGCCCAGAGGTGACCCAAGCCTTTGGGGCTCTAGGACATGAGATTGCTTGTCACAGTTGGAAATGGATTCACTACCAAGATATGCCCGAGGAGCAAGAGCGAGAGCACATTGCCAAGGGGGTCGAGATTATTAAAAAACTCACCGGTCAAGCCCCACTAGGTTGGTACACGGGCCGGGACAGCCCAAGAACCAGGCGTTTGATCCTGGATCACGGTGGTTTTGAATACGACAGTGATTACTACGGAGACGATCTACCCTTTTGGATGAAAGTTCGTAAAACCTCAGGCGATGTAGTACCCCACCTGATCGTGCCCTAC
>CAIRBP010000062.1 GCA_903876885.1 uncultured Burkholderiales bacterium | reverse complement strand
TTTTTGGTGCATAATTTTTAATTCGCACAATAATAGTGCGTTATTGCTATTCGTAGCTAAACATAAATACGCATTTCATTTTATGAATCGAATTAAGGCCCAGGGCGCTGGAATCTCCCAAATAAAGGGGGCACAGGGGGAAAAGAGTTAGAAAGGGAGCTGTAAACGGAGCTGTAAACGGGCAATAAATAAGAGGACTGAAAAGAGGACTGAGCGTGAGCATGGCCATTAATCTCACCAAACTCCAAACTCCAAACTCCAAACTCCAAACTCCAGGCATCCAGAGCGCTCATTGTTTTAAAGATCGAAAAGCAAACGGCAAAAGCTTCAAGTGTTTGAACCTATAGGAATCACATAGAAAAAGGGAAATAGGGGGGGATATTTGTAATTATTAGGGCAATATTTTAAAATCTATACATGGAAGAACTCGTAATCCTCGCTATTCCCATTTTTACTGTCCTAATGCTCATAGAGTTTGTTTATGGGATGGTTCGAGGGCGTAATACTTACACGTTAACCGATACTCTCTCTAATCTGAGTCAAGGCTTACTCAGCAGACTTTCCCAATTTGTAAACCAATTCTTCCATCTCGGGATCTACGCACTTTTGTACCACTGGATATGGAAGGATTATGAAAACACATTTTGGGCAACTGGTTTTGGTATTGCGGTTGGAATGGTGGTTTTTGACTTTTGTGATTATTGGTTTCATAGAACCGAACACGAGAGTGCAGTCTTTTGGGCTGCGCATGTCATACATCACCAAAGTAAACACTACAACTTGTCTGTCGCGCTAAGACAAGTCAGCACTGAGCCGTTGTTAGGTTTTATCTTTTATTTGCCACTTGCCTTGTTAGGAATGCCTCCAGTGCAACTGGCACTAACGGTACTCATCATTCTTTTCTATCAGTTCTGGGTGCATACTGAGCATATAGGTAAGCTTGGGTGGTTTGATCTGGTATTTCAATCCCCCTCGAATCACCGAGTCCACCATGCAATAAATCCCCAGTACTTAGATAAAAACTACGGTGGTTTTCTTATGGTTTGGGATCATCTATTCGGAACCTATGAACCAGAGGTCGAACCCTGTGTCTACGGTACCAAAA
Source organism: uncultured Burkholderiales bacterium (assembly GCA_903876885.1). Lineage (GTDB taxonomy): Bacteria > Pseudomonadota > Gammaproteobacteria > Burkholderiales > Burkholderiaceae_C > Limnohabitans. The sequence continues at coordinate 28,513 of CAIRBP010000062.1, read as the reverse complement.
AACCATTCGATAGTGTTGACCCTGTATGGACGATTGTGTGTGAGTATGTAAGTATTTTTAACAATGTTAAAAATACCAAAGGTTTCGCAAATAAATTACGTTGCGTTTTTAAAGCACCTGGGTGGACTGCGGTTCAAGACTTTAAGGGACAAAGCGCTGAGTCTTACCGGGCAGAAATGAGCGCAATTGGAGCCTCCCAGCCAATTTGGAATTCCGCACGAGTTGCAATCAGTCTTGTCCAGTTCTTTAGCGTGGTTGTATTTAGTATTTTATTTCTAATAAATGAAGATACTGCCGCCTACTTTGACGGAGTGTTGATCATTGGAACAATTGTTATCTTGTGTTGGGGTCTTGGTGCGTTTATGATGCGCAAAATTAATTTCACTCAATTGTTAATGATTGATGCCTTATGTGCTGTTTTACTTTATCTTAAGTTAATCGTAAATTTTGTTTAACGATTATTTTATTCAGTCATAAGTTATCTGATTTTTAATTTAAATTAATTTAACCAAGACATTAGTTTTGTTTCATCTGATATTGAAAGTGTTTGACTGCTTTTGTTAGTCAACGCTTGTTGAATACTAAATTTGACTCTTAGTGTAAGTAAGCGCTGATCTCTGCAGACAATAGCTTCAAAGTATTTGTCTTTCCCCAAAAAAAGCATTAAATCATCGAGTTTATGAATGCGCCATTTTTTTGATGCTACCTTAATACCTAACCACTCATCGCCTGCAACAAAGCCAGACTGTTCTCCGATCCCGCCGCTTAAAACTATCTTAATTTGAAGTCCTGCCTTGGTGTCGTCTACGCGAAGACCTAGTTGCTGCTGAAGGGAGTCCGCCGAGTGCTCCACTTTAACCCCTTGATTTTGCAAGAGATCTACAACTGGTAGGTCCTTTGTTCCGTGCACCCAATCTTTGAGCTCACCGCTCCAGGACCGATCACTTAGGTCTTCTAAAACACGGACAAAATCACTTTCACTAATTGGCCCTGCCGAGCTACGTTTAAATAACTCTCTCATTACAGCGTCAAGATTGGTGTTATGAGCTCTTAGCTTTAAATCAAAGCACATTGCAATAAGCGCGCCCTTTGTGTAGTAACTCACCGTTATGTTGGGTGTATTTTCATCTGCCTTGTAATATTTAATCCAAGCATCAAAACTTGACTGGGCGACTGATTGAATATATCGACCTGGGGTTTGCTGGACTTGAGTTATAGTTTTGTTGATCAGCTTAAGGTACTGTTGATTCGTAATAAGTCCAGATCTTCGAAGCAATAAATCATCGTAATAACTCGTAAACCCCTCAAAGAACCACAGCATATTGGTGTAGTTCTCAGTATTAAATTTATAGCTTGAAAACTCAGCAGGCCTTAGGCGTTTGACATTCCAGGTGTGAAAGTATTCGTGCGATATCAAGCCGAGTAAACCAATATATCCATCAGAAGCTTCTACTTTGTGAAGAGAGGGTAAATCAGTTCTTTTACACTGTAGCACCGTGGAGTTTTTGTGTTCTAAGCCCCCGTAACCATCGTGAACTACGTTCAAGATAAAGAGATAGCTCTTAATGACTGGTTTCGAATGTGGATGCCAAAAGTCGATGATTGTTTTACAAATCTTTTGTGCATCTGCAAGCAATCGCTCACCGTCGAAGGAATCACTAGCGCCAGTAATAGCAAAGCGGTGAACGATTTGATTTGTTTTTTGTTTACTACCTGTTGCCACAGTAAACTCACCCGACCAAGCGTCACTCATGAGCACGGGTGTATCCACAAGGTCTTCAAAAGAATTGGATTGATAAAGTCCAAAACCATTTTTACTGATCTTGACCTGCTCTAAGCTAGTAAATACACGCCAGTGCTTAACTATCGACTCTTCTTCAGTTGAAAGCGCTTTAATTGGTTTTTCGTGTATGAGAACAAAATGCTTGTTGTGAGCATGGCCAACACACTCAAAGAAAAGGCTAGTGCCGTTAAAGAAACCCCTCTCTGCGTCCAACCAAGCTCCTCTGACTGAGCCGTCGTGAGCGTAAACATCATATGCGAGTATCAACTTTGTTGACGCATTGCAGTGAATACGCCAACTTGATTTACTGATCTGAGTGAGTAATACTTCTTTGTTATTTTGTTTTGCAATGAGATTGTGCAGATGTTTTGAGAATTCTCTAATCATGTAACTTCCAGCAATCCACTGCGAGAAATTGATTATCTGATCTTGTTTTGGATTCTCAAGCGTTAATTTAACTCTAAAAGTATGCGCTCTGGGATTGAGTATAAATACCTCATAGATCGGTGCGCCAGTTAATAATTCTTTAGAAATAAATGTTTGTAACTGTTTTGTTGATTTAGCGTTTGCCATATATAAAAGCTTGTGTTAATAACTTTTATGCAGCACCAGCTGCAAAAAGGCAGCTAAGAGTTGCAACGACTGTTAAGGTGAGTCTAAGTTTTAACCATTCCTCAAGGCCTACAAGCGGCCAAGTTTTGCGGTCAACCAAATAGCAAATAATAAGAATAACTGCAAGAAGTGGAAGCGCAGCATAAGCGGGCATGATGACACAAATCCAACTACCAAGCGCTGGTATCACGCCCCAGATAAAGTGAAATGCTCTGTGCTCAACGTCCTGCTTAAAACCGATGCCCCAGTGAATCCCGCCCAAAAAAGAAATGATTGATGAAGCGTAGCCGGTGAGAGCAAGAGCTACAAAAGGTTGAAGATCAGGGGATACCAACCAGATCAAAATTGCAAAAGTGACAAAAGGAATGAGTCCTGCGTACCCAAGCGTCAATACCTTGTTTTTCAAACTTAACTCCTCAATATTTACTCAGTAAATTTGAATAATCTTAAACACTTCTTACAAATCTCATTACCTGATGTCAAGTAACAGTTTCTCTAACTCTTTGGCCTCAATCGCACCAGGAACGCGCGAGCCATCTGCCAAAAGAATTGTCGGGGTACCGTTGATTTTGTGTTTCTTGCCGTACTCCAAATTTCTTTGAAGTGCTGCGGTTGTATCGCAAGAAGAGTTTGAAGGGATTTGTCCCCTTAGCATCCAGTCTTGCCAGATCTTAGATTTGTCTTTGCCACACCATATATTTTTTGCTTTATCCATAGAGTCTGCACTTAGGATAGGATAAAGAAACAAATAAACGGTAATGTTGTCAATTTTCTGAAGATCCTTCTCGAAACGCTTGCAATACCCGCAGTTAGGGTCCTCAAAGACTGCGATCTTTCGTTTGCCGTTACCTCTAATAATAGTGAAGGCGTCTTTGGTGGGTAAGCTGTCAAAGGCGACCGACAGAAGTTTATCCGTCCGCTCCTCTGTTAAATTTTTTCTGGTTCGGGTGTCAATCAAATTTCCTTGAATAAGAAAATTCCCCTCAGCGTCTGAGTAATAAATCTCAGTCTCATCAATTCGTACCTCATAAAGGCCGTTCATTGGGGATTTAGATACTTCGTCAATTCGGGGCAATTGGGGAAGGCGCTCGGCAAGATTTTTTCGAATGACGTTCTCTGCTGTATCAGCTAAGCTCCACTGTGGTGCGATATACATTACGCTGAGTAAGCTCAGAGAGATAAGGGAGTGAATGAATGGCTTTCTTAAATATTTCATCTTGTTTGAATAATTGTAGTTTTATAAGTTTATTTGCATTGCTCTTTTGATTGTCCACTCTTTTAAAGCTCCAAGGGTGTTAAAGACCTTGAATCCTTTGTTTCTAACAATTCCGTAGATTGCGTAATCACTTGCAAAAAGTCTTTGAACTATATCTATGAATTGAACGTAGGGGTAGATGGCTAGTTTTCTCTCGCGTTCATAGGCCTTAAGTAAGCGAAGATCACTTAAGTCTCGCCACGAGCTCTTCTGTTCTCGCGTTAGAAGGTGTTCATAAAGAGACCATGCATCTGCTAACCCCAAGTTCAATCCCATACCAGATAAAGGATGAACGGAGTGCGCACAATCTCCGCATAGAACCCAACTTTGTTGGGCGTTAAAACTACCGCTCCATGCTTGGGTTGTACTGAGCGTAAGGGGCCAAGTTTGTCTGTCGGTGAATGGAACTAAATCGTCGAATAAGCCTTTAGTGCTAGAGCATAAAGCTTCACTGAACTCATCGCTAGACATAGTTTTAAGCTGCGAATTGCGTTCCTTGCTGGTTGACCAAACAATTGCATAGGAGTCACCCTCTTTACCCCCAATTGGCAAAAGCGCCAATATCTCAAACTCCTTTAGAGCTGAGCCCTTATCCGTGGAGATTTTATTAAACCATTGATAAGCATTGCCAAAATGTTTTGCATGCCCGTTCTTGCTTTTAACGTGAGTTGCTAAAGCGAACTGTCCGTAGGGATGTTTACTGGTTTTGGTATGAAGATTGGCTTTACTAGGGCTCTTGGACCCCTCGCAAATAACAGTTAACCGAGCATTTACCCTTTCAGCCTGTTTGCCTATCCTTGAATCATCCTCGACTGAATCTGACATGTCCAACATTAATTTGGGAATTTTATGCTTTTCAAGTGTTTCCGCTATTTTTCGCTCAAGTGCCCCTACCTCAACAATCCAAGTTAATGCATTACTTTGAGATTGATTAGAGACTGAATTTGGCTTGAGGAATTCAACGATCTCTCCCTCATCAGAGCGTACATGCATTTGCTGTACTTCGGTGCAGTACTCTTCCCCAGGCCATGCATTGATTAATTCAAGAATATGTTTTGATTTTGAATTGATCGCGTAGGCTCTTATATCTTCAGCCTGTTTTGGTGACGCGTAGCCAGCGACTTGAACGCTTAAGTTTAGGCGCGATAAAAGCAGGGCAGTTGTGCCTCCTACAACGCCCCTTCCGCGAATACAAATGTCTACGTTTGAGATCATCACCAGATTGTAGGTTTCTTTGTGTTGTAAGTCCCCAGCCGGGGTCAATAATGAGTCAACTAGAGGCAAAAGTAGCGGTATGTGAAATACTTAACCTGTGCTTGGACTGTGTTTTATTGGTTTTTTATCCCCTCTTATCTGCTTAAAGGGGGTACTTCCCTAGGAGGTTGAGTGGCAATATTGATTAAAATGGAATATTTCGTGAAAACAACTTCAATAGGGAGATATAAATGGAACGTCGTTCACTGATTAAGCACGCGGGACTGGCTGGTATTTTGGCTGCAGCTGCAGCGCCTTCGGTTCATGCACAAACCGTTGTCCGCTGGAGAATGGCCTCTAGCTTCCCAAAGTCTTTGGACACGCTTTACGGCGCTACTGAAACTATAGCCAGGGTTGTTAAAGCAATGTCTGGAGGAAAGTTTGAGATCTCCACCCACGCAGCCGGCGAGTTGATGCCAGCCTTTGGCGTAGTCGACGGCGTGCAGCAAGGCTCCATTGAGTGTGCTCACACAGCACCCTATTATTTCTTTGGTAAGGACGAAACATTCGCGATTGGTTGTGCCATTCCTTTTGGTCTAAATAGCCGTCAAACGACTGCTTGGATGATTGAAGGAAACGGATTAAAACTCATGCGCGAGTTTTACGCCAAATACAATATTGTTAATTTTCCTGCTGGTAACACTGGATCCCAAATGGGTGGTTGGTTCCGCAAAGAAATCAAATCCCTCGCCGACATCAAGGGTCTTAAGTTCAGAATTGGTGGATTTGGTGGCCGTATTATTGAAAAACTAGGTGGTATCCCTCAAAACATCCCCGCCGGCGACATTTACTCCGCACTTGAGAAGGGTACTATCGACGCCGCAGAGTTTGTGGGGCCTTATGATGATTTAAAACTTGGTCTTAGCAAAGTTGCACCTAATTATTATTATCCAGGTTGGTTTGAAGGCGGCGCGCAGGTGGATCTTTTTGTAAACAATAAAGCGCTTGAATCCTTGTCCCCAGAGAACCGAGCAATTTTGGAGGCTGCATGCGCAGTTGCACACTCTGATGTTCAAGCTAAGTACGATGCGAGAAATCCGATTGCATTAAAGCAATTAGTCGGTAGCGGAACTAAACTTAAAGAATTCCCTAGAGAAATATTGCAAGCCGCCTTTGATGCCTCAGAAAAATATTATGAAGAGCTGAGTGATAAAAACGAAAACTGGAAGAAAATCTATCCAGATTTCCGTAAATTCCGTGCCGATGAAAACCTATGGTTTAGATTTACTGAGGCAACGTTTGATCGCTTTATGCAGTCCCAAAAACTCTAAGTTTAAATTAGTTTAGAAAAAATTAAAGGCCACTTAAATTTTAAGTGGCCTTTTTTTCGTTTAACCAAGAGTCGTTCGTTCTTTGCTCTTTTCAAAGCCAAGCATTAACTATTAGAAGTTAAAACATTTAATCTATTGATACCTTTGCTTGCACGATCACTTTTGACCAACGTGTTAAGTCCTGAGTGATCTGAGTTTTGATTTGAGCCGGCGTAAACTGCATGGGTTCATAGCCTTCTTTTTTGATTGCTTCTTGAATATCTGCATCCTGAAGTATCTTGGCGAAAGCAGATGTTAGTTTTTCGCTTACCTTGGGAGGTAAATTCGCTGGGCCAGAAATGCCAAACCAAATAGTTGCGTCGAACCCAGGAAATCCCGACTCAGCGAGTGTGGGTACTTCAGGAAACATGGAGCTGCGTTTTGCTGATGTCACCGCAAGTGCTGTAATTCTTCCTGCTTTAAGATGTGCTGAGGCAGCACCCAAAGATGAGAAAAGAAGCGGTACGTGACCCCCCATTAGTTCAACAATAGCAGGTGCTCCGCCTTTGTAGGGGATATGGTTCATATCTACCCCAGTTGCAATCTTAAACTGTTCACCCGCCAAGTGACCCACCCCACCAATACCGGAGGTGCCGTAACTCCAGGTATTTTGTTTATCCTTCATGGCCTCCACAAGTTTGGAGACTGAATTGATTGGAGAATTCATTTGAGTGACCATGATCACACCGCCACTTCCCACCATTGCGATTGGGGTGAAATCATTCACAGGGTTATAGGAAACTTTTCGTAAATTAGGAACTATTGTCATAGGTCCAGAATCCGTGATCTGCAAGGTATATCCGTCAGGAGCAGCTTTACTGGTGAGCTCGGCTGCAATAACTCCACCGGCCCCTGGGTGATAATCCATAACGATTTGGGTACCAAGTACTTTAGCGAGTTTTTCTCCGATCGGACGAATCAAATTATCAGCACCTCCACCTGGCGCATATCCAATGATCATCTTAATTGGTTTATCGGGATACTCTGCATGTAAGGAAACTGTGCTTAGAGAAAGAGCTAGTCCTAACGAAAATTGAATCACTTTAGCGATGAGATGCTTCACGGTTGTGGGCTCCTAGTTACTACTGCGTTGAGAAAACATTATCGACGCTATCCATGCCCTTGATCTCAAGCGCATTTCCAGAAGGATCAAATACTAAAAAAACAGATTGCTCTCTCGGAGTGCCCACAAAGATACGCTCTGGTTGCATCGCAAAAGGAGTATTAGCCTGGCGCATCTTTAGAAGGATCGAGTCGTAGTCCTCCATGCCGACAATAACGCCGTAGTGTCTTAAGGGATACTTTGATGATCCCCCGATAGTGACCGACTGGTGAGATGCCTCAACGCTTGAGAGTTGAGCAACTAAGTGGTGACCGAAAAAATTAATATCTAACCGCTCAGGGCTACTGCGGGTAATAGTACACCCGAGAATGTGTTCGTAAAATTGTTTTGTTGACTGCACGTCTTTCATCGGGACGGACAAGTGAAGAGTAGCTAAGTTCATAGTGAAGAATAGGTGTTGGTGGGAGGCTAAGGGATAAGAACAATTGCACCGCGAGTGCTTCGACTCTCTAACATTTCATGTGATTTAGCGGCCTGGGTGAGAGGTAGTACTGCCTCGATGGCCAGTTTGATCTTTGGGTCCCCTAAAATCTCAAATGCTTCTTTAGCCATTAAAAGCAGGTCAGTACGCTTTGCCACATAAGTTTTAAGCGTAGGACGGCAAATCCAAAGCGAATTCGCGTGTAGGTCTTGTAGCGCAAACCCCTCCACCTGACCGGAAGAGGTACCGTAATTAACCAATAGCCCTTTAGGCTCTAAGCATGCGAGTGAGCGTGTAAAGGTATCCTTACCAACTGATTCATAAACCACTTTTACACCTTGTCCCGAGGTGATCAGTTTGACTTGTTCGGCAAAATCATCTTTGGAGTAGTTGATCACGTGTTCAATCCCGAGCGATTTTACAAGTGGTATTTTCTCGTCACTGCCAACTGTAGCAATGATTTTTAAACCTAGCCTGAGTGCCCATTGAACCAAAATTTGTCCTACTCCACCAGCTGCTGCGTGAACGAGGATTCGGTCGCCTGGGTGTAAAGTTCGCATTTGTTTAAGTAAGTACTGGGCGGTTAAGGCTCTTACAAATCCTGCTGCTGCACGTTCATCGCTCACATCATCAGGAACGTGAACTATACGGTCCTCTTTCACACAGACATGGGTACAGTAAGTGCCGACTCCAGAGTTGGTATAGGTGACACGATCTCCCACTTTGAAACCTTCAACACCCTTGCCCATTTTCAGGACTTTACCTACTGCGCTAACTCCTGTAATAAAAGGAGGCTCTGGATTGTGAGAGTGCTTTTGACCTGCGCGCAAATACACATCTACAAAGTTAACCGCAACTGCAGTATGCTCAATGACGATATGGTGATCAAGTGCGTCGGGGATTTTGATAGGAGCTGGTTTTAAGACCTCTGGCCCACCAAGTTTGGTAACAAAGACGGCGTAGGCCTCATGATCAGATTTAACAAAAACTGGTGAGTTCATATATTTTTTTAATATTTTTAAATCATTGAAAGCGGTTTGAATTTATTTTTTAAAATACTATTTGTATTTACCAATTCGCATCTAAAGCATGAATAAAGAATTAAAACAATTTTATGTTTAGTATTGGAATTCTGTATCCGCATAAACCATCGGTTAATACAACTTGTAGGCATAATTAGGTAGCGTAATTTGTTAATACAAATTATTAATGCACTCTATTGAAACAAACTATTATTAAAAGCTGATCAAACCACAAAAACCGAATTAGCTTACTGGTTCGATTGAAGCAACTTAGTAAAGACCAATTGCTGCTAGAGTGGAGTGAGTGCAGTTTAAGTAAAGCAAATAAAAATGGGGCAGCGTAGCACCCCATTTGGGTAGGTTTGCGAGCATAGAGTGGAGGTGGCTAGCTCATTGATAAATATTTTTTCGAACTCAGTTCTTGAATTACTTTTTATTGAATAACTCATTCATACGCTTTTGTTCCTCGTCTATATTGCTCTTGTCTTGCGATGAGGACGGTGTGGATAGCGTTAGTGAGTCAGTAGGAGAGTCAATTGCCTCGCTTGGCATTGGCATCTCAATTTTGACACTATCCAAATCAACTGCAACTTCTTTAGTTAAAAAGACAGTGACAGTTTGAGGGACAAAGATCACAATTATTACTAATAAGAGTTGCATCAAAACCCAGGGCAGTGCGCCCAGGTAAATATCTCTAGATAGCACGGGTCTTGATATTCGTGCCTCTTTGAAAAGCGTATCTGCAATGCCGCGAAGGTAAAACAGCGCAAATCCAAAAGGAGGATGCATAAAACTGGTTTGCATATTCACGCAAAGTAACACGCCAAACCAAACTAAATCTATACCGAGTTTGTTGGCTACAGGTCCAAGCAGTGGCAATATGATGAAAGCAATTTCAAAAAAATCAAGAAAAAAGGCGAGGAAGAAAATAAAAATATTAACGACAATTAAAAATCCAACTTGTCCACCAGGTAAGTTGGAGAGCATTTCCTCAACCCAACGTCCGCCCTCAACGCCTTGAAATACCATTGAGAAGACCCTTGAGCCTAGAAGAATAAACACAACCATTGCTGTTAAACGCATCGTGCTGTGCATGGCATCCCAAATGAGTGCTAGGGAGATTCTGCCGTGTATGGCTGCAAGGAAAAGCGCTCCCATACACCCCATTGCACCTGCCTCCGTTGGGGTAGCGATAGCCGAGTCCATACCTGGTAAGCCGCCCATGGATCCAAGCACCGCGAATATCAAAAGCGCAGAAGGGATGATCCCTCTCAAGCACTTGAACCAAAGCTTAGATCCTTTGAGAGTTCTGGCTGATTCAGGAACGCCGGGTACGTGGCTAGGTTTGAATACCCCTAACAAGAAGGTATATAAAACAAAAATAAGCACCTGCAAAATCGATGGACCCCAAGCACCTTTGTACATGTCCCCTACGGAGCGTCCTAGTTGATCTGCCATCACAATTAAGACAAGTGAGGGAGGGACGAGTTGCGTGATGGTGCCCGAGGCTGCAAGCACGCCAGTTGCATACCTCATGTTGTAGCCATAACGCATCATGACAGGCAGTGAGATAAGGGCCATTGCAATCACTTGGCCAGCAACAGTGCCAGTGATTGCGCCTAATATAAAGCCCACAATAATCACTGAGTAACCAAGTCCGCCTTTGACCGGACCAAAGAGTTGTCCCATCGAGTCAAGCATATCCTCGGCAAGTCCGCATTTCTCCAAAATGGCGCCCATAAAGGTAAAAAACGGAATAGCTAGCAAGAGATCATTGGCCAAGATACCAAAAACGTTGAGTGGTAAGTTAGCCATAAAGCTGCTTGGAAACCAGCCCATTTGAATCGCGTAAAACCCACATGCAAGCCCAAGTGAGGCAAGCGAGAACGCAACGGGAAACCCAATCAACATAACCAGTATGAGTCCACCAAACATGTAGGGTGGGAAATTCTCCATTTGAAACATCGACGAATCCTAAGGCGTTAAATTTGAAAAGAATTAAAAATGTAATTCGAAAATAGGTGGTTTTGAGCTCTTTATTGAACAGGCTTCTCGTAGTGCGTATCCATCACAATCACACCCTTTAGGTGAGCGATACGCTTAATGATCTCAGAAAGGCCTTGCATAAATACCCAGCCAAATCCAAATGGCAAAAGCATCATGGCGGGCCATCGGACCAAGCCGCCTGCATTGCTAGAGACTTCCCCTGAGATGAACATTTTGACAAAGAGCGGGAAACTAAGCCAAACCAAAAAACCCATGACGGGAATTAAGAATAAAACTAGTCCAAAGAGGTCTATGAAAATTTGTACCCTTGCAGATATTGATCCGTAAATAAGGTCAACACGAACATGTTCGTTACGCTTTAAGACCATTGGTGCCCCCAGCATGACAGTTGCTGCAAAGAGATACCACTGAATCTCCAGCCAACCGTTGGAGCTGAAATCAAATCCGTAACGCACAACCGCATTACCTGCAGAGATTGTGGCTGCCAACAGCACAGTCCAAGCAGCTAACGTACCTAGTTTCTCGCTGATCCAGTCAACCGTATTTGTGAATTTAAGCCATCCGCTCATATGACATTCCTACAAGATCTAAGAAAAAGACTAAAAAGGTTTCGAAGTAAATTTAAAGCCATCATACATACCTTTAAGTGTTTAATTGAGCAACCAAGGCGCTTACGCTTTTGATACCAAGGAAGGTAAGTATCAGTGAGCCAAAGAGGTGAACACCGATAGTGCCGAGTGCCAAAAACCAGCGTGCACTGGTCATCATTGCAATAACCTCAGCACTAAAGGATGAAAAAGTGGTCAAAGAGCCCATGAAACCAGTTACTAAAGCCAGTCGCCAAATGGGATCGATTTGAGGAAAGGTATTGAAAACTCCCACACACACTCCGACTAAATATCCACCAATTAAATTACAAGCCAAGGTGCCAATGGGTAGCGGCGCCATAGCATTGAACACAACACCGAGTTGCCACCTTGTAAGCGCTCCCAAACAAGCAAAAACGCAGATTACAAAAATTTCAAAAATTGGCATGAATTGGTACTTAAGCTTAAGTTGATTAATCTTAGCTTTTCGCGTTCAAAGTTGAGATATATGCACTCACACCTTCTTGCACGCTCTTAAAGGAGTGTTTGCATCCCGCAGCCCTAAGCGCATTTAAATCAGCCTGTGTATAGCATTGATACTTTCCGACAAGGGCTTGTGGAAAATCGATATATTCAATCAAACCTTGCTGTACTGCTTCAGAGAGCTCTAAGTGCGAGGTGCTTGGGGCGCGCTCGGCATTTATAACCGATAGCGCAACATCGTTAAAGGGTTGCGCGCGTCCTGAGCCTAAATTAAAGAGACCTGATTTTTCTGGATGATCTAAAAACCAAAGATTCACATCTACTACATCATCTATGTACACAAAGTCACGCATCTGCTCTCCCGCACCGTAACCGCCGTATGCGCCAAACAGTTTTACGCGTCCTAGATCTTTAAACTGGTGGTGCTGGTGAAATGCAACACTGGCCATGCGGCCTTTGTGTTGTTCCCTGGGCCCGTACACGTTGAAATAACGAAATCCAACAATTTGCTGGGGAGCGTTCTGAAAATGTTCACCGTACATAGCGCGCATGCGTTGATCAAATAGTAGCTTGGAGTAGCCGTAAACGTTCAGGGGGAGCTCAAACTCTGGTGTCTCTTTGAAGACGCTTGATCCTCCGTACGTGGCTGCAGAGGATGCGTAAATCAAACGTGTATTTTGTAATAGACAGGATTTTTGAAGGGAGGACGTAGTCGTGAAATTGTTGTCCATCATGTAGCGTCCATCAGTTTCCATCGTGTCGCTACATGCGCCTTCATGAAATACGGCCTCAACTTTACCGTAAGCCCCGGCTCTAAAGAGCTCATAAAAATCTTGATGATCAACATAATCGGTGATTTTTAAATCGCTCAAATTAATGAACTTATCCCCATCCGTTAAATCATCGACAGCAATGATGTTAGTGATGCCTCTTTTATTAAGACCTTTGACAATATTGCTACCAATAAAGCCAGCTGCTCCAGTTACGACAATACTCACGATACTAACTCCTCAAAACTGACGCTTGCTGTACCAAACTTACCCACAACGATGCCCCCTGCTTTATTCGCCCAGGGGAGGGCGTCTCGAACTGAAAGTCCTGAGGCCATTAAAACAGCAAGCGTTGCAATTACCGTATCTCCAGCTCCCGTTACATCAAAAACCTCTAAGGCTTGGGCGCCTACATGCACCTCTCCTGCTGCATCAAAAAGACTCATGCCCTCTTCGCTGCGAGTCAGTAAAAGCGTGTCGAGTCCTAGCTCAGTCCTTAATTTGTGCGCGCGGTTTTTTAAGTCTGACTCGCTTCTCCACTCACCAACCACTTGCATCAACTCTTGTTTGTTAGGCGTAATCACTGTAGCTCCTTTGTAGCGTGAGTAATCACTCCCTTTGGGATCAATCAGTACGGGCTTGCCTTGCTCGCGGGCGAGCTCAATCATTTGACCAATGCGAGCCAAACCCCCTTTGCCGTAATCAGAGAAGATCACAGCGTTATGATCTGGCAGTAATTTTTCAAACATTTGTGTTTGATAGGCGAGTGTTTCGTGCTGAGGATTATTTTCAAAGTCCACACGAACAAGTTGTTGTTGACGACCTATGACGCGGAGCTTCATCGTTGTTTTTAGGAGCGGATCACGTCCGAAGTAAGGCTTTATACCTGTTTCTCCAACCAACTTCTCTAGTTTATGACTCGTCTCATCGTCTCCAACCACGCTCAGCAAACTGATATGAGAGCCTAGGGTTACACCGTTAAAGGCCACATTGGCTGAGCCACCAAGTCGGTCCTCCTCCTTGGTAATGCGAACGACTGGTACGGGCGCTTCTGGACTGATTCTGTCAACAGAGCCGTACCAGTAACGGTCTAGCATGACATCTCCAACCACTAACACTCTAGCGGCCTTGACTTGTTCTAGGGAAAGTGGCTTCATAGTTCCTCTATTCTCTCAGGCGGATAACTATCCCAAGCCTGACATCCTGGGCACTGCCAGAAATGCGTCAAAGCTTCAAACCCGCAGGCTGCACAACGGTAACGTTTGAGGGGAACGGATGATTTATCTAGAGTTTGAAGGACTCGGGTCTGGGTCTGTGGGTCTGAGAGCTGCTCACCCCTGAGCCACTGCGTAGCAGCTATTAAAGAAGGTGTGCGCTCAAGGTGTTGGGCGTAAAGGGAGTAGTCTGTATTCTCAGTTGAGCCACTGAGCTCATGACTTTGCAAAGCAACCATGGCGTCTAGGACGTCTAGCCTGGGTTTGGCGGAGTAGCTTGTTTTTAAAAGATTAAGAGCCTCAGAGGTTTTATGTAGTTCCAGGGCCAGCTTAGCAAGCAACGCTGCCCCAAGTCCAGTAAAACGTGGTGTGTCTGCAATCAAAGTCTTCAAAGCATTGAAAGATGCCTCGCCTTGGCCCAAAGAGTGGAGTATGTGTGCAAGGGCTAGCTGTGCGCGAGCATTCTTAGGTGCACAAACGAGTGCTTTTTCTATGAGAGCCTTTGCTTGTGCAGGGGAGCTTGACTGTGAGGCTTGTTCGCATAAGTAGTGAGCTAACCTGGCGGAGAAGTCTCCTTCACCTAAGCTCTCAAGACGCTTGGCAATACCAGCAGCGCGCTCCCAGTCTCTAGAACGCTCATAAAGCGTTAACAAGGCTAGCATCGCCTGGGACTCTAGCGCTGTACCCTCTAGATCCTTCAGTGCATCTTCTGCTCGGTCGATGATGCCTGCGCGCAAATAATCCTGGGCCAATGCAAACATGGCTCTGTGTCTGTCTTTGGAGGATAAGTCAGCTCTGGCAAGTAAGTGTTGGTGCACGCGAACAGCACGTTCAAACTCTCCCCTGCGCCTAAAGAGGTTACCTAAAGCAAAATGAAGCTCTGAGGTTTCTGGATCTTGCTGAACAGCTTCAATAAATGAGTCAATTGCTTGGTCTTGTTGTTCATTGAGTAAGAAATTGAGTCCTTGGAAATAAGCTTTTGGATTGCGATGGTTTTCAATTTTGAGTTGTTTGATATCAAAACGTGAAGCAATCCAACCCATCGCAAAAACTGCGCAGGCTCCCATCAATAACCAAACCCAGTCAATGGTCATGATCCTGGCATGCGCAAATCGCGCAGGGTATTAGGTGCAACGGAGGAAGTGTCTAAATTATCAGAATTCAACTTGTTGGTCGATAGGTTTGGGTTAGTGCCCACGGCTGATGGGTTTAATGTAAAACCAGTGGTCTGATTATTTGATTGGGTGTTGAGCTCTTGTGCCTTTGGGCTGCGAGCGATTTTTCTTGCTCTCCACCAACGAGGCACCATGGCTAAAACTCCAACAATCAGGCCAATTGTAAAGACCGCTAGAACGATTAACACAAGGGGTGCATGCCAACTCAGTCCAAAGAACAAGTTAACACTTGCCTCTTGTTGGTTATTAAGCGCAAATGCAAATAAAGTAAAAAAAATGGCTGCCTTCAGAATCCACCGAAGCAGCCATAGTGCGTGTTTCAATTTTGCTTCCTTGTGAATTAAGAGATCATTTCTGTGATGGCTGAATCAGTAATGCGGTTTTCTCATCAACCGCTTCTCTGAGTGCCTTACCAGGTTTGAAATGAGGAACTCTCTTCTCCGGAATAGCGACTTGTTCCCCAGAGCGAGGATTTCTACCAAGCCTTGGGGGACGACGATTGATCGAGAAACTGCCAAACCCCCTTAGCTCAATGCGGTGGCCACGCGTCAAAGCGTCGCTCATTGCATCAAGTAAGGCTTTCACAGCAAACTCAGCGTCCCGGTGGGTGAGCTGAGGGAACCGTGCAGACAGTTCTTCGACCAAATCGCTTCGAGTCATGATACTGAATTCAACTTTGCAAAATTAAATTTAAGCTTGATTGTCTTCAGGCGTATCCAACTTAGCTCTGAGGAGTGCGCCAAGACTTGTGGTTCCAGCGTTCTCACGTGAGCTTTGTTGATTGAGGGAGGCCATAGCTTCTTGTTGATCAGCGGCGTCCTTGGCTTTAATGGAGAGTTGGATGTTGCGTGTTTTTCTGTCCACGTTAACCACAACTGCAGTCACTTCGTCACCTTCTTTAAGAACTGTGCGGGCGTCCTCGATTCTCTCGCGTGAAATCTCACTCACTCTCAAGTAACCAATAACGTCTTCGCCTAGATCAATCTCTGCACCTTTAGCGTCAACTGTTTTTACTTTACCAGTAACGATTTGACCCTTTTCGTTCACAGACACAAATGTTGTGTAAGGATCCGCGTCGAGTTGTTTGATACCTAAGGAGATGCGCTCACGCTCAACATCAACGGCGAGCACAACTGCCTCGACCTCTTGACCCTTCTTGTAGTTGCGAACTGCAGCCTCGCCAGTCTCGTTCCAAGACAGATCAGACAAGTGAACCAAACCGTCAATACCCGCAGCTAAACCAACAAACACACCAAAGTCAGTAATTGATTTGATTGGGCCTTTAACGCGGTCGCCGCGTTTAGTGTCTTGTGAGAATTCTTGCCATGGGTTAGCACGACACTGCTTCATACCTAAGGAGATACGGCGCTTGTCCTCATCAATCTCGAGCACCATGACTTCGACCTCATCGCCTAAAGCAACGATCTTGCTTGGTGCAACGTTTTTGTTAGTCCAGTCCATCTCAGAGACGTGCACCAATCCCTCGATACCTGGCTCGAGCTCTACAAACGCGCCGTAATCGGCAATGTTAGTAACCTTACCAAACATACGTGTGCTTTGTGGGTAACGTCTTGCAACGCCCATCCAAGGATCATCGCCCATTTGTTTGAGACCCAAAGATACACGGTTTTTGTCTGTATCAAATTTAAGAATTTTGGCCGTGATTTCTTGACCAGCTTGTACCACTTCGCTTGGATGACGAACACGTCTCCATGCCATATCTGTGATGTGCAAGAGTCCATCAATTCCGCCGAGATCAACGAAAGCACCGTACTCAGTGATGTTTTTAACTACACCGTGAACTACTGAGCCTTCCTTGAGGGTATCCATTAATTTAGCGCGCTCTTCGCCCATAGAGGCTTCGATGACAGCGCGGCGGCTTAAAACTACGTTGTTGCGTTTACGGTCGAGCTTGATGACTTTGAATTCCATAGTCTTATTCTCAAAGGGACTCAAATCCTTGATAGGACGAGTGTCAATGAGGGAACCAGGAAGGAATGCTCGAATGCCGTTGACCAACACGGTCAGACCGCCTTTTACTTTTCCGCTTGTCGTGCCGCTTACAAATTCGCCAGACTCTAGTGCCTTCTCAAGGGAGAGCCAAGAAGCTAAACGTTTTGCAGTGTCACGGCTGAGGATCGTATCCCCGTAACCATTTTCAACGCTGCTGATCGCAACGGAGACAAAGTCACCCGCTTGCACTTCGATCTCGCCGAGATCGTTTTTAAATTCTTCGATAGGGACATAAGCCTCTGATTTGAGACCCGCGTTGACAACAACGTGATTGTGTTCAACACGTACCACTTCAGCAGTGATAACTTCACCCGTGCGCATTTCTGAGCGCTTAAGGGATTCTTCAAATAGGGCTGCAAAAGATTCTGACATAAAAGTTTCCTAAACCGGACAATGTTCAACAACAGCACAGCTCTTCAACTAGGAACAGCAGCCATTTTTAAACTAAATCGTCAGCGGTATTGTGCGGGGAATTGGTCCCGCGGGGTTAAGTTAATGATCCACACCACCAGGTGCGCAAGACGCGCGGAGAGGAGCGATGTGGGCCGAAATACAAGCGTCTGTGTAATCGAAGCCCTAAAAACTTGGGCTTTGAAACCCTCTGTGATTAAGAATTCAATCGTTCAGACGCTTTTCACGCCACCAAGACATTACTGTGTTCACCGAATCTTCAATGGACAGATTGGAATTGTCTAAGTGATGAGCCTCTTTGGCTGGAGTTAGGGGGGCGACACTGCGGGTACTATCCCGTAAATCTCTTGCCTCCAAATCTGCAAAAAGGTCTTCTATTTTAGCCTGAATTCCTTTTGAAATCAATTGCTTATGTCGTCTTTTTGCCCTCTCCATGGCGCCCGCCGTCAAAAACACCTTCAATGTGGCATCTGGAAAAATAACCGTTCCCATGTCTCGACCGTCGGCTACTAGGCCCGGGAGCTTTCTAAAGCTGTGTTGAAGTTCCAAAAGTGCGGCTCGAACCCCAGGGATAACAGAAATTTTGGAGGCGTTTATACCGCCTTCTTCAGTCCTTATAGCCTCAGAAACATCTACTCCCGAAAGAAGTATGTGCTCACCTCTGAATTCAAGTTTTAAGTTCCTGGCTAATTCTGCGAGTTCAGCTTCGTGCTCTAAATCAAGGCTTAAGCCGGCTTGGAGACCCGCGTAAGCACTTACTCTATAAAGTGCCCCAGAATCCAAATAATGAAAACCAAGTCGCTCTGCAAGTTGAGCAGAAAGAGTTCCCTTACCCGACGCAGACGGCCCATCAACACAGAGAACTGGGATTTGTGCGCTTGAGCTGGAGGAGAGCGCAAAAAATGTTTCAAAATAATCGGGATATGTTTTAGCTACACACTTAGGATCTTCAATGGTTACGACGCGCTGGTCTGAGTTCAGCGTAGCCAATGAGAAACACATCGCCATGCGGTGATCATCGTAGGTGTGGATACTGGCGCGCTTCCAGTTTCCGGGCTTAATGGGCGAAATTTTGATCCAATCAGGCCCCTCAGTTACATCTGCTCCTAGTTTGCGGCACTCGGTGGCAACAGCATGTATGCGGTCGGTTTCTTTAACACGCCAACTGCCAATGTTTCTGAGAGTGGAGGGTGCGTCTGCAAAGAGTGCCATGACGGCAAGTGTCATCGCTGCATCAGGTATTTGATTGCAGTCCATATCGATGGCCTTGAGAGGCCAAGCGCCGCGACGTGTTTGAATCCAATTGGGACCGCTCTCAACGATAGCCCCCATGGCTTGCGCAGCTTTGGTAAATTCAATATCGCCTTGAATTGATTTGGCACCCACGCCTTCAATTCGAACGAAGGCAGGTTCCCCTTTGGAAGAAGTCTCAAAGGCTGCCAGTGCTCCTAGTGCAATAAAGTAACTCGCTGAGGATGCATCAGCCTCGACGTGCAAAGTTCCTGGTGAGCGGTAAACACTATCTTTTGGAATCACAAAGCGCTTGAAACCGTTCTTGAGAACTGTAATATTGAACTGCTCAAGCATTTTGAGGGTGATGTCAATATAGGGCTTGGAGATCAACTCACCCACCACCTCAATACTGATATCTTCTTTAGTAGCCTTTGGCAGTGAGAGCAATAGAGCAGTCAAGAATTGACTTGAAACGTCCCCGCGTACTGAGATCGGGTCCCGAAGCCGAAGCTCAAACTTTTTTTGCTCGTTGGCGTTTCTCGGGTTAAGGCGAAGGGGAGGGTAGCCCTCGACTCCTAAGTAGTCGATGGAGCATCCCATTTGTCTTAGCGCGTCAACTAAATCTCCGATCGGACGCTCATGCATACGGGGAACACCGTGAACTTTAGCACTCACGCCCATAACCGCTAGAGCAGCGGTCAATGGACGCATAGCGGTTCCCGCGTTACCCAAAAAAAGATCAAGCGGATTAGTTCTGCTTTGATTAGCGAGTGTCTCACTAATGCCGGAGATGAGAAGGTCTTGATCCGCATAACTTACCTTGCAGCCCATAGCTTTCAAAGCTTCTAACATAACGCGGGTGTCATCCGAGTCAAGGAGGCCCTCTACCCTGGTTGTACCGTTACTGAGTGCGGCTAGCAGCAAAACTCGGTTGGAGATGCTTTTAGATCCTGGTAATTGAACCTTCCCTTTTGCAGCAGTAATGCTTGGGATATCCAGTGTGGGTAGGTTGTACATTCTGTGGGCTTTTATAAAAAAGTAAATACCTTCATTGATTAATGATCCACTCATTTCTTGCGACTTGAGAGGCCTTAATGCACTCTACGATAGACGCGGAGTCCTCGTTATCAATGAAATGTTCTATGGCTTGCAGCTCATTTTTAAAGTGAGTGATTTGTTCTTTTAAATTTTTACGGTTGGCTAAGAAAATATCTCGCCAAACCTTTGGGTCGCTTCCCGCTATGCGTGAGAAGTCCCTAAAACCGGGTCCAGCTACAGATAAGAACTGGTCATGATCACGTTGCTTGATGAGTCCATTCATGTAGGCAAAAGCAATTAAATGCGGTAAGTGACTCACTGCAGCAAACGCTGCGTCATGTTCAGTGGGGCTCATCTTGTGGACCTTACTGCCAAGCTGCGTCCAAACCTTATTGGCCCGCTCTATGAAGTCTAAATTAGTTATCTCTGAGGGTGTAAGTATTAAAGGACGGTCCTTAAAGAGGGTTGGACTAGCCTCAGACACCCCTGCGAGTTCTTTGCCCGCTATCGGATGAGCAGGAACAAACTGTGATAACTTATCTCCCAAAAAGGCTTTGGCTGCATCGGCAATATTTGCCTTCGTTGAGCCAACGTCCATGACCAAACAATCTGTGTCTATGTGGGGTGCGATCTCTCGCAAACAGTCCTCAATAGCTTGAACAGGAATTGCGATAAGCACCAGATCAGAGCCTCTAACCGCAGAGGGCGCGTCCAGGCAAATCTCATCTATGACCCCCATTTCTTTGGCAAGGTTCATGGTTGCTTTAGTTGCGCTGTAGCCGCAAACTCGAGCAACCCAACCTGCCTGCTTGAGGGCTAAAGCAAATGAACCGCCGATTAAGCCGCAACCAATAAGTCCTAACTGTTTAAACATGAAATTTAGAAAAATTAAATAGTTTTGAGGGAGTCAACACACTATAGCCGTTAGGACTTAACAAACAGTCTTTACGCTTTGTACGCACGTCGCTTTTTTGTATTTAGCGTTAATCGTTGACGGGATAAGATCCAAGAACTTTGTAAAAAGCGCAAAGCGATTTCAAATCCTCAAGGGCCTTTTGAACGTGAATCTCACTGATATGGCCTTGTATATCGATATAAAAGAAATATTCCCATTGTCCTGACTTGGCTGGTCTGGACTCAAACCGAGTCATAGAGACGCCGTTATTTTTCAGAGGAACAAGTAAATCGTGAACTGCGCCGGGACGATTAGGAACGGATACAACAAGGCTTGTGCAGTCTTTACCTGTCGCAGGTGGGGTGTTGAGAGTTTGAGGCAAACAAATAATTGAGAACCGAGTTCTGTTGTAGGCCTCATCTTGAATTGCGTGTGCAACGATGTGCAGTCCAAACTGTGCGGCTGCTCGCTCACTCGCTAACCCAGCCCAACTTGGGTTAGTTGCCGCTAGTCTAGCCCCCTCAGCGTTACTGGAGACTGCACGACGTTCGGCATTGGGCAAGTGTTGGCTGAGCCAGCCTTGGCACTGAGCGAGTGCTTGAGGGTGTGCTAGCACTACTTCAATCCCCTCTAGCGAGGGTGATTGGCGCATTAGGTTGTGTCTAACTAGTAGGCTGATCTCGCCAATCACGTGAACAGGGGAGCGAAGAAATAAATCGAGCGACCGAGCGACGACGCCTTCAGTCGAGTTTTCAACCCCAACTACACCGAACTGCGTTGTACCGGCTGTGGTTGCGTGGAACACTTCATCAAAGCTAGAGCAGTAAATAAGCTCAGCAGCACTTCCAAAATATTCAATTGCTGCTTGCTCGCAAAATGTGCCTTGAGGTCCGAGTACGGCAACACGCTGCGGGGCTTCAAGGGCTAAACACGCAGAGGTGATCTCCCTCCAAATACTGGCTATGTGTTTGTTTTGGAGAGGTCCTTTGTTGGCGTTTTCCATTTTTTGCAAGACCTGGGCAACCCGGTCCGGCCTGAAAAAGGGAGTTCCCTCTACCCGCTTAATCTCCCCAACCTTCTCTGCAACGCGGGCACGCTCATTGAGTAAGTCTAATAAGCGTTGGTCTAAGGAGTCAATTTGAACCCGCAGTTCGGCTAATCCATTTTCAGGAGCAACGGGGCTTGAGGAGTTGGGCTTTTTGGTGTCCATGAAATATTTAAGCCTCTGGTCTTAATTAAGAATTAGCTGACATTGTAGGTAACTTGATCGACAAAAAATAATTTCAAATTCAAGTCTGAGAGCGTTCAAACTCGCGCATGTACTCGATCAAGACCTGTACGCCTTTGATTGGCATGGCGTTATAAATACTTGCTCTCATCCCGCCCACCGACTTATGTCCCTTTAGTTGTAACAATCCGTTGGCTTTGGCGCCTTTTAAGAAAGCCTCGTTACGGGATTCATCTTTTAAGAAAAACGGGATGTTCATCCTGGAGCGGTCGAGGCGGTTCACTCTATTTTCGTAAAAATCGCATGAGTCCAGATAGTTGTAGAAAAGCTCTGCTTTGGCTTTGTTGCGTAACTCAATTGCAGCGACCCCGCTTTGACCGCTTTCCTCTTGTCGCTTGATCCACTCAAAGGTAAGTCCAGCTATATAGATCCCGTAAGTGGGGGGCGTGTTGTACATTGAGTCAGCCGCCGCAACCAACTTGTAGTTAAAGGCGCTTGGGCAAATGGTCATTGCTTGGTCCAGGAGGTCCTCCCTTACCACGACAAGGGTGAGGCCCGCAGGGCCGATGTTCTTTTGTGCCCCTGCAAAGGCCAGTCCTATAAGACTCCAGTCCACAGATCTGGAGAGAACGTGTGAGGAAAAATCAATCACCAAAGGTGCGTTTGAGCCGAGCGCTTTAAGATCCGCAAGGTTGTGGCACTCCACTCCGTGGATTGTTTCGTTGGTGCAAATGTGGACGTAACTTGCGTCCTTACTAAGTTGCCAAGTACTGGGGTCAGGTAGGCTCGTAAACCCAGCCTCTTCGCTTGAGGCTGCGATGTGAGTCTTTGCGTATTTGCCTGCTTCCTTGTGGGATTTTTGACCCCAACTTCCAGAGAGGACAAAATCAATGACGCCCCCTTTGGAGAGGTTTAAAGGAACAATAGCATTTTCGCCAAGCCCCCCTCCTTGCATAAAAAGGATCTTAAAGTTTTTTGGGATTTTTAGTAAGTCGCGAAAGTCGCTTTCTGCCTTTTCATAAATAGAGATAAATTCAGAGCCCCTGTGACTCATCTCCATGACGCTCATTCCACTGCCTTGCCAGTCCAACATTTCGGAGGCTGCTAATCTTAAAACCTCCTCGGGCATAGTAGCTGGGCCAGCAGAAAAGTTATAGGGTCTAGTCATGTGAGTGAGCCTAACTGGTGATCTTGGATGCAAGGCCTGATGGTAAGACTTTGCTGCTAAAAGTGATTACAACGTATTTCTAAATTGAATTATGAGTTGAGCTTTTTAGATTTGAAATCTAAAAAGCGTTTGAGTGAGTGCTTAAAACCGAGGCCAGTTAAAGTTTTTTAGACTTACCTGTTTAGATGAAATGCATAAGGATTTTTATAAAATCCTTATGCATTCATGATGCAGGGGATCAAGCCTGGGGAGTGCCGGACTCACCGCTTGGCGTCTCACCACTGTTATCGTCACCTACTTCTTCGCTTGGGTCTGCCTCAGCGTCCGAGTTTTGAGCGTCGTTTTCTGCGATGCGCTGAACACCACTGAGCTTTGAGCCCTCATCTAAGCCGATGAGCGTGACGCCTTGTGTAGCGCGTCCCATTTCGCGAATTTCGGCGACCCGAGTACGAATTAAAACGCCCCTATCACTGATGAGCATGATCTCGTCTTTAGCGTGAACTAAGGTTGCAGCAACAACTTTACCGTTGCGTTCAGATTGCTGAATGGCAATCATCCCCTTGGTGCCACGTCCGTGGCGAGTGTATTCAGCAATAGAGGTTCGTTTGCCGTAACCGTTTTCAGTTGCAGTCAAGACACTTTGTTCCTCGTCTTGGGCAACTAACATAGCAATCACGTGTTGTCCTTCATCCAGCATCATTCCTCTCACACCGCGAGCATTTCTACCCATGGGGCGAACATCATTTTCATCAAAACGAACTGCTTTGCCCCCGTCACTAAAGAGCATCACATCGTGTTTGCCGTCGGTCAAAGCAGCGCCTATCAAGAAGTCTCCCTCATCCAGATCGACAGCAATAATGCCAGCCTTTCTTGGGTTAGAGAAATCGTCTAGGGAAGTTTTTTTAACCGTCCCCATTGATGTGCCCATGAAGACGTAATGATCGGATGGGAAACTTCTGAAACTGCCAGTTAACGCTAGAACGACGTTAATCTTCTCGCCCTCACCAAGAGGGAACATATTCACAATTGGGCGTCCTCTAGAGCCTCTTGAGCCGGCGGGTACCTCCCAAACTTTGAGCCAATACATACGACCACGGTTGGAGAAGCACAACAACCAGTCATGAGTATTGGCAACAAATAGTTGCTCGATCCAGTCGTCCTCTTTCGTAACCGTTGCTTGTTTCCCCCGCCCACCACGTTTGATCGCTCTGTACTCTGAGAGTGGTTGACTCTTGATATAGCCAGAATGTGAGAGCGTTACCACCATATCGGTTGGTGTGATGAGGTCCTCGGTAGCCAGGTCTTGAGCGTTGTGTTCAATTTGACTGCGACGAGCGCCAAGTTTGGTTTGTCCAAACTCTTCTTTAACCGCACTCAACTCATCGCCAATGATGGTTGATACCCGCTCAGATTTAGCCAAGATGTCGAGTAAATCGTCGATCTCAGCCATTACCTCTTTGTATTCGTTGATGATCTTGTCCTGCTCAAGACCCGTCAAACGTTGCAAACGCATTTGTAAGATCTCTTGCGCCTGCGTTTCGCTGAGCCTGTATAGGCCATCCGATCCCATGCCCCAATCTTTTTGTAAACCCTCGGGTCTGTAATCTTGAGCGTTGACGCTTGCACCGTCGGCGCGGGTTCTTGTCAACATCTCGCGGACAAGTCCACTGTCCCAACTCCGACTCATTAATTCTGTTTTTGCAACGGGGGGTGTGGGAGCTGCTCTAATGATTGATATAAATTCGTCAATATTAGCGAGCGCAACTGCGAGGCCTTCAAGCACATGACCTCTGTCACGTGCTTTACGTAGGTTGAACACAGTGCGTCTAGTGACAACTTCCCGGCGATGTTGAAGGAATATGTCGATCAAGTCCTTGAGGTTGCACAACTTTGGCTGACCATCAAGAAGGGCCACCATGTTCATGCCAAAGGTGTCTTGGAGTTGGGTGAGTTTGTAAAGATTATTTAAGACAACTTCGGGGACTTCCCCCCGTTTGAGCTCAATTACTACACGCATTCCAGACTTGTCGGATTCATCCTGGAGGTGGCTGATGCCTTCGATTTTCTTCTCGTTGACGAGCTCTGCAATTCTCTCTAGCAAGGTCTTTTTATTTACCTGATAAGGAATCTCATCAACGATGATGGCTTGACGCTGGCCTTTGTCGATATCTTCAAAGTGACATTTGGCTCGCATGATGATGCGACCACGCCCAGTTCGGTAACCCTCCTTGACGCCTTGAATACCGTAGATGATGCCTGAAGTGGGAAAATCTGGCGCAGGAACAAACTCCATGAGTTCATCAATGCTTGCATTTGGGTTGCGCAGTAAATGCAAACAAGCATCAACGACTTCGTTTAAATTGTGTGGAGGGATGTTGGTCGCCATACCCACTGCAATACCTGAGGAGCCGTTGACCAATAGGTTGGGTATTTTGCTTGGAAGAACGAGTGGTTCTTTTTCACTACCGTCATAGTTGGGGCCAAAGTCGACAGTTTCTTTGTCAATGTCAGCAAGCATTTCATGAGCGATTTTGGCCAAACGAATTTCGGTGTAACGCATAGCCGCAGCGTTATCACCGTCAACCGAGCCAAAATTGCCCTGTCCGTCAACAAGCATGTGCCGAAGTGAGAAGTCCTGAGCCATACGAACAATGGTGTCGTATACGGCGCTGTCTCCGTGTGGGTGGTACTTACCAATCACATCACCAACAATACGCGCTGACTTCTTGTAAGGTCTATTCCAGTCATTGTTTAATTCGTGCATCGCAAACAAAACTCGACGATGGACCGGTTTTAGACCGTCTCTGGCATCGGGGAGTGCTCGACCTACTATTACGCTCATCGCGTAATCTAAATAACTACGGCGCATCTCCTCCTCGAGGCTGATGGGCAACGTTTCTTTCGCAAACTGGGTCATTTGAGGGGGCCGTTCAGAGTATGGGTAAACCGATCATTTTAGGCCTAGTCGGAGGTTTTTCCCCTGTCTCCTGGCAGCAACACCAAAGAAATTATGCAATTTAGAGCGTTTTAGACGCTTCTATAAGTACTTAGGTGTAATCAGGGCATTATTAATGGCCCAAAATCATTTCCATAATTTAAACTATTGAGCCAAGTTGAGCACTTTATATCTAGATTGCCGGGTTATTTTTTCTGGATATGGCACAATCTAACGAGAACGAGATAATTAATCATCTCGCAGGTCCGCAGTGGTACTGCTTTTTTTTGCCTCTAGGGAGATTTATGAGGAATTTGAAATTTTTGGCACTTTGTTTTGCCGCATCCGCATTAGCTAGCACTGTTAGTGCTCAAGATATTAACAACTGGAGAAATTCATCTGGTGAGGTTTGGAAAAACTCATCTGGTGAGTGCTGGCGTAATTCATCTTGGACTCCCGCTACTGCGGCCCCAGGATGTGATCCCGCTATTACAGCTGCTCCTAAAGCTGCAGCTGCACCTGCTCCAGCACCTGCTCCACAACCTGCTGCAGCTTCTAAAGTTACATACGCTGCTGATGCCTTCTTTGACTTTGACAAAGCTGTCCTAAAGGCGGAAGGCAAAGCAAAGTTGGATGATTTAGTAGCCAAAATCAAAGCAATCAATCTTGAAGTGATTATTGCCGTTGGACACACTGATTCTGTCGGTTCAGATGCTTACAACCAAAAACTCTCTGTTCGTCGCGCTGACGCAGTCAAGGCTTATTTGGTTACTAAAGGTATTGAGAAAAACCGTGTCTACACTGAAGGCAAGGGCGAGAGCCAACCAGTTGCCGACAACAAGACAGCGGATGGTCGTTCAAAGAACCGTCGTGTTGAGATCGAAGTGGTTGGAACACGCTCCAAGTAATTGGATCTAAGTTACATACCTCTTTGAGGTATTCTTAATAAATCCCGCTTCGTGCGGGATTTATTTTTGGTGAAACTGATTAAAGAAAAAAGCCATGAGTAATTCCAGTAATGTTGATTCAGGCGAGATCGAAAAATTCTCTCAACTTGCACATCGTTGGTGGGACAAGGACAGTGAATTTAAACCCCTTCATGCTATTAATCCAATTCGGTTAGATTGGATTAAATCTCACGTAACCTTGACGGGGCAAAGCATATTGGATATTGGGTGTGGAGGCGGAATACTCAGCGAATCGATGGCGCAGGGCGGGGCATTCGTGACTGGTATTGATTTATCTGTTAAAGCTTTAAAGGTTGCAAAACTTCACGCGCTAGAGGTAGGAACTCAAAATATTGAATATGTAGAAATATCAGCCGAAGACCTAGCGCGCGATAAACCAGAGTCCTTTGACATAGTCACTTGTATGGAGATGCTCGAGCATGTGCCCGACCCATCCCTAGTTGTTAAAGCTTGCGCTAGATTGGTTAAGCCTGGAGGCTGGGTGTTTTTATCAACTATAAATAGAAACGTTCAATCGTTTTTAATGGCCATTGTTGGCGCTGAGTACGTGTTGAAAATGCTTCCCAAAGGCACTCACGAATATGCGAAATTCATTCGTCCCAGTGAATTGCTTGCGTTTTGTAACGCTTGCGGTTTAAGTGAAGTTGATTTAAAAGGCCTGCACTACAACCCATTGACTGAGCGGTACTGGTTAAATCAGTCTACTCAGGTGAATTACTTTATGGCAGTTCAAAAGAAGTGAACTCAAGAAATGCAATCCATTCCTAGTCCCTACACTCTCAAATAAAATTTTATGCTCAGGCACATTAAAGCAGTTCTGTTTGATTTAGATGGAACACTCATAGACAGCGCTCCTGATTTGGCCGCTGCTGCTGACCGGCTCAGATTAGACAGAGGATTGCCCGAGCTTGGTCTTTCGTTGTACCGACCCCACACGGGTACAGGCGCAAGAGGGATGCTAAAAATAGCGTTTCAAATGGAGCCCGAGCACCCGGAATTCATTGATTTACGAGAGGAGTTCTTTAAAAACTATGAGCGTAATTTAGTCGTAAACACTAGGCCTTTTGACGGTGTCAAAGAACTCATTGAATCGTTAAATGACCGCTCATTGGCTTGGGGGATTGTGACTAATAAGAGTGCTAGGTTTACCGATCCAATAGTTCGTCAAATTCCATTGCTGACACAGGCAAAGACCGTTATTTCAGGGGATACAACAGCGCATGCGAAACCCCACCCGGCACCCATACTTGAGGCGATGAAGCGAATGGGTTTAAGGGCTGAGGAATGTGTTTATATTGGCGATGACGAGCGCGATATCGTGGCCGGAAAAGCGGCTGGCGTAAAGACAGTAGCGGCTGGTTACGGGTACCTTGGCGACGCTGGAGATATCGCCAATTGGAACGCAGACGTAAATATATATTCACCCCTAGACCTACTCAAATGGTTGCCAAAGACTTAAAATAAAGGCTTGGGGCTGCATTGGTTTCGACATGGGTTCGGACGCGCTGCAGGGCATGTCGAGGTTCTGTTACCTCGTAAAACAGCAGAAAAAAACTAACTGCAAACGACGAACGTTTCGCACTCGCCGCTTAATCCGGTGAGCCTTAC
>CAIRBP010000061.1 GCA_903876885.1 uncultured Burkholderiales bacterium | reverse complement strand
GTTGCACAGCCCGCCACCCAAGACAATAAGATACCGATACTAAGCAGCTTTATTCGAGATAGATAATTCACAGATAGCCTTTCAAAAAATTATTAAATTTATGAGGTTAGTTACAGGCAATAATGCACCAATTAGAGATCTACTTCTTGAGCTTATTCATTCTTAGACGAAAGAGTCAAGTCACAAAGCACTAAACCACTTGAGCAGTAAACCACTTGAGCAGTAAACCACTTGAGCACTAAACTAATAGAGCGCTTAACTAACCCTTCAACCTTTCAACCCCACACACGAACACCCTCTATCTTAGCGATTAATTTTGATGAAAATGCAAGACTAGGGTGAACGCTGATATGCTTAAACAATTGGGCCGGGCTACCAAGGTTGACTTAAAACCCGTTTTAAGGTGTAGAGCGAGTGAACAACTGGCTTAATATGCACCCGCTTTAAGTTTCAATCAAATGCTGGGAATAGAGGGCAAATATAGAGCATTGTAAAAGTGCAAAGAAGCGCTGCAAAATAAAGCCGCTCATCAAAACTGCTTTGTAAAGCTAATTTTTAAAGTGTCCATACGACAATTGAACAATTCTCCTTAGACTACTATAGTTTACAAAATATTTGAGTTTTCGGAATTAAAATAAACACTTGTGTAAATCGCCACTACTTTGGATTCCCTAATTGTTTTATTTTAGTGAACTCATTGATTACCGTTTGTTAATAAAAATCAGAAGCAAACTTGCTCTGTCGTTATTAACCGTTTTAATTGCTGCCTTATCGGCTTGCTCGACTGCACCGATTCAACCTAGTCTCTACCCAAGCACAGCCCACCCAGCTGTGACTGAGCTCCCCAACACCCTGAGTGCTGAGAAAGCACAAGGTTTGGCTCTGTACGCACTCGGATTGGTCGGCACCCCTTATAAATGGGGAGGAAACACACCAGAGTCAGGCTTTGACTGTAGTGGCCTAATCGCCTACGTTTATCAATCACAAACAGGAGTCAAGTCTCCACGAACGGTTGCAGCCCTTAAAAATTGGGGACACGAGGTAACTCGACAACAACTTAGGACGGGTGACATATTGCTTTTTGGTCCCGCCAATGAACCAAGTCATGCAGGTATCTATGTGGGTGAGGACCGATTTGTTCATGCCCCCTCGACTGGGGGTACGGTCAGGCTTAATAAATTAACAACTACGTACTGGAAAGAGAAGGAATTAAGTATTCGTAGGCCATAGAGCTGAAGCTGAAGCTGAAGTTGAGAGGTGATTAGGTAGTTATCAACTAAACATCATCGCCAAGTAGGCCGCATCGTCAAGCACATTGAACGTTAAGTAGGTACTGAGTTTGTACAGAAGGTAAAGTACTTTCTCGGATAGTTCAGTATTAATCACACTTTAGTTACAGATATTTGAGGGCTTGAAAACTTGCTTAGCTGGCAAGGTTAATTCTACCCATTTGTAAAGCAAAATGGCTACTTATCCTTCGCATTAGAAGGTGAAAGGTAATCGGGGCTATTGACTATTTCTTTCGGCTTTTTTTACGGCTATTTTTTAT
>CAIRBP010000060.1 GCA_903876885.1 uncultured Burkholderiales bacterium | reverse complement strand
AGTATGACATCGGTATCATCATGTCCGGTTTCTCAGGATGTTCAAAACAAATCCTCTATTAACGATTTCTGGGCTAGACATCTTAATTTAAGTGCTTTGATTTATCGTCCTTTATTTATGAATCCAATGAATTGTAATTTTAATTTTGCTGAGGAATTTTAAAATATTGAACTGATAGATTAGATGTTACTTAATTATCTAGCCAAGTATCCACCATCTACTGCGTAAAAGGAACCTGTTACAAATGAAGCGCGGTCTGATGCCAACCATGCAACTAATTCAGCTACTTCTTCGGGTTGACCTAAACGTCCTAGAGCATGAGCTGCTAAAAGTGTTTGATACGCTTGGGGAGTATCTACAAGCGCTCTCTCCAGGGGTGTATCGATGTAGCCTGGACCGACTGCATTAATTCTTAACCCGGAAGTACCGTATTCCCAAGCTGCAGTTTGAGTTAAACCGACAACCCCGTGTTTTGCTGCTACATACGCTGGTGAACGGGGAGTACCTACGACACCCAAAACAGATGCAATATTAATAATTGAACCCTTACCAACTGATAGCATTGCTGCAATTTGTGCTTGCATACAAAAAAAGACGCCGCTTAAGTTCGTTTGCAATACATTTTCCCAAGCTTTTAGCGAATAGTCAGCAGTGAGTGCTTTTGCTCCTCCGATTCCTGCGCAATTACAGGCAATATCAAGTCTTCCGTAATGCTCCATTGTTATCTTAACAAGATCTTGACAATCCTGAGCAGAAGTAACATCACTAACAACTATTAATGCCTCACCACCTTGCGCTTGAACTAAAGCAGAAGTTTCATTAAGCATTTCATTTTCTATTCCTGAAATCACAACTTTAGCTCCCTCACGGGATAAAACTAAGGCAATCGCACGCCCTATACCAGATGATGCACCAGTTATTATTGCGATTTTATTATTAAGCATTGAATGTTTATTATTTACTAAAGTCATTGTATTAATTTAATTGAATTTTAATTTAAATTGAGTTTTACAAAATCAATACTGAATTATCCTTTTTACCAATCATTTACTTAGTTCGGTAATGAACAGACTTTGAATTGAATATCATTAAAAATAGTGACAGCAAAGACCAAATTATTGGTTATTCCAAATTCATAATAATACAAATAATTCATGAGAAATCCTAACTTCAATACTCGTACCATTTCAGGGAATAAAGTAGTTAGTTATTCTGAAGCAGTAAGTCATATAAGGCCTAATACAACTCTTGTGACTGGCGGATTTATCGGTAGTGGATTCCCTGAAGGATTAGCAATTGCTTTAGAGAAAAGATATCTTGATCAAGCGTTGTTTCCAGGTACTATGACTGTACATAATTTAACTTTACTTTATGCAGGCGGGCAGGGCGATGGATCTGAAAGAGGTCTAAATCATTTAGCTCACGTTGGACTTTTAAAGTGTGTGATAGGAGGACATTGGGGATTAGTTCCGAAATTACAGAAATTGGCTTTACATGATCAAATCGAAGCGTATAACTTGCCTCAAGGTGTAATTAGTCAACTTTTCCGTGATTCAGCAGCTCATCGACCTGGTCTTATAACCCAAGTCGGCATTGGTACTTTTGTCGATCCAAGACTTGGAGGAGGGCGAATTAATAATTGTAGTAATCAAATTTTAGTTGAATTGATCACCATAAGTGGTATAGAGTACTTGTTCTATAAGGCTATGCCGATTCACAGTTGCCTACTGCGTGGGACTACTTCCGATGAGCATGGAAACATAACAATGGAAAGAGAGGCATTAACACTAGACTCATTAGCGATAGCTATGGCAACGCACAACTCTGGTGGAATAGTAATAGTTCAAGTTGAAAGATTAGCCAAATTAGGATCTCTAAATTCACGTAATGTCAAAATACCAGGAATTTTAGTTGACTATGTCGTTTTATCCGAAAAAACAGAACATCATCTTCAGACATTTTCTGAGCCCTTTAGTCCTTATTATTCAGGCGAGTTGTTAGCTCAGCATGAATTATTAGCCATTGCCCCACTAGAGGCGCGTAAGATTATTGCTAGAAGGGCAGCACTTGAATTAAGAGCTCACGATATTGTGAATTTGGGAGTAGGAATACCAGAATGTATAGCAGAAATTGCAGCTGAGGAGGATCTAGTAGATTTAATGACATTAACTGCAGAGCCTGGGGTTGTTGGAGGATTACCAGCTAATGGATTAAATTTTGGAGCAGCAACTAATGCTGAGGCTATATTAGATCAACCATACCAATTCGATTTCTATGATGGTGGAGGCCTTGATATTGCATTCTTAGGATTAGCGCAAGTTCAAGCAAGTGGAAATCTTAATGTTAGTAACTTTAATGGTCACCTAGCGGGGGCCGGTGGTTTTATAAGTATTAGTCAAAACACCAAACGTTTAGTATTTGTTGGTACCTTTTGTGCCGGTAAATTAGATTTGGAAATAATAAATGGACAAATTAACATTAAAAGTGAAACTGGAATTAAAAAATTTATAAAACAAGTTGACCAGATAACATTTAATGGAAGAGATGCATACGAGCGAAAACAATCCGTTTTATACATAACGGAGAGGTGTGTCTTTCGTCTAGAAGAGAATGGGATTGAGTTAGTTGAAATAGCGCCAGGCATCGATTTAAATAGAGATATCTTAGCCTTTATGGATTTCAAACCCATGATTTCAAATCATTTAGAAATAATGGATGCCCGTATATTTAGTGAAAAATCGATGTGTATTAAAAATGACCTCATTAAACAGCATGTTCTTAAAGTTCAACATTTATATTTGGAAGAAAGAAAATGAAATTACAAGATGTAAAGACAAATGCATTTGCAATGCCTTTAACTAGTCCGGCATTTCCTCACGGTCCATATCGATTTAAGAATAGAGAGTTCTTAATAATTACCTATCGTACAGACATGGAAGCTTTAAGAGCAGTTGTTCCAGAGCCGTTAGAAATAATGGAGCCTTTAGTGAAATTTGAATTTATCAATATGCCAGACTCAACAGGTTTTGGGTCATATACTGAATCTGGTCAAATCATACCTGTCAAATTAGATGGTGTATGTGGCTCTTATGCACATGCTATGTATTTAAACGATCACCCTCCCATTGCTGGAGGAAGAGAATTATGGGGATTCCCCAAAAAACTAGCAACTCCTAAGTTGGAAATTGAAATAGATACGTTAGTAGGAACTTTAGAATATGGTTCAGTAGAAATAGCTAAGGCAACTATGGGCTTTAAACATAGAGAGGTAAACTCTGCACTCGTTATGGCTTCTTTGGCAGCCCCTAACTATTTATTAAAGATTATCCCGCATGTTGACGGATCAGTTCGTATTTGTGAGTTAGTCAGATATTACACAACCCATGTAAGTTTAAAAGGGGCTTGGACAGGGCCTGCTACCCTTGAATTACATCCGCATGCTTTAGCGCCTGTATTTGAACTTCCTGTACTAGAAGTAATATCTACAATACATTTTGTTGCTGATTTAACCTTAGGTTTAGGTGAGGTTGTATATGATTATTTAAACTAAATAAATTATTATGAATTTTTAACGGTTACTTATTTTCGAAATTACTAATTGATCTATTTATTAATAAATTGAAAAATAATAACATAACGATAGTTATAAAATTTTACTAATAAAAAGGTGAATATATGAAAGAAATTGCGCACGTAAATTCAGAAAAACTTGAAAATTTCGAATGTTTAGAGAATATGTATCACACTCAAATGATTGAGTTAAATAATCTATTATTAAATTTGAATTCTCAGCAGATAAATTCTTCACATTTTCAAATAAGTGAACTAATATCTTTGAAAAATATTAATGAACTTGATGAATGTATAAAAAAAGGAATGGAACAACAATTAACGTCTTATTGCAATGCAATAATGGCGGCTTATAAAATTGGTTTCGAAACTAGGGGAGCAATTGATGAAGGTAAAAAGAGTTTTCGATTATCAAAGGATAAAATTCCTACGCAACTTATTAAGGATGACTCTCAAACAATTAATCCAATAACAAACATAGTTGAATCTATTTGCAGAGTAATGTGATTTATGTGTTACGCATGAAAATTACATGCAATTCAAAATTTATTTATAAAGAAATTTTTTTTAAATAGGAATGTTTTTTTTAGAAATAACTAAATATCATGAACTTGAATTATGGAGTAACTTACTTATTTCTAATTTTATATGCTTTATGGTTTTTTTAAATAAATGCCCAGCTATGTGTTTACATGCCAATACATAGAAAATGACACCAATTGAAATAATAAGTGCTGGAAGAAAAATAAGTATCCAAGAATATTGAGTGTCCAAGATGGGTAGAGCTGCCCACAGCAAGATTGATGTAAGGCAGGTAATTATTCCGATACAAATTAAAGCAAAAGAAATTAAGTATAGAAAAATACTTTGCTTCAAACAATGTAGCGATGATTTGAACTCATTTGAAATAATCTCAACTGATTTGCTCAAATATTCTACAAAATAGATGGGCTTAAATCCTATTAATTTATATATTAATTTAAGCATTAATATATTAATTTTTAAATTTTGATCGAGAAAGAAGGGTTATAAGTCCAGCAGAGATAGCCCCAATGCTTGTTGCAAGAAGAATGGCTTTAATAGGATCTTTGCGAATTGAATTCGCAACAGGGTCAATAAATTTGCAATTAGTATTCTTCAAAATCATTTGAAGATCAATTTTATTTAATATCCATATTGCAATTTCTGATATTTCATCTGCACTTTCATTTATGAGAGGCTTTGAATTATTTAACATTTCATCAAAATTATTGAAAAATAGATTTATTAAAGAATTTAATTTTTCACGATCTAATTTTTGCTCACTCATATTTTTCTTCTTTCATTACTTTATACAAAGGATAATTTACTTTGTAAACAAAAATCAGTCTGTCTGATGTCACACATAGTGTTCAAGGGTACAGACGTATCAAATATAAGTTGTTATCTTATGTCCATTCACATTTGTGGATTTATATTTTTCAAATTATCTTAAAGGTTATTTATGTTTCTAAACAAACGAAAAAATTACGTCTATACATTATATTTTTATTTAATTATCTTATCTGGTTGTTCACATATGTCTGAAAAAGATAAATCAACAGCTATTGGAGCCGGTGCAGGAGCTGTCGGAGGGGCTATATTAACAGGCGGCAGTGCTGCAGGAACTATTGGTGGTGCTGCAGTTGGTGGATATATTGGACATGAAGTCAATAAATCAAAATAGGTATTTAGTCCCCAGATACTTCTTTATCTGGGGGTTATTTTGTTTTTCTTTAAATTATGGCTTCACAGATATTTCATTTTTCACAGCTTTAACACCCTTAACTTTTATTGTTATATTTTCAGCTGTATTTTTTTGCAATACATTTTTTACAAAACCGGATAGCATCACGATTCCATTTAAAGTTTCAACTGTAATTGCTGAGCCATCAACAGTCTTATCTTCAAAAAATTTACTTTTAATGGATGTAGTAATGACACTATCGTCAATATATGCTCCAACTGATTCCTGGTCTCTTGTGACAGCACAGCCGGAGAAAATTGTAATCAATAATGATGTAGTTATGCATTGAAGGTATTTTTTAATATTCATAGATTTCACTTTATTAGTTTTTATATTTTGAAAAAATTGCAAAATATAAAACAAATTTAACTCAGTATCATTTTTATATTATGAGTTTTGTCAAGGGATGTCGTATTAATTTATGTTGGATATCAGACAGACGTAATAGATAAATTCTTATCAAATCAATCTTATGGAATGTATTTCTTTAAATACACCAAACGAAGGAATTTATATGAGGCTTTTAAACATAACAGCTAGAAAATTACGATCCATCTGCGTCCTAATTTGTATTAATTTATTAAACGGATGTGGTGGATCAGGTGGTCAGTCTCCAATTCTCGGAACACCTGTCGTGTCCACGCCTCCGCAGGTAATACTGACTGTCCCAGCTAATACTAATCCTATTGTGACTGGAGTTGCAAATAATATGGCTATATCTGCAAAATTCAATCGCAATATGAATTCTGCAACATTAAATACTTCTACTTTTTTGATTAATTGTCCATCTGGTACTCCTATTACAGGAACTGTCAAATACAACAATTTAAATCAAACAGCTACTTTTCAACAAACTTCTAGCCTTCCAGTAAATTCTATATGCACAGCAACCATTACAACCGGGGTTGCTGATACTAACGGAATACAAATGGCTTCAGAATACATTTGGAGTTTTAACACTTCCAATATTACGACTATTGGCCCTACTATTACTGCTACAAATCCTCTTATTTCTCCATTGCAAACAGGTATTTGCTTATCCCAGCCAGTTAGTGTCACATTTAGTAAATCTATGGATGCATTGACCATAACATCATCATCTTTTTATATTAATTCACCTACGTTTGCAGGCTCTATAAGTTATAACGATTTAACGAACACTGCGACATTTACCCCATTGGCCTATACTGCCTCTACAGTTTATTCTGTTAATTTAACAAATGGAATTAAAGATACAGATGGTAATGCGTTATTAGCAACTTCGTTTACATTTCAAACTGGAACGCTTGCTTGTAATCATGCAGCGGTGGTTGATTTACATAGTATTGCTTCTTACGGAGCATTTGGAGGTAATGCAGGTGTAACGAATTCGGGTATCAATACAATTATCAATGGTGATTTAGGTACAACTGCAGCTTGTACATTATTTACCGGCTTCCATCAAGGAAGTACTATATATACAGAAACAACACTAAATATTGGTAATGTTACTGGCCATATTTATTGTGGGCCACCAGCGCCAGGTACAGATGCCACTCTAGCATTGGCTACTACTGCTACAAATGACGCAATTGCCGCTTACCATACTTTAAGCATTTTACCAATTGGTCATGTTATAAACGGAGAATTAGGTCTTATTACTTTAGCACCTGCTGTATACAGTACAGGTAGCTCATTTATTATTAGTGCTGGTAATCTAACATTAGATGCAGGGGGAAATCCTGATGCTGAATGGATTTTTATAATTCCATCTACTTTAACTGTTGATACCTTTAAGCAAGTAATACTTTCGAATGGTGCACAGGCTAAAAATGTGTACTGGCAAGTTGGAAGTGCAGCAACAATTGGATATGGTTCTAACATGGTAGGAACCATCATAGCTTCTTCTGGCGTAACCTTTTCTACTGTAGGTCAGACAAATCAAACTACTCTAATTGGTCGAGCAATTGGCTTATATGCATCTGTAACGATGACAAACACCACCATTGTTTCACCCTAGTACCTGCTGATAAAAATATATTTGAAAGAAAATAATGAATAATTTAAGACTACTAATTACCTCTGTTTTAAGCTTAATTTGCTTTACAAATGTACAAGCTCAAAATATAGATCACTTCTACGGTGGTTTGGGTGCAGGGCAGGGCCGAGCAAAAATAGATGATGATCGAATTAGCGCTGAATTAATTGGGGCGGGATCAACTTCTACTTCTATAGTACACGATCAAATTGACGCTTCGTATAAAATATTCGGAGGTTATCAAATAAATAGCAATTTTGGAATTGAAGCTGGATATTTTAAGCTGGGTGAATTCGGTTTTAAATCCACCACGATACCATCGGGGACTTTAAACGGAGGCGTAAAACTTGAAGGATTCAATATTGATTTATTAGGTTACCTACCCATCACAGAAAAGTTATCCTTTCTTGGAAGAATTGGTGTAGCTAATACACGAGCTAGAGATAATTTTACAGCCTCGGGTTCTATTGCGGTATTAAATAACAACCCACAAATTATTGACAATAATTACAAAGCAGGTGTCGGATTTTCTTACAAAATTAATCAATCAATTTCAGTACGTACAGAATTTGAAAGATATCGTATCAACGACGCTGTAGGAAACAAAGGTGATATAAATATTGGAACAATTAGTTTGGTATTCCCATTCGGACAAGATCCTGTTAAAGAGGTTAAAGTAATTGAGCGTGTAAGTACTGAAGTTATACCAGTAGTAGTGGTTGTTACAGAGGCACAACCACCGATAGTTGAAAGAATAATATATGAAGAGCTTCCAGCGCCTGTTGTAGTAACGCCGCCAGAAATTCTTCATGTTTCATTTAGCTCTGATGTTCTTTTTGGATTTGATCGTTCGACCATCTCTCCGCTAGGAAAAGTTGAATTAGATAAATTTTCTAATCAACTTAATGGTGTTGCATATGACAACATAAATATTGTTGGACATACCGATCGTATTGGTCCTAAGGAATACAACGATAAATTATCACTTCAACGGGCTAACGCGGTTAAGGAGTATTTTATTTCGAGCGGATTAATCGCTTCAAATAAATTATCAACTATTGGACGCGGAAGCTCACAACCGTTAACTGATTCAGGTGCTTGTAGAGGGTTACATTCCTCTTCAGAGGCTATTGCATGCCTTTCATCAGACCGAAGAGTTGATGTTGATGTCGTTGGATTAAAAAAT
The DNA here is from genome assembly GCA_903876885.1 of uncultured Burkholderiales bacterium. Lineage (GTDB taxonomy): Bacteria > Pseudomonadota > Gammaproteobacteria > Burkholderiales > Burkholderiaceae_C > Limnohabitans. Next base: position 36,787 of record CAIRBP010000060.1, on the reverse strand, counting down.
AAAGTTGAATAAGTATTAATAGACTCTATTGCTAGCAATTTTTTATTAAAGAATTAAATTTTAAATTTGATTTGATTAATAGATCATTATTTTCGTTTAAGTGCGAGAGCAGACAGAGTTTAATTTCAATTTAAACGATGATCTTATCTTTAACATTAATGGAATTTATATGAACAATAAAATTTTACTATCTATTGCAGTTAGTGCATTATTAATGAATTCAGCATCTAATGCTCAAAGTCAAGTTGGATCTGCAAACAGCTTTTATGGTGAAATTGGTTTTTCACCAATCGATCTTGCTGGTCCAGGTGGAGACGCTAAGCCATATGGCGTAAGATTCCTCATTGGAAATGAATTGAATAAAAACTTGGGTTTAGATGTTCTTTATACGACAACAGTATCTAAGGATAGTCGACCCGGGTATGATGCCTCCTACAGCGGATTTGGTGTTTTTCTAAAACCAAAATTTACTATTATTGACGGTACGGAAGTATTTGCAAGAATAGGAGTTGTACGTGCCAATTCAACGGCGTCAGCATCAGGATCTGATTTAGGTAGTGACGTAGCATATGGAGCTGGTATTCAAACTAATTTAACAAAAGTTATTTACGGACAAATTGACTATATGCATTCATATGATCGTGATAATGTATATGTTAAGGGTTTCACATTGTCAGTTGGAACTCGGTTTTAATTCTTACCAATAAGTATATTTAGAAATATCTAATACCTATTTAGATGATTCTTAATTCATTTAGACAGTTGGATAACAGACAGACACTACATAAATTTTCTCTGATAATTGATTTGTAGGTTATGTACTCATAAACTATAAGATAACTAATATTAACCTTTACAAAGAAAATAAAATGACACTTACAGAAACTAAAACTACAGATCATGCTTCAACCGTAACTCCACAACAACACCATGCTAAAGCAGCTGAACATTTAGAGTTAGCAGCTAAGTCGCATAAAGAGGTTGTTAAAATGATTGACTCCAAGGATCATAAGGGTGCATCTGATCACACTAAAGTTGCCAACGCTCACGTTGTCAGTGCTACTGAGCACGTTACTGCAGCAGCTCATAAACTTTCAGTAGTTGCAAAATAATTAGAACCTCTGGTTTTAATATAACCGTCTATTCTTTCAGAGTAGACGGTTTTTTTTCATAAATGTAAATTTTTTTAATTAATAAAGAAAATTTATTTTTTTAATCGACACACTCAAATATTAAGTGTTGAGTGTATCGATTTAATGTTTAATCACTTATTTGTTTATATGTTCTGAACCTTTTAAGTCAACATCTACTCGACGATCAGGCTGAAGACAAGCTATTACAGCTTTAGATGTTTTGATTCCGCGACAATCACTTATATCTGTCTGGGGTTTACTACTTCCACTTCCTATTGTTTTTGTTTTATTTTCTTGAATCGCCTTTATGGAAATGAGATATTCTTTAACTGATTCAGCTCTTGCTAACGATAGTTTTTCGTTATATCTTTTCTTTCCTATACGATCTGAATTGCCATCGATGGTTACTAAATCATATTCCACTGCATTTACTTCTTTTGCGAATTTATCTAATGATCTTTTTCCTAATGGAGTTATTTTCGCCTTGTCAAATTCGAATAAAATTTCCGCAGAAAAACTAATTCTTAAGTTTTCTTTTGTTTCTATAATATGTGATTCATCTTTTTGAGGTTGAATTACTTTAGGTTTCTCTTCGGTGAATCTATTTTCTTGTATTTCTGGTTGCGATACTTTTTCTTGTATTTTTGGTGCTTCAATTTTTGTGTTTCCAAAAGGAAAAACTAAACTTAAAGTTGCTAAATTTACATTAGCATTATTTCCAAGTCCATCGTTTATTCTGTATCTTTCTAATTCAGCTCTTGCGGTTACTAATTGATTTATTTTGTATGCAAAGCCAAATCCAGCTGAATAATTATTTTGAGTTTTTTGGGGATTTGAATTACTAATTGACCCTGGTATCGATGTACTAAAGGTATCGCTTGTTCGCGCGTCTATCCATCCGCCTCGGCCTATGAGTGATAATTTTTCACTTAAAGGTATAGTTCCAACAATTGCGAGATCTATTCCGTCTATTTTTAAATTCCCATTAAGTGATCCTGCGGAAGTAGTATTGGCATTGAATTTGAATGCGCCGAAATTAAAATAGCCAACTTCTACTGCATAGTAGGGATTAAATTGATATCCACCAAAAATTTTATAAGACGCATCTTTATGGTTTGAGCTTGTTCCGCTATCAGTTATACCTGAGCCCATCAAGTCTTTGCTCATCAGGTTGTAATCAATCTTTGATACTGCTTCTCCTGCTCCTATTCCTCCGTAGAATCTATCAAGATTTTGTGCTGTTGTATAGGTGGAACTCATGGTAGCAAGGGCTGCAATGCAAAGTATATTTAGTTTTTTCATTAATTTCTTTTGAATTTGGTATTTGTTTTAGCTCATAATTTTTTTCATGGCACTTATTTTGTAGCCGCCCCCTTGTCAATATAGATCTACGGTTTTTGATTTATTTAACATTAATCGTATTAATGATTTAAATTATTTTTTTGATCTCAAAATTTTCGTTTTATTTGAAATCTATTACTTTTAAATATTAAATTTATTTATAAATTTTGATTAGCTTTTTCATGATAAATATATTTAAATATTTTCATTTGATAGATGCTTTTTAAGATTATTTATATATGTTTATTATTGATCTTAATGCCCAAAGCTGTATTGATATTTATCATCTCCGATTAATTAATTCTGAATTAATCTCTTTACTTAATTTGTAATAAGTCTTTGCTAATATCTTTTAACTTAATGAAGTTTTCTAGACTGTGCTTTTCATTAAAGATGATTCTCTGTGAATTAGATTATGGAAAACCATTAGTTTAGAGTGGTTGTGTATCCATTTTGTCATTAAATTTAGTTAAAGAAGAGGTTCGTTCTCGGATCCTTCGCTTGATTATCTAGGGTACATGTTATATTTGGAAAATTAAAATTTACTTGGAGAAAATGAATGAAACTAACTAGACGTAAATTAATTGCGACTGCATCTACTTTAGCAGCGCCTTGGGTGATCAGTTCATCTAACGCTCAGAAGGTTGAGTTCAGTGTTAAGTTTGGTAGTAACTTGCCCGCTACTCACCCTTTGAACACACAGGCTGTAGCTTTAGCTGCAAAGTTGAAAACTGAGTCTAAGGGCCGTATTGATTTACAAGTCTTTCCCTATAACCAATTAGGTAACGATACGGACATGCTTTCTCAGTTGAGATCTGGTGCACTAGACTTTATGACTTTATCCCCATTAATCCTCGGTACATTAGTACCTGCTGCTCAAATAAATGGTGTTGGTTTTGCTTTTAAAGATTACAACCAAGTTTGGAATGCTATGGATGGTGATTTGGGCGCTCACGTACGTCAACAAATCGCTGCTACAGGTAGTATTTTTGCGTTTGATAAAATTTGGGATAATGGGTATAGACATATAACCAACAGCGTTCGTCCTATCAATGCCCCAGAAGACTTGAAGGGTCTAAAATTACGGACCCCTCCCGGGCCTATGTGGGTTTCAATGTTCAAAGACCTAGAGGCCTCACCAACGCCGCTTAACTTTGCAGAGGTCTATTCAGCGCTGCAAACTAAAGTTGTTGAAGGTCAAGAAAATCCCCTTGCAATTATTTCAACAGCAAAACTCAATGAAGTTCAAAAGTATTGCTCAATGACCGGCCATATGTGGGATGGCTATTGGTTCATGGGTAATAAAAAGCTCTTCGAACGTTTTCCTGCTGATTTGCAAGCTTTGATGACCAAATTAGTAGCTGAATTTGCAATGCTTCAACGCGCTGAAGTCCGTAAACTTAATGAGAGTTTGCAGGCTGATCTCAAGTCTAAAGGTATGATATTTAATGACGTACAGACGGACGCATTCAGAGCAAAGCTTCGATCATCCGGGTTTTATGCAGATTGGCATAAAAAATTTGGCGATGAAGCCTGGGCTCAACTGGAAAAATACACGGGTAAATTATCTTAACCAGATAAAATCTTCATGTAAAAGGCGCCTTTTCGTGCTAGGCGCCTTTTTTTATTTTTAGTCTTATAGTAACTAATCCGATCAAGCAAACTATCTAGCCTTAGTGGTCAATACCTTCAGTTCTGAAATCAACAGGTTTATCACCCCGTTCCAATCACCTTTCATTGATTGTCTAAATAAACGAACATTAGGATACCAGGGCGATTGGTTAGTATGTAAAAACCATCTCCAACAGGCATTTGCTTTTAGTACTATCCAAGTATTCAGGCCTAATGCACCGCATAAATGGGCTGTCGATGTATCAACCGTAATTACCATATCTAAGCACTTCGCTATTGCTGCAGTATCTGCAAAATTGTTGATTTCTGCACTAAGATTTATTAGCTTAGAGCCTTGCCAGCCTATAAGATTTAGATCTTGCAATTCCTTGTTGGGTATTTTGCCTATTTGCAGACTTATCCAGTCTATTGGGAGTTGAAATATTGTCTCTAGTGCTTTTAACTGAAGGTTACGCTCTTGGTTAATTTCCCATGTATCTTTTTGATCATCTCTGTAACCACTTGACCATACTAATCCAATTCGTAGACGTTTTTCGTCTGGACTCAAGTTCCAATTTAAATGGTGATCTTGGATGATTGCGTCTAATTTCTTGGACCATATACCCTGGTGAAATTCGTCGACATTTAAATAGGGAACCGGAGCAGCTGCGAGAAATGAGGCCGAAGTTCTGCCTGTTGCCAGGGGTAAACTCATTAGAGGGCAGTGAAGATCGTAGGCTGGTAATTTCTCTCCTCTAGCTATGACGATTAATTTCTCTTCATTTTGATTTTTTTTCCTTTCGTCAAGTAGTGACATTTGGATTAGCAATTTAAGAGCAGGTTGAACTTCTATGATCAGACTAGCTCCAAGGCCCATGAGTCTGTTTACATAACGTATAAACTGTAAAGTGTCCCCAAAGCCTTGCTCTGCGTGAAGGAGGATACGTTTATGCCTTAGTGAGCCCTCACCTAGCCAGAGCGGAGCGTCAAAAACTCTTTGAACCTGTTTATTCTGTAATTCATTGTGTTTCCAGCGCCACTCATATTCAAAAAATCCTTTTTTTAAATTCCCTAATATGAGATAGCAATGAGCTGCATTCCAATGTGCACGAATATGGTCTGGATCTATTGAAATTACTTTTTCGTAACACTTTAGTGCCTCTTCATACTTAAATAATTCAAAGTAACATACCCCGCTGTTGTAATGTGCGAGTAAGTAATCAGAATTTAAGTCGATAACTATTTTGTAACAATCAAGTGCTGATCGATGTCTTTTTAACTTACTGTAAACAACACCTAAGTTGTAGTGAGCATCTGTAAATAGTGGGTTGAGTTTTATTGCATTTTCAAGCGATTGAATTGATAAATCATAAGACTCAATACTAAAATACGATATTCCTAAGTTATAGTGCGCATTGATTTGTGAGGGATCTTTGCTAAGGGCTTTTAAAAATGATTGAATGGCCTGGGTGTAACGTCCACTAAATTGTTCCGCTACACCCAAGTTAATTTGTGCTTGAACATAATCAGACTGTTCCTCTAAAGCAAGCTTAAAATTTATGATCGCTTGCTCTGGTTGATCAATTGACATGAAAATTAATCCAATCCGGTTGTAAGCTTTGTGCTTATCTAATCCAAGTTCAATTAATTTTCTATAGCCTTGAACAGCTAACAGGTGATTACCTTTGCTCTCCAATTGCTCAGCTAAATAAAAGTAATCATCCTGCTTCCATCCATTGCGATCTTGACAATGGTCAATAATTATTTGGCAGCAAATCCCCGATATCAATGGATAATGTAAGGACTCAAAAGCTTTTGCTAGTTGGATAAGAATTTGGGAAGATTTTGACTTAGCTAGGTTGTGAGACTGTAAATAGTTGTTAAACCAATTCTCAAAATGCTGCTGAAGGCCTAAAATTTGAACTTGTTGATTCTTTGTTTGCGTCTTGTTTTGCTGCGCTAAAACTTGCCTATCTATTGTCGAATCGCACTCAAGAATGTGACTCAGAAAAGAGCGTGCCAGATCTTGGGGTAATTCAGTCATGATAGGATTACTGTTTTCTCATTTAGTTTTTGTTATTTTAATTTGAATACTTGTGTTTAATTAAATAAAACTAAAGGATACCTGTTACTTGAAACTATATTATTTATATTTAAGAAATGATTGAATCATCGCAAGAATTTAAAAGTTTAGACTTGTTTCCACTTGCTATGACATTGTTTCCTGATGGGATTATTGCGCTCAACATCTTTGAGCCCAGGTACCTAAGTATGGTTAAACGCAATCACCAGCGAGGAGAACCTTTTGGAGTGGTAACTCTTTTGCAGGGATTCGAGGTTAAATTGCCTGGCGACGAAATTATGCCTGCACAGGTGGGAACCCTTGCCAAAATTCTTGAGTTTGAAGAGTTGCAACCTGCTTTGTTCCGAATTAAATGTGTTGGATGGCGTCGGTTTGAGATTATTAAACGGCTAGCACCTGAGGCAGGTGTCGAGCGAGCCGATGTGGTCTTGTTGCCTGATGATCCGCCCATAAAAGTTGATCCTCAATTGCAGGGCGTAGCAGATACACTGGGTAAATTCATTGCTGAGAACCAAGCTCGAGGCGTTAAATTAAAAGAGTTCCCATTCTCTCAACCATTTTGTCTTGATGAGTGTGGATGGGTAGCCAACCGGTGGGCTGAGTTGCTCAATTTGGAGCGGATGGTTAAGGTGAGTTTGTTGGGTGAACTCGATCCGCTCAATAGACTAAGAAGAATTCAGGAGTTGATGCATTCACAAGATAATCAGTAAATTGCGCTTGAATTTACTTGATTTTCGTCATGGATTTGCCCGGATATTGTTTTTATTGATAATGCCCTGCATCAGTAGGTATTCCGAGTTGATAACGTTTTTTAAGGCTTCATCGCTTGTGCTGCGTAATATCCAACCCTGATTAAATAGTTGAGCTCGTAAATCACTGTTTTGTGCAATTTTTTTAAGCTCTTTTGATAGTCTTTCCTGCGCTTCTCGTGATAAGGATTTAGGCCCAACCAATGCGTCCCAAACCTGCAAATGAGCCGCTATTCCTTTTATCCCTAATTCACTAAGGGTTGGAACATTAGGGGCCAAAATGCTCCTACCACCTACGAGTCCGATTGCTTGAATTTTTTCACTTTGTATAAGTGGCATTGCTATACCTACAGGTACTAATGCCATTTGAATCTCACCAGCCATGAGTGCATTCATTACACCTGGGTTGCCCGGATAAGGTATGTGAACGGCTTCAAGTCCAGGGGTGGCGGCCTTTAGAGCCTCCATGGTTAAATGCGCCATAGAGCCTGTCCCGACTGAGCCAAAGTTCCATTTACCTCCTTGGATCTGAGCCTCTTTAAAGAAAGCCTTTGCGCTTGGTAAATTATTGGGTGCAACCAGTAGTAGAGGGCTATTTGCAATCAGGGAGACCGGGGTGAAATCTTTGAGTGGATCAAACTCGAGCGAGGGGTACAGCAGTTTTGCTGTAGTTAGATTGCCGTTAATGAGCAGGCCCAGGGTGTGATCGTCTTGAGCGCGAGCAAGTAGCTGAGCAGCTAAGTTACCCGATACGCCGACATGGTTTTCAACGATAACAGGTTGGTTAAATGACTTTGATAGCGGTTCTGCAATTGTTCTGGCGATCATGTCTGGCGTTGAACCTGGGGGAAAGCCCACCAGGATTTTTACGGTACGTCTTGGCCATTGAGAGGACTGAACTTCCACCGGGGCTGAATCTGCAGATTTACTGACTTGGGCAAAAGCATCTGAGAGATTCAGTTGAAATAACAGGGTCAGACCGCAAATTAATGCCAATAGAGACAAACTGGTTTTAATTTTCATATTTAAAAAGTTTTTAATTGATTTTCACTGCTCAATGTTTTACGGGATCATTGCTGTCAAAGAACTCCTCAGGCTTGCCAAACACCGTAACCACTTTGTTTAAGTCTTATCGCCAAATCGACCTCCATGTACCGCGCATCCTCATAGGGCATAGGATTGAACTCAGCGTAAAGCTCTGGCATCAGGTGTAGTCCATACTCTTTAGCAAACCGGTTAGACTGAATACCCGCCTTGTGTTTGTCAAAACGGATATCTGGATCAAGACCTGTCATGCCCACGTACACGCAAGGCAAACCTGTTTTGTAATCTGGATTGGCTTTGGTGAAGCGGCGTTCCTTCAAAACTTCTTTTGAGAGTTCTATTACATAAACGTTATGCTTTTGCCGAAGTTTCATACATCAGTGAAATATTATCCAGTGTAAAGCTCCCTTGGAACTCAAGGCTGAATTTTTTTAATGAATTCTTCCTCTATTGGTCCGTCATCCATTTTTTGGCTTAGCGAAGTAGGCAAAGTCTTAGTTGGTTTCACGCCTAGTGTTTTGAGCATTTGAGCTTGACGAATTACATTACCCCGCCCGGTGCTGAGTTTACTGTAAGCACTTTCGTAGCTACCTTGGGCTTGTTTCAACTTAACGCCCAAAGATTCCAGGTCCTCAACAAAACCCACTAATTTATCAAAAAGCTCCGCACCGCGGTTGGCTATGTCTTGAGCATTTTTGCTTTGCGCCTCTTGTCGCCAAAGGTGAGCAACTGTCCTAACCACAAACAATAGCGTAGAGGGACTTACGAGCAAAACGTTTTTCTGCCAGGCCTCCATAAAGATTTCTTTATCATGTGTAATTGCAAGCATAAAGGCCGGCTCTATCGGTATAAACATCAAAACAAAGTCTAGGGACTTAACACCGTATAAAGATTGATAATTCTTGTTTGACAATTCCTTAATATGATTTTTAACAGAGTCGATATGCTTTTTAGCGGCTTGTTTCTTGGACTCAGCATCCTCGGTAGACATAAATTCATCGTAAGCATTTAATGATACCTTGGAGTCAACGACTAGAGAGCGCTCCTCGGGGAGGTTAATCACTACGTCTGCTTGAGCTTTGGTTCCGTCCTCCCTAGTTTGGCTAACCTGGACAACGTATTCCTCGCCCTTTCTCAGGCCAGAGCCCTCTAGAACCCGCTCTAACACCAACTCCCCCCAGTTACCCTGGGTTTTACTAGAGCCCTTTAACGCATTAGTTAAGTTTTTTGCTTCTTCGGTTAAGTTTTGATTGAGTGTGACCAACTGTTTGACTTGCTCCGCAAGTGCTGAACGGTCCTTGCCCTCTTTAACGTAGACATCCTCAACCTTAGCCTGAAATTCAGTGATCTTGGATTTCAATGGGTCTAAGAGTTGACTAAGTCGTTGTTGATTATCTTCAGAAAATTTCTTTGATTTCTCCTCCAAAATTTCTTGAGCAAGGGATTTAAATTGCAAGCTAAGGCTTTCTTTGGCTTTATGAAGTAGTTCTATTTTCTCTGCAGACAAACTCTTTTCATGATCAAGTTGAATTCTCAATTCTGCTAAAAATTGATTGCTCTCATTAAGAAGTTTTTTGGTTTTATCATGAGACTCGATTTCACGTTCTCGAGCGTTTATAGCTGCGTGGTGAGCGCCTTGTTCTGCTTCGAGTTTTGCAATAGCAAAGCTTTTTTCCTCGCGGGTGGCACTAAGTAAATTTTGAGAAGCAGTTAATTCGAGTTGTAAAGTTTGTAGTTGATTTTTCAGTTCCTCACGTTCACGCTCAAAAACTCCGAGTCGCTCTTGAGCTAGTGCAGAGTTGACCCGATGGACTGATTCATCATCATCCCTTTCTGAATCAATTTGTTTCTTACCGAGCACAACTCTTCCAAGCGCGATGCCAATAACCCCGCTTACCACGCAGGCTACAAAAACAACCAATAAAACGGTCATTAAAGAGGTAGTGGAGGTGAGTTCAGGCATTTGTTGGAAAGAGTTAAGTTAAGAATCAAGAAGGTGTCGGACGAAGAAATTTAAAGTATTTATGCGGATTCAGTTTGTTTTTATGCCTTGATGTTTCTTAAAACTAGCTTACCCTTTACTCCCCTAGAGATCATTTTGGCATAGGCCGCTTTCAGCTCAGACATATCAAACACAGTGTCAATTAAAGGCTTGATAAGGCCTCTCTCGTACCATTCGACAAGTTCATCCAACATGGCTCTATTTTTCTCGTACTCACGTCTGGAGAAATCACCCCAAAATACACCAATTACGCTTGCCCCCTTTAGAAGCATCAGATTAAAAGGTATGCTTGGGATGTTACCGCCGGCAAATCCGACCACCAAATACCTTCCCCTCCAAGCGATTGAGCGAAACGCAGGCTCAGCCCACTCAGCTCCAACCGGGTCATAAATCACGTTCGGACCCATGCCACCTGTTAGCGATTTGATTTGCTCGCGAAAGTTACCTTGCGAATAATTAATACAATCATCTGCACCTAGTTGTTTACAGATCTCAGCCTTCTCGGCGCTAGACACAGCCGCAATCACTTTAGCACCAACTGCTTTAGCAATTTGTATGGCTGCAGAACCCACTCCACCTGCCGCACCTAATATCAGCACCGTTTCACCTGGCTGTAGCCCACCTCTGTCTATTAGGGCGTGATGCGAGGTTGCATAGGTCATGATGAAAGATGCGCCGTCCAAAGCTGTAAACTGCTCGCTCAAGGGGAGGCATAGCTTAGCTGGTGCTAGGGTATGGCTTGCAAATCCCCCGGTTCCACTTAGACAGGCTACGCGAGTACCAATTTTTAAATCGGTAACATCTGGGCCCAGCGCTCTAATAATGCCTGCATATTCAGCACCTGGTACAAAAGGAAGGGGGGGTTTTAGTTGATATTTGTTTTGAACAATCAAAAGATCTGGAAAATTCAGACTCGCAGCCTCAATTTCTAAGAGTACCTCCCCTTGGCCAGGAGTTGGGGTTGGCACCTCTTTTCTGACTAAATCTTCAACCCCCGTTGTTGTCTCACATAACCATGCCAGCATGTTTTGTCCTTTTTGTGTTTACTATGGATTACAAATGATAAGTGAGACTGCTTAGTTCCCAGTCTAAAAGTAGGGTTCTATTCTATTTCCCACTGAGGTGATAAGGTGACCCTACAATTAGGGCTTAAATAAGGGCGACGGATGAAAATTTTAGTTTCAAATGACGACGGTTATCAGGCTCCTGGCATCATTGCACTGTACGAAGCTTTAAAAGATTTGGGGCAGGTTGAAGTTGTTGCTCCGGAGCACAATAACAGCGCGAAATCCAATGCATTAACGCTTAATGCGCCACTTTATGTTCATAAAGCGGCCAACGGATTTCGATATGTTAACGGAACACCTGCTGACTGTGTTCACATCGCCCTAACAGGACTTCTGGGTTACAAACCAGATTTAGTGGTATCAGGTATCAATAACGGTGCCAATATGGGTGACGATACGATCTATTCTGGAACAGTTGGTGCTGCAATGGAGGGGTATTTAATGGGAATACCTGCTATTGCTTTCTCGCAAGTCGAGAAGGGATGGGCTCATATTGATGCTTGCGCTGCTCGAGCCCGATCTTTAGTAATGGAGTTGAGCGCATCACATATCCATGGCGCTAAGCCATGGTTATTAAATGTTAACGTCCCAAATAAATCAATCGATCAACTCGGATCTAATAAAATTTGCAGGCTAGGGCGTAGACACGCCGCTGAACGCGTCATCACACAGGAAAGCCCAAGAGGGGAGACGATGTATTGGATTGGTGCGGCCGGACCTGCCAAAGACGATGCCAGTGATACTGATTTTTATGCAACCAAGCAAGGACATGTCTCGGTTACTCCCTTGCAGATTGATTTAACTGAGTATGAACAATTGAGCAATTGGTCAAAAATTATTCACAAATGATTTTTGCAATCGATAAGTTCTAAGATTTTGAATAACAGCATAAACACCACAATCTCTGAATGACAAAAGAGAGACCCTCATTTCCATTGAAACTTGATTCGCTAGAGTCCAAAAGGAGTCAGGCGAATAAGTCTGCGCCGCTTGCGCCTATAGCCTCAATTAAAGAGGCCTCTACAAAGGCTCAAAGTATTGCAAACCAACCCAGTAAATCTCCGCGATCTGCCAAGGGCGTCAAACCCCTGTTTGAGAGTGCTAGCGGTGTGGGCTTAGACTCTGCGACAGTTAGGGAGCATATGGTGAGGAAACTTGCACAGCAAGGCATTACTGATAATTTTGTCTTAAATGCAATGTTAAGGATTGAGCGCCACCGATTTGTGGATAGTGCTTTAGTGAACCAGGCCTATGAAGATACAAGCTTACCGATCGGACTTGGTCAAACGATCTCCAAGCCCAACGTGGTTGCTCGCATGATTGAGTTGCTAAGACAGGGTAAGAATTTAAGCACCGATGGAAAGTTGGGCCGTGTCTTGGAGATAGGTACTGGATGCGGATACCAGGCCGCTGTCTTGAGTCAGCTCTCACGAGAGGTTTACAGTATTGAGCGACTAAAGGGGCTTTTTGACCGAGCCAAGCAGAATTTACGGCCCTTACTCATACCAAATTTGCACCTTCTTTTTGCTGACGGTATGCTTGGATATGAAAAGGGTGCCCCCTACAGCGGCATCATTGCTGCAGCGGGGGGTGAAAATATTCCACAATTTTGGCTAGATCAGTTGGCTCTTGGGGGGAGAATCGTTGCGCCGGTTGAAACCGGAGAACGGACTCAGGCTTTGTTGGTAGTAGATAAAACCGAAAAGGGCTTTGAAAAAACATATCTTGAAGCGGTGCACTTTGTACCTCTAAAATCAGGGATTAATTAAAAATGGTTTGGAGACCTTTGATGTGCCCCTTTATGCGAAGAAATGATTTGAGCGATTTGAAAGCGCATAAACCTGGCGTTGGGCAATTCGGCGTTACCGGTGCTAGCGCATCAACTCAGGCGCATTTAGGCTTAGGTCTTCTTTGTTGCACTTTAATACTGCTCCTTCAAGCCTGCTCTAGCTCCGATATATCCATTCCTGCCCCAGTGGTTGATCACTCAATTGGCAAATCCAATTACAAAGATCCCAAAGCTAATGTAAGTGCTCGCACACCAGCACTTGTCGCTAATGAAGCCTCCTCTAGAGCCGGTTATTACACCGTTAAGCCCGGAGATACCATCTATCACATCTCATTAGACAATGGTCAGAACTGGAAAGATCTTGCGAGGTGGAATAACTTAGACAATCCAAACGTAATTGAAGTTGGCAAAGTACTAAGAGTTTTGCCTCCCGAGGCGGGTGTGACCACTGATGGCGTGGTAGTGCGACCCGTTAACTCTCAAAATAATCCAACAAGCAGCACTGGCATCATGACAAGTGTTAATGCTTCGAGCGCTACTCAGTCCTCCTCTACTGTACCCACTCCACCACCATCTGCTGCCAACCCAGCCCCACCAGCTGTCGTAGTCCCCCAACCAGCCCCGTCCCCCGCACCCACTCAAACTAGTGCCGCTTCTAGTACTGATAACTCAAGTAACAACAGCGAAACTCCAAACTTCATCTGGCCCGCTACTGGAAAAGTCATTGCAACTTTTGACGAGGCAAAGAACAAGGGTATTGATATATCTGGGAAACTTGGTGATTCTGTTTTAGCCTCTGCTGACGGTAAAGTGGTTTACTCGGGCTCAGGACTCAGAGGTTACGGTAATTTATTAATTATCAAACACAACAATACTTATTTAAGTGCCTACGCTCACAATCAATCTATCTTAGTAAAAGAGGACCAAAACGTTAAACAGGGGCAAAAAATTGCTGAGATCGGAAGTAGTGACTCTGACCAACCGGAGCTGCACTTTGAGATCCGAAAGTTCGGCAAACCTGTTGATCCTCTTAAATGGCTGCCACCGCGTTGAGAAAAAATTCAAGATCTAAGGCCAGAAGAACTGCTCCACAAGACATTGATACTCTAGAGCAGGGCACTATTGCGACTTATCCAGATTACTTTATCGAGTCTCTAGATTTAGAGGGACGCGGAGTGAGTCGTCGTGAGGACGGTAAAGTCATCTTTATTGAAGGTGCTCTACCCTTTGAAACCGTAAAAGCACAAATCAATATCCGAAAACCAAAGTGGGAGGAGGGTGTTTGTGTTCAGGTGTTGAAAGAGTCATCTCAGCGTGTCAAACCTGAGTGCGAATACTTTGGCTTAAAAAGAACCAATTGCGGTGGTTGTAAGATGCAGCACCTCGGTGGAACTGCCCAAATTGCTATCAAGCAACGTGTGCTCGAGGATAACCTTTGGCATATTGGGCGAGTTAAACCGCTGGAGATCATGCGAGCAGTGCACGGCCCTCAGTGGGGCTATCGTTACCGTGCCCGTTTATCCGTCCGTTACGTAAAAGCTCGCGAACATGCGCTAGTTGGATTTCATGAACGTCAAAGTCGGTACATCGCTGACATCCACTCTTGTTCGGTGTTACCAGCTCATGTCAGTAATTTGCTCATGCCGCTGCGATCGCTCATCAGCTCTTTAAAAGCGCGTGAGACTTGTCCACAAATTGAAGTTGCTTGTGGAGACGAAATCACAGCCCTCGTTTTGAGGCACTTAGAGCCACTAGAGTCTACGGATAAAGAGTTACTTGCCGCTTTTGCGAAGTTACACAATGTGCAGTGGTGGCTACAACCCAGCGGTACTGATTCCCTGCATTTGATGGATGAGAGTGCACCCTCTCGTTTGGCCTATAACATTCAAGAGTTTGGCATTCGCATGCCTTATCGTCCTGCAGACTTTACTCAAGTCAATCCGCATATCAACGAGGTGTTGGTTACCAAGGCAATTAGACACCTAGAGGTTCTCCCCGGTGAGCGTTTGGTGGATTGGTTCTGCGGGTTGGGTAACTTCACTCTTCCTCTTGCAACTGTTGGCTCCAAGGTTCTTGGCATAGAGGGTAGTGAAATACTTGTATCACGTGCCAAAGAGAATTTTGAATACAACCAAAAAAGACGCGCAGAACTAGGAGCCACCCAGTTGAATTCAGCTGAGTTTGTGGTTCGTAATCTCTTTGAGATGACGCCGGAGGTTCTGTGGGCAGATGGGGCTTTTGATAAATGGCTTGTTGATCCTCCTCGGGAAGGTTGCATGGCGCTTGTCAAGGCTTTGGCCCAGATTTGCCAACTACCAAGCGTCAGGGATGGAGTGAGCTCAGAAGGGGGCTGGAGGCCGCCTAAAAGGATCGTTTACGTCAGTTGTAACCCCGCCACTTTGGCTAGAGATGCACAAATATTAGTGCATGAGGCTGGGTATGTTTGCACTATGGCTGGCGTAGTAAATATGTTCCCACAGACTGCGCACGTCGAAAGTATGGCTGTTTTTGATTGGTCTGGATAGATCGAATTGACTGAATTGATCACAAAAAAAGGGTGCAGTTTAAACTGCACCCTTTTTTAAGTTCTAACTTTCTAGAATTAGTCGCGCTCGCCGCCTAAGATACCTAGCAAAGCCAGTAAGCTTTGGAACACATTAATGATGTCCAAGTAAAGGGTCAAAGTAGCTGAGATGTAGTTGGTTTCACCGCCGTCGATAATTTGCTTTAGGTCGTAAAGCATGAAGGCACTAAAGATACCGATGGATAACACGGAGATCACAAGCATGCCAGCTGTAGATGCAACAAACAGGTTGATCAAGCTACCAATCATCAGCATTACTACGCCAACAAACAGCCATTTACCCAAAGAGGAGAGGTCGCGTTTGATGACGCTTGAGACGCTGGCCATGAGGAAGAAAACACCGGCTGTGCCGCCAAATGCAATCATCACCAGCTCTGCGCCGTTTTTAAAGCCAAGCACCATTGCAATCATCCGGGATAACATAAGTCCCATAAAGAAAGTGAACCCAAGGAGCACATAGACACCGGTGATACTTTCTTTGGTTTTCTCAATGGCATAGATACCGCCAAAGGCGCCCACCAAGAAAATCAACGTGCCAAGTCCTCCGGACATTGCGTATGTGAGTCCAGTTGCGATACCGATCCAAGCGCCTAAAACGGTTGGAACCATGCTCATCGCAAGTAACCAATAAGTGTTTCGAAGTACCCGGTTACGAGCTTCTTCGCTTAAGGTTGCGTAGGGATAGTCGATAGTCTGATATTGTTCATTCATGTTTATCTCCAAAATGTATGCAATAAGCATATGAGCCTATTTTAGGACAAATCAAGGGCCAGGTGTAAATAGTATCACTAATAAATGGCCCAAAGTGAATTCTAAATAATTCAAATCTCTGATTTGTAGGTGAGAGATTCGTATTTAAGTAATATTAAGTAACCTAATGCCCGTCCAGATATACATATCATTTGTCTGATCCTCCAAGCAGCTTGCTTTTTGGGAGTCTGGAAGTAGAAGAATTGCGTATATGGACTTTCGCTTAGTTGATCATAATCTAGAATAAATGACTCTTAGGTGCAAATTTCTCAGTGCAACAAAACATACTTTAATAAATTTATGAAAACCAAATATTATCTTGAAAGCGCTGACGTAAAAGCAATCATGGCTGCTAGTGAAGCCGAAGCCCATAAAAATAATTGGCCAGTCTCGATCGCCATTGTGGATGATGGAGGGCATTTGCTTAACTTTTTGCGGCTCGATGGTGCGGCACCTTTCTCCGCACACATGGCACCTGCAAAGGCGAATACTGCCGCTTTAGGGCGTAGGGAAACTAAGATCTACGAGGACGTTATCAATAATGGCCGATTTGCCTTCATCACTGCACCTGATGTGAACGGCATGTTGGAGGGAGGTGTACCCATTTTGAAAGACGGTCAAGTCATTGGCGCAGTCGGCGTAAGTGGCGTCAAATCCCCCGAAGATGTGCAAATCGCGAAGGCTGGTATCGAAGCGTTTTATAGGCTGCACCCCTAGCAACTGGGTGCTTTTCAGCGCAAATAGACAACTAAACCAGTTAGTTCTGAGTTTTCAATAGCTCAATCGCTCTGGGCGGATTTCTTGAAGGATAGTGGTTGCTATCTCTTCAATGCTTTTGGTGGTTGTTGAGAGCCATCTGATTCCCGAGCGACGCATCATCGCTTCCGCCTCTCTCACCTCGTACTGACAATTCTCTAAACTTGCGTATTTGGAATTCGGTCTGCGTTCGTTTCGAATTTCACTTAGCCTGTCAGATTGAATGGTTAGACCAAATATTTTGCTGATGTGATTTTTTAAAGCCTCAGGGAGTTGTTGACGCTCGAAATCTTCAGGAATGAGTGGGTAATTGGCTGCTTTGAGCCCATGCTGCATGGCTAAATACAAGCTAGTGGGCGTTTTACCGCTTCTACTTACGCCCACTAAGATAACGTCAGACAGTTCTAAATCTTTATTGAGTTGTCCGTCATCATGCGAGAGACTAAAGTTAATGGCCTCTATTCGGTCGTGATAGGCCTGACTTTTACTCACATTAGAGAATCGCCCAATACGGTGATTGGATTTAATTCCAAACTCCTCTTCAAGAGGATGAACAAAAGTACCAAACATGTCTAAAAGCATGCCCTCACAAGTCGTTTGTAGGACCTCAAAGACCTCTGTGTTGGCGAGCGTTGTAAATACGATTGGGCGTCTACCTTCGACGACACCCGTTTGGTTGATTTGTCGAACCGCTTGGTGAGCCTTATCTACAGTATCGACAAATGGAAGCCTTACGTGGCGCGGCGTAAGCTCAAATTGCGCAAGTATGGCATTGCCAAAAGTTTCGGCGGTAATGCCCGTGCCATCGGAGACAAAGAAGACGGTGTAATTGTGCATTGATGAGGTGAATTGTGTTTGCGAAAAATAGTTAGCATGCATTTTGCCTTAATCAAGGTCCTTACCTTGCTTTCCGCTAAAATTGAGGATTATTCAATTCATCACAAATGCCCTACCTAACTATCCCACCAAAAAACCAATTACAAAGGTGGAAATTACGCGCGCGTTTGTTAACCCCCGGGGGGAGCACTAACTATCAAAGCATGGTTAGGCTAAACCTCCTGTGTCGGGATGCACCGGTTTTAACTTCTGGAGTTCTCTTATGTCTAAACTTTTTGACGCGACCGCCTTGGTCGTACCTTTTGAAAACCTGAGGATGACCGACGTTGAGTCGGTTGGCGGTAAAAACGCCAGTTTGGGTGAGATGATCTCTCAACTTCCCGCAGGCGTTAAGGTGCCCACTGGCTTTGCTACGACTGCCCATGCCTTTAGAGAGTTTCTGAAATTTGAAGGTCTTAGTGAAAAAATCGAAGAAAGGCTTAAGACTCTTGATACGGAGGATGTTAGGTCTTTGGCTAAAGCGGGCTCAGAGATCAGGGGCTGGATCCTTAATCAACCCTTCCCCAAAGATCTTGAGCGTGAAATTGGCCTTGCCTTTGATAAACTAAACGGCAAACAAACTGAAGCATCTTATGCGGTGCGGTCTTCTGCTACGGCGGAGGATTTACCTGACGCATCTTTCGCAGGTCAACAAGAGACTTTTTTGAATGTCGTTGGCCTACCAGATATTTTGCACAAGATGAAGGAGGTGTTTGCTTCACTCTACAACGACAGAGCTATCAGCTACCGTGTTCACAAGGGGTTTGAACACTCCGGCGTTGCTCTCTCCGCGGGGGTTCAGCGTATGGTGCGCTCTGACAAGGGCTCTGCCGGCGTTATGTTCACTATTGATACTGAATCAGGTTTTGAGGACGTGGTTTTCATTACCTCTAGCTACGGTTTAGGGGAGACTGTGGTTCAAGGCGCGGTAAATCCAGATGAGTTTTATGTACACAAGCCAATGATCAGTGCTAACAAACGCGCCATCATTCGCCGCAATCTCGGCTCCAAATTGATCCAGATGACTTTCTCCAGCGCTGAGGAGAAGCAAAAAACGGGTCAACTCGTCAAAACAGAAGATGTACCAGTGGAGATGAGAAATCGTTTTTCACTCACCGATGCTGATGTTGAGCAACTGGCCAAATATGCGCTCATCATCGAGCAGCACTACGCACGACCAATGGATATTGAATGGGGCAAAGACGGAGTCGATGGTCAAATCTATATTTTGCAGGCCAGGCCCGAGACCGTGAAGAGTCAGCAAAAGGGGAAAGCTGAGTTGCGTTACAAATTAAAGGCAACCGGCACTGTGCTAGCAGAGGGGCGCGCCATTGGTCAAAAAATTGGTACTGGCCGGATACGTTTGGTCCACTCAATATCAGAGATGGATCAAGTTCAAACCGGAGATATTTTGGTCACCGATATGACAGATCCTAACTGGGAACCTGTCATGAAACGAGCTGCTGCTATTGTGACCAATAGAGGCGGGCGCACTTGCCACGCTGCAATTATTGCGCGCGAACTCGGGATTCCAGCCGTGGTTGGATGCGGCGATGCAACTGAGACCTTAATCGATAAGACACTAGTAACAGTGAGCTGCGCTGAGGGGGATACTGGGTTTATTTATGACGGTCTTTTGGAGACTGAGGTGAGTGAGGTGGAGCGGGGCACGATGCCCAAGATTGCTACAAAAATCATGATGAATGTGGGAAATCCGCAGTTGGCTTTTGACTTTGCACAGTTACCCAACGAGGGCGTCGGATTAGCTCGCCTAGAGTTCATCATCAATAACAACATCGGTATCCATCCCAAGGCAATTTTGGATTATCCAAACGTGGACATGGATCTCAAAAAAGCAGTGGAGTCAGTGGCTCGTGGTCACGCATCTCCTAAAGCTTTTTATGTTGACAAGGTCGCAGAAGGCGTGGCAACCATTGCTGCTGCTTTCTGGCCTAAAACTGTAATTGTTCGACTCTCTGACTTTAAATCCAATGAGTACCGCAAGCTAATTGGTGGTAGCCGCTATGAGCCTGAGGAGGAAAACCCCATGCTTGGATTCAGAGGCGCGGCGCGTTATTTGGCAGAAGACTTTAGGCCGGCGTTTGAGATGGAGTGTGAGGCTATAAAACGTGTTCGTAACGAGATGGGACTGAGTAACGTTCAAGTCATGGTGCCGTTTGTTAGAACTCTTGGACAAGCCAAGGCGGTGACGGATTTACTTGCAAAGTTTGGTCTCAAGCGTGGTCAAGATGATTTGAAAATTATTATGATGTGTGAAATTCCAAGTAATGCTGTGTTGGCTGATCAGTTTTTAGAGTATTTCGATGGATTCTCCATTGGTTCCAATGATCTGACTCAACTAACCCTTGGCTTGGATAGGGACTCGGGTATGCCGCTCCTGGCTGCAGACTTTGATGAACGCGACCCTGCGGTGAAAGTGCTTCTTAAGAATGCAATTGAAACCTGTTTGAAACACGGTAAGTACGTAGGAATTTGTGGCCAAGGACCTAGTGATCATCCAGATTTTGCGCACTGGTTGGTTGATCAAGGTATTTCTTCTATCTCCCTTAATCCGGACAGTGTTATCGAGACTTGGAAGTCGATAGGTAAGAGATAACTCTTGAATACTCAAATCTCCTTAGCTGTATAGTTTTAAAAAGCAGCTAAGGAGGTTAATACAAAAATACACATTAATTTTGTCTCGCCTGCATAGACATGCTTTGCGAGTCAGGCGGAGTACCCACCTTGCCTGGATGAGTTAAATAGGGTTATAATAGCGGTCTTTGCCTTGCTCTACCACGTCTAGACGCCGTTGGGGGGCTCAATCCACAAGGAGTGTTTATGCGTCATTACGAAATCATACTTTTGATCCATCCTGATCAAAGTGAACAAGTGCCTGCGATGCTCGATCGTTACAAGAGCATGATCACAGCAGGTGGCGGTGCAGTTCACCGCATCGAAGATTGGGGCCGTCGTCAACTGGCTTACATGATCAACAAGTTAGCCAAAGCCCACTACATCTGTGTAAACATTGAAGCTAGCCAAGAGATCATGGCTGAACTCGAGCACGCATTTAAATTCAATGACGCAGTTCTTCGTCACTTGACCGTTTTAAAGAAGAAGGCCGAAACAGGACCTTCAGTCATGATGAAGTCTGTTGAGCGTGAAGAAGCCCGTAAAGCTCAGCAATCTGAGTTCCAGGCATAAATTTTCAAGAGCAACAGTTTAATCTTACGAAAGGCGTGAACCGAGTAGAACTAAGCGCAAAGGTTGTTGAAACATCGGCGCAACGTTTTACCCCTGCTGGCTTACCCGCTATTGATCTTGTCTTAGAACATGAGATGGAATTAGAGGAGTTAGGTCGTAAAAGGCAGGTCCGATTGTCCATAAGGGCACTGGTGATGGGAGATTTGGTTAAGACCATATCTGATACCCCGCTAGGCACTCCTCTTGGATTTGTTGGTTTCTTGGTTTCTCCAAAGTCGTACAAAACTGTTATTTTTCATATACAAGAAATTTCAAAGTTATAAGGGAGGCTCACATCATGGCCACATTCAAAAAATTTAACAAAGACAAGCGTCCAAAGCGCAACACACAATCATTGCTGTTCAAGCGCAAGCGTTTTTGCCGCTTCACAGTAACTGGTGTTGAAGAAATCGATTACAAAGACATCGATACTCTTCGCGACTTTATTGCTGAAAATGGAAAAATCATTCCTGCTCGTTTGACAGGTACCCGTGCTATTTTCCAGCGTCAACTCAACACTGCCATCAAGCGCTCACGCTTTCTTGCGATGTTGCCTTACACCGATCAACACAAGATCTAAGGAAAACAATCATGCAAATCATTCTTCTAGACAAAGTAGTCAATCTCGGTAACTTGGGAGACGTTGTAAAAGTTAAAGACGGTTTCGCTCGTAACTTTTTAATCCCATCTGGTCGTGCAAAGCGAGCAACTGATGCTGCAATCAAGGACTTCGAAGCGCGTCGTGCTGAACTCGAGAAACTTGCAGCCGAGAAACTTGCTGCTGCAACCAAGTTAGGTGAAACACTTGCTGGTACAACAGTAAAAGTTACTCAAAAATCCGGAGTTGACGGCCGTTTATTCGGATCTGTTACGAATCACGATATTGCTGAAGAGCTGAATAAGGGTGGTCACACTATTCTTAAGTCACAAATTCGCATGCCCAACGGTCCTATCAAAATTGTGGGTGATAGCACTGTAAGTATTTCATTGCACACTGATGTTGTTGTAGAGATTAACGTCAGCGTTTACGGCGAAACAGCTTAACAGCTGTAACGTGTGGCCTCTTAGGGCCAGATAGTTTTCCGTCAGATCAACTCGATTTGACGGGTCTAAAGGGAGAAAGCCATCACCACTGGTTTTGTCCCTTTTTTTATGGGATATTTGAAGGCTTAGTTGGTATGCATTTGTGCACAACAAATACCTTCTCATTAACCGCTTTTTCATACCTTATCCACAGGTTTGTACACATTATTTTCTGATCTAAGTCGTAGACGCGGGTATAGTGAACAGTTGAGATTTTAATTTTTTTGAAAGAGCAGATGTCAACCTCTTCCCTTGCAAGAAGGAAGTTTTCCTCCAATGCGACTGATCCTCAGTTGGCTCAGTTGCGAATACCACCTCACTCTATTGAAGCTGAGTGCTGCGTTTTGGGTGGCTTACTTTTGGATAATTCGGCTTGGGATAGGATCTCGGACGTACTCTCCGAGAGTGACTTCTACAAGTTTGAACATCGTCTGATTTATGCATCTATTCAAGCGCTCATAGATGCGATGCGTCCCGCAGACGTCATCACCGTTTATGAGGATTTATTAGCCCAGGGTAAGTCAGAGGCAGTGGGGGGTCTTGCAGGGTTAAACGCGCTTGCACAGTACGTACCGAGTGCTGGCAACATAAGGCGCTACTCGGAGATCGTTCGCGAGCGGGCAATTTTGCGCAAATTGGTAGTCGCCAGTGACGAAATCGCAACTGAGGCTTTCAACACCAACGGCAGACCTGTTGCTCAAATATTAGACGAGGCTGAGAAAAAAATCTTCCAAATTGGTGAGGAGGGCGCTCGCCTTCGTCAAGGCTTTCAAGGCATGGATAAACTCATCTCTGATCTGTTAGGTCGAGTTGATGAGATGTCTAAAAATCCTAATGATATTACTGGTGTTCCTAGTGGATTCATAGACTTTGATGAGATGACCTCTGGCTTGCAGCCCGGGGACTTGATTGTTTTAGCGGCAAGACCCTCTATGGGCAAAACTGCACTTGCAATCAACATTGCTGAACACGTTGCCTTGGCCGAGGATTTACCTGTTGCAGTGTTCTCAATGGAGATGGGCGCCTCGCAACTCGCGATTCGTATGGTTGGTTCAATTGGTCGTATTGATCAAGGCCACCTCAGAACAGGCAAACTCAGTGACGATGAATGGCCCAGATTGAACGAAGCCGTAGAGCGGCTCCAAACGGTGTCATTGTTTATTGATGAAACGCCGGGGTTAAATCCAAGTGAGCTACGGGCTAACGCCAAAAAACTCTCTCGACAATGCGGCAAGCTTGGGTTGATCGTGGTCGATTACTTGCAACTCATGTCCACAGGTTCTAGCGACGGGGATAACCGTGCCACCGAGCTTGGGGAGATCTCCAGAGGTCTGAAGATGCTTGCCAAAGAGCTTCAGTGTCCCATCATTGCCTTATCACAGCTAAACCGAGGCGTTGAGACTCGGACCGATAAGCGCCCCATGATGAGTGATTTAAGGGAGTCTGGTGCAATCGAACAAGACGCTGATGTAATTATGTTTATCTACCGCGATGACTATTACAACAAAGACTCTAAAGAGCCTGGCGTTGCTGAGATCATTATTGGCAAACAAAGAAATGGTCCCACAGGTACCGTAAAGTTGTCTTTCTTAAAGCCTTTAACAAAGTTTGAATCTATGGCCCGAGGCAACGAGCGAGACTAGGTCTCGCTCTTGTATTGGGTATCAAACTGTGAATAACTGCGCCTAGAGTACGTCGCTTGCGAAGTCTGCGAGCCTAGAGCGCTCACCCCTAGCTAGGGTAATATGTCCGCCGTGAGGCCAACCCTTAAAGCGGTCAACGGCGAACGTGAGACCAGAGGAGCCCTCGGTTAAGTAAGGCGTATCGATCTGAGCCAAGTTGCCCATGCAAATTATTTTTGTACCGGGGCCAGCGCGAGTGATAAGTGTTTTCATCTGCTTAGGGGTTAAGTTTTGAGCCTCATCAATAATCACGTATTTACTCATAAACGTACGTCCACGCATGAAGTTCATGCTCTTGATCTTGATACGACTTCTGATCAGCTCATTGGTTGCGGCGCGACCCCACTCGCCTGATCCGGTATCTGTTTTGGCAAGTACCTCTAAATTGTCATCTAATGCACCCATCCAAGGCCCCATCTTCTCCTCTTCAGTGCCAGGAAGGAATCCTATGTCCTCACCCACGCTTACCGTTGCGCGAGTCATGATGATCTCTGTATAACGACGATCATCTAACACCTGGGTTAAACCGGCGGCTAAGGCCATTAGCGTCTTACCTGTACCTGCGGTACCGGTAAGTGTCACAAAATCAATTTCTGGATCTGTGAGTAAATTCATTGCGAAATTTTGTTCGCGGTTACGAGCAGTTACTCCCCAGACAGCATTTTTAATGTGATGAAAATCTTTAAGAGTTTTGAAAACCGCCGTTTTGCCACGAATTTCAGTGACTCGTGCATAAAAATTCGGTTCGCCAGGTACTTCTAAGTAGACAAATTGGTTGATATGCAAGTCAGCAACTATCGGTCCAGAGAATCTGTAAAAGGTATGGCTACCGCTTTGCCAGCTCTCAATGGTTTTAGCTTGTTTGAGCCAAAAATCGTGAGGTAGTGCAAGTGCTCCAGAGTAAAGCAGGTCTCCGTCGTCAAGGGTTTTATCGTTCTCATAATCCTCAGCTGCAAGACCCAGTGCGCGAGCTTTAACGCGCATATTGATGTCTTTAGAGACGAGCACCACCTCTCGCGGAGCCATCTTCTCAACGAGTGCTCCTACGACTGCGAGAATTTGGTTGTCAGCTTTGCCTTGGGGAAGGCTGTCAGGAAGTTTATAAGTGAGCGGTTGTGTTTGAAACATCAACTTGCCCGACACCTCAATGTGTCCTGTGCTGTCAAGCTTTAAGCCTGCAGTGATATCCGCATTTTGAGTGCCTGCAAGTGCATCAAGAGTGCGCGAGGTTTGCCTGGCGTTACGGGCAACTTCGGTCATTCCTTTTTTGTGACCGTCGAGTTCTTCTAAAACGATCATTGGGAGGAAAATATCGTTTTCCTCAAATCTAAAGAGACACATCGGATCATGCAAAAGCACGTTAGTGTCTAGGACAAATAGTTTGCTTGGACCGGTATGTTTTTTCTTTACTTTCTTTTTCTCAACCGAGACGGGGGTGGTAGTAGTGACACTTTTGCTATTTTTCTGCAAAACGTGAAGACTTGCTGTGTGGTCTTGATCGTCTAAATTCTTAGATTCGTAATCCGCTAGGACACTACCCCCGCCATTTATTGAGAAATCATCTTGAACGCTTGGAACTGGGTGCGACAAGGAATCAGTGTTTTCTGGGTCTTTGCGGGAGTTACTCCGTATTACAGCTGAGTCATAACTCTGAGTTGAGAGTGTGGAGGCACGCTTGGTCGGGGCGGGTGGTAAGGGCATAGATGGGTTTGATTTTGAATGAAAAAGAATGAAATTCTGAAGTAAAAAAGCCGCTTAAGGGTTGAACCTTTGCGGCTTGAGTTAGAGAGCTTCGAAGTGCTTTAATAAACATATCGTTCGTAATCATAACCGAACTAAATGATCAAAAAGAAACGAAATTCTAAAAAAAAGGCGAATAAATTACAAATAAAAGCGTTAGTAATTCATATTACCGTCACACGAATGTTGATTGATTTCAGATTATTGAAAACTGTCAATCAGGCATGACAATCCACAGTGGTGGTTATAGTTTGCAACTTTATGCAGTTGCTGTACTTTTCTTCAAAGCTTTTACGGCTTTTAAAACTTCATCAACGTGACCAAGAACTTTAAGTCCTCTCCACTCTTCTTTGAGAAGGCCGTCGGCTCCAATTAAGAAGGTACTGCGCTCGATACCTTTAACTTTTTTGCCGTACATAATTTTGTTTTTCACAACACCGAACATGTGACACATTTTTTCTTCTGTATCTGCGATCAATTCAAAAGGAAGCTCTAACTTCTCTTTGAAAAGATCGTGTGATTTCATGTTGTCTCTGGACACGCCAAAAACTACAGCACCGGCCTTTGTGAAATCTTTATATTTATCCCTAAACTGCATTGCCTCAGTGGTGCAACCAGGCGTGTTGTCCTTGGGATAGAAATAAAGTACCAAGGTCTTACCTGTGTGGGAGTGATTGGTAACTTTTACTCCCCCTGTAGCCATCGCTTCAAATTCAGGTATGGGTTTGTTGAGAACGATCGCCATAAATCTTCAATCCGGTCAACTAGCAACAAATTAACAAGCAGCATTTGTCAAAAACTGCAACAACCCATTATTTTAACTTAAATTAAAGTCAGGAATCCTGGCTATCCGTAATGGGTTGAACAAGAAGTGCTGCAGCGACTTTGCGCCCCTCGGCGGCCAAAATGTTGTAGGTGCGACAAGCCGCGCGCGTGTCCATAGCTTCAAGCCCGATTCCCTTTTTATAAAGGCTAGAAAGCCACTCTGGGCGTGGAAAGCATAGTTTATCCCCACTCCCATAAATTACCATTTCGACCCCCATTTCTGCCAGTTCTGCAAAAATGGAATCGCTCAATGCGTTTGGGTCCGTGCAATGCCACTCTCTTTTATCACCCAAGGAGGATAAAACGATGCTATGGGTAAATTTTTCACCGTTGACTGCAATCCAGCCCTCCCCGTAACCGGTGACGGCAAGTGTTTGAATACGGTCAGGTTGAAGTTTCATCAAATTTCACACATTTAAGGGCATTTTTTCTCTAAATATGTTCCAATTATAGGTTCGCTCTTTTCGCTCCCTTAAAAGAGCGTCACTTGAGCCTACTAAAAACACAAATTACAAGCGTCGGAGGGCCATTGAATCCCATTCTTAAATCCACCAAGTTAGCCAATGTTTGTTACGACATCCGTGGCCCGGTCATGGACCGTGCGCGTTTGATGGAGGACGAGGGGCACAAAATCATCAAGCTCAACATCGGGAATTTGGCCGTGTTTGGATTTGATGCCCCAGAGGAAATTCAGCAGGACATGATCCGCAATTTGCCCAACGCTGCTGCCTACTCCGACAGTAAGGGTATCTTTGCAGCTCGAAAAGCTGTTATGCATTACACCCAGCAACAGGGTGTATCCGGTGTGATTTTGGAGGACATCTACCTAGGAAACGGAGCCAGTGAGTTGATCGTTATGGCCACCAACGGGCTCTTAAACGATGGTGATGAGCTGTTAATCCCTGCTCCAGACTATCCGCTTTGGACTGCTGCAGTATCACTATCCGGTGGTACCCCCGTACATTACAACTGTGTTGAAGAAAACGGGTGGATGCCTGACTTAGATGATATTCGTTCAAAAATAAATAAGCACACCAAAGGTATTGTTGTTATCAACCCAAACAACCCCACAGGTGCACTTTACTCTGACGAATTACTAAAAGGTATTATTCAAATCGCTCGTGAAAACGAATTAATCATTTTTGCTGACGAGGTTTATGACAAGGTACTCTATGATGGTGTACAGCACACTGCAATTGCGAGCTTGTCCACAGATGTGCTGACATTGACCTTTAACTCCCTCTCCAAGAGTTACCGATCATGTGGTTACAGAGCAGGATGGATGGTAGTCTCTGGTGATAAAAAGGCAGCCAAAGATTACATTGAGGGGCTAAACATGCTCTCATCCATGCGTTTATGTGCAAACGTCCCAGGTCAATGGGCAATACAAACCGCTTTGGGCGGATATCAAACCATTAACGATTTGATTAAGGAGGGCGGGCGCCTTCGTCGACAACGCGACATTGCATATGAGCTAATCACGGCGATCCCGGGGGTAAGTTGTGTGAAACCCAAGGCAGCACTTTACATGTTCCCCAAACTCGATCCTGCTGTCTATCCCATTGAGGACGATCAGAAGTTTATTTTTGAACTGCTAAACGAAACCAAAGTATTGTTGGTTCAAGGATCGGGCTTTAACTGGAAGAATCCAGATCACTTCAGGATCGTCTTTTTACCCCACGAGGATGATCTTCGTGAAGCAATTGGACGGATCGCTAAATTTTTAGAAAACTACAGAAAAAAACACGGAACATGAAACCTATTCAAGTTGGATTACTAGGTATTGGAACAGTCGGGCGTGGCACTTTTGAAGTGTTGATGCGCAATCAAGAAGAAATTAAAAGACGCGCTGGGCGAGGTATCGAAATTGCAATGGTTGCTGATTTGGATACTGCGCGCGCCTCTCAAGTTGTTGGTCATCACGCGGTTGTTGTTAGTGACGCTCAAGCAGTTATTGCGAATCCAGATATTGATATTGTGATTGAGCTCATCGGTGGATACGGAGTTGCTAAGCAACTCGTATTGGCCGCTATTGAAGCCGGTAAGCACGTTGTAACGGCCAACAAAGCACTTTTAGCAGTTCACGGGACGGAGATTTTTGCCGCTGCCCACAGACGTGGCGTGATGATTTGTTTTGAGGCTGCAGTAGCAGGCGGTATACCCATCATTAAAGCACTCAGGGAGGGTTTAACAGCCAACCGAATTGAGTGGATAGCTGGAATCATTAACGGTACGACTAATTTTATTTTGTCTGAGATGAGAGACAAGGGGCTTGCCTTTGGTGATGTGTTAGCTCAGGCTCAAAGTTTGGGGTACGCTGAGGCGGATCCTACCTTTGATATTGAAGGTATTGATGCGGCCCACAAAGCAACAATAATGTCCGCTATCGCCTATGGCATCCCAGTTCAGTTTGACAAGGCTTATGTAGAGGGTATCTCCAAACTCCAGGCTCAAGATATTCGCTACGCTGAGCAACTTGGCTACCGTATTAAGTTGTTAGGCATTGCAAAGCGGGTTAGTTCAAAGGGATCTCGTGAAGGAGTTGAACTGCGCGTTCATCCCTGCCTTGTTCCGACTAAACGTTTAATCGCAAATGTCGAAGGTGCAATGAATGCTGTAATGATCCAAGCTGACGCTGTGGGAACTACACTTTATTACGGCAAGGGTGCGGGTAGTGAGCCAACTGCAAGTGCTGTCATTGCAGATCTGGTTGATGTGACCCGTTTGATGACTGCTGATCCTTTGAACCGCGTACCCCATTTGGCTTTTCAGCCCGATTCGATGAGTGATCTACCCATCCTATCAATGGATGAGGTAAGGACGAGTTACTATCTGCGCTTGGTAGTTGCGGATGAGGCCGGGGTGCTTGCTAAGATCACGGGTATCTTGGCTCAAGCCGACATTAGTATTGACGCAGTGCTTCAACGCCCTGGGTCTGAATCCAAGCAAGAAACTGATTTGATCATCTTGACTCATAACTGCTTAGAAGCGCACATGAACAAAGCTATGGCCAGCATTCAGGGACTGGAATCTGTATTGGCTCCTATTGTTCGTATTCGTAAGGAAGAGCTTTCTTGATGCGCTACATCTCGACCCGATCTGCACCCAATACCAAGGACGGCGATGCCTCGCGCCAGTTTTGTGAAATATTGCTGGAAGGCTTAGCCCCGGATGGAGGCTTGTATCTCCCCGAGAAATATCCAAGTTTGAATACACAAGAGCTTGGGCGGCTAAGGGTAGTCTTTGAGACTAAAGGATATGCGTATCTAGCCTTTGAGATACTAAGCCTGTTCATAGACGACATACCCGCAGAAGATTTATTAGCCTTGTGCCAGAAAACTTATACAGCTGAGGTTTTTGGTAATCCACTCATTGCACCTGTGCGATTGCTTGAGGCTGGTCTTTATATTCAAGAACTATCAAATGGGCCAACACTCGCTTTTAAAGACATGGCGATGCAATTACTGGGGAATCTTTTTGAATACCAGCTTGCTAGGTCTGGGCAGAGTTTAAATATTTTGGGTGCTACTTCTGGGGATACGGGGAGTGCTGCTGAGTATGCGATGCGAGGCAAACGCGGAGTCAGAGTATTTATGACAAGCCCCAAGGACAGAATGAGCGCTTTTCAGCAAGCTC
The DNA here is from genome assembly GCA_903876885.1 of uncultured Burkholderiales bacterium. Lineage (GTDB taxonomy): Bacteria > Pseudomonadota > Gammaproteobacteria > Burkholderiales > Burkholderiaceae_C > Limnohabitans. The sequence goes on along the minus strand of CAIRBP010000060.1, from coordinate 6,790 downwards.
AGATGTTTAGCTTACAAGACGAAAATATTTTTAATATTGCAGTTGAAGGCGTATTTGATGATTGCCAAGATATCGTTAAATCTGTTTCATCAGATTTAACATTCAAAGCCAAGCACTCAATCGGTACCGTCAACTCTATCAATTGGGCTAGGCTCCTTGCTCAGGTGGTTTATTACTTTGCCGGTTACTTCCAAGTCATCTCGAGTACTCACAGCGATTTGAAGGTCGGTGAGAAAGTGAGCTTTACTGTGCCTAGTGGTAATTTCGGAAATGTATGTGCTGGTCACGTTGCAAGAATGATGGGTTTGCCAATTGACAGATTGGTAGTTGCAACAAATGAGAATGATGTTTTGGATGAGTTCTTTAAAACCGGTGTATACAGAGTCCGAAGCTCTCAAAACACTCACGAGACCTCTAGTCCTTCTATGGATATTTCAAAGGCAAGTAACTTCGAACGATTTGTTTTTGATTTGCTAGATAGAGACCACGCGCTTACGCACCAATTGTTCGCTTTAGATGTAGCCAACAAAGGAGAGTTTGATTTAAGTGCCAATAAACATTTTGCGAAAGTACTCTCAAAGTATGGTTTTGCTAGCGGGCGAAGCACTCACGTAGACCGCTTGAAGACCATCCGCTCCGTTTACACCGAGCATCATCAGATGATTGATCCGCACACTGCAGACGGTGTAAAAGTTGCAAGGGAGCAAATCGCTAACGCCCTTCACAGTCAAACTAAAGACACAGTAATTCCTCCAATGGTTGTTTTGGAGACTGCTTTACCTATCAAATTTGCGACTACTATTGTCGAGGCTCTAGGAGTTGAGCCTGCAAGGCCTAGTCAATTTGACGGGATTGAGGCGCTGCCACGTCGTGTTCACAATATGAGCGCTGATGTAGAAAAAATTAAAAACTATATCCATCAGCACTGCTCCTGATTCCAATTGAGCTACTCAACTGTATGAATACTCCCAAAGCCTTACTGCCACTAGAGGACGCACTGAGTGAACTTAGAGTATTTGCCTCGCCCAGTTTAGGTGTTGAACGAGTTGATACCTTTGATCTGGATGGCCGGGTGCTTCGAGAGGATCTTATCTCTGAACTTTGTGTCCCGCCTTGCGATAACAGTGCCATGGACGGGTACGCTGTAAGAGCCGAGGATGTGAGCGCGCCAGGTGCTGTGCTTAAAGTAACGCAGCGTATTCCTGCAGGTACCAGCGGGCAAATCATCCGCGAGGCAGAGGCGGCAAGAATATTTACGGGCGCGCCGATTCCCCCAGGCGCCTCTGCAGTGGTCGTTCAAGAGGAGTGCGAAACCCTTGAGGACGGACGCATTCGAGTACGCACGCAAGGCGTTAAGGGCCAATCGATTAGACTTGCAGGCGAAGATATCGCAAAAGGAGAGACTATCCTAAAGAGTGGATCGATTCTTTCGCCTGCAACACTTGGCATGGCGGCGTCTTTGGGGCGTAAAGATTTACTCGTATCCCTTAAGCCTAGAGTTGCACTTTTCTCTACAGGCGATGAGCTTGTGATGCCGGGCGAGGTAGCACCAAAGGACATGGGCATCGGAAAGATTTATAACTCAAATAGATTCTTTTTAAAGTCTCTTTTAATTCGATCTGGATGCTTAGTGACGGATATGGGAAATATTCCAGATAACAAAGATGCAACTATAAAGTGTCTTGCCAATGCTGCACAAAATCACGACTTAATTCTAACCAGCGGTGGAGTCTCTGTTGGAGAGGAGGACCATATTAAACCTAGCGTTCAAGCCCTGGGTGAATTACACCAATGGGCTTTAGCTATCAAGCCTGGTAAGCCGTTTGCATATGGACGTTTGAATAATTCGCAAAACGATTCAACAGGGTACACCCACTTTATTGGGCTACCTGGGAATCCTGTCTCAAGTTATATGACTTTCTTGCTGCTGGTTAAGCCTTTTTTATCGTTCTTACAAGGTGCCAAGGAAGTGAGTTACAGGCACATCCCCTTGCGTGCTAACTTTGAATGGCCAAAAGCTGATAAGCGAAGAGAATTTTTGCGTGTTCGTCTTAACGCAGAAGGTTCGCTAGACTTATTTAACAACCAAAGCTCGGGCGTCTTAACCTCTGTGGTTTGGGGGGACGGGGTGGTTGATAACCCACCTGGTCAGGTGATTAAGATAGGGGATATCGTGAAATATATTACTTTTGAGAGTTGGACACAGTGAGAGTAAATGTCCTTTATTTCGCATCAATTAGGGAGAGTATTGGGGTCAGCGCAGAGGTGCTCCAAACTCAGGCTCAAAATGTTGAACAGTTGCGTGACGAGCTAATCAATAGGGGAGGGATCTACGCGGAGGTTTTATCCCCAAACAAAGTCCTTAAAACAGCGCTTAATCAAGAAATGTGTACCCCTCAATCTCCCCTATCGGAGGGTTGTGAGTTGGCTTTTTTCCCGCCCGTCACTGGTGGTTAACGTTCACTCAGCGTAAGTTTGAGTTTAATTTGGTATGGTTTTGTGCTTACTTAGACTGAATCAGGAGTCATTACTTTGAGCTTTACGGTAAGTATTCAAACTGAAGATTTTGATATCTCAAAAGAAATAGCTTGTCTAAGAGCTTACGACTCTTCAGTGGGTGCTGTTTGCAGCTTTGTAGGTACTGTGAGAGAGCGCGAACAACATATCGCCGGCTCAGAGATCTCAAGTCTAGAGTTGGAGCATTACCCGTCCATGACTGAGCGCTCTATTGAGAAAATAATGCAAAGCGCCCGTGAGCGATTCAAAATTAACGCTGCGCGTATTGTTCACCGCGTTGGCTTACTCCAGCCTATGGATCAAATCGTTTTGGTTGCTGTGACCTCACCTCACAGGGGGGAGAGCTTTAAGGCCTGTGAATTTTTGATGGACTATTTAAAAACTGAAGCCCCGTTTTGGAAAAAAGAGCTGACTGCTGGTGGCGCGAGATGGGTTGACGCGCGAGTAAGTGATGACGATGCAGCAGCGCGGTGGAGAAACGAATCTTAGGCAAAAGTCTAAGGTTTAAGGCCAAAGGCCTAAGGCCTAAGGCCGTTTACTTGAAGAATGGATCAAGGGTTTGCACTCTCTACTTCGTTTAAGAAAGAAGAAACCAATTTTTGAAGTACAGACTCGATTAATTTTTCGTTGCTTATTCTTTTCTCTTTAGACTCTTTTTTGGGGCCAACGGCTCCCTCGCTCTCGCTCTCACTTCCTACTGCGTAGTTTAGTAATGAGTTTTCCCACAGGGAAGCGTATATCCTCTTATCCTTGAAGTTGATTAAACGGTTTAATTCAATCTGTGTTACAAAGAAACAAGAAGGCGTTTTACCTTCGTCATACGTTGTTGGAAGTGTCGTTATGTTAAGAGCTATGTAGTCCTCGGCATTAGAGTCAATTTTCAATACTCGGGATTGATTCACTATAAAACTGACTGATCGCTGCAGTTCTGCTTTATTCAACCCGCAAGATTTAGCATCATCATCAAGTTCCAAAATAACATCTATTGAGTTGATGCCTTTAAAGCGAATAGTTTGAAAAATATTTGACTTATTTTCTGCAAACGATGATTGACAAAAAAGTATCAAGATTAGGATTAGTTTTTTCATGGCTCGGCATTAATGGGGTTGTGCTCAAAATGGTTTTGATAACTTGCAATCTAACTTAAATAGTATCGGCTTGGGGGCCATAATTCTTGAGTTGGAGGGGGTAGATTTTCCCTTTAAGTGGTAAAAATTTAAAGAAAATTAAGAGTCTTCAAGATTTAAGGGCGATTTTAGGCTTGTTTTGCTCCAATATGAGGCTTTTCTTAGGGATTTAAGGGGGGGGGAGTAATCTCTCGAACGTGCAAAATCAACGCGTCGTCAATCGATGAATTCTAGGGATATGTTCTTTAGTTCGAAATAAAGAGTTTCAAACTCAGGGGCTCCTTTGAATTGATAACTAAATAAACTAAATGGAGACTTTTAATGAAATTTGCGTTACCAAAAATTATTTTGACCTCAGTTTTGGCTGTATTGGCTGGAACTAGTTTTGCTCAAACTGCCTCAAACCCAATGGACATTATTCCAGATGTGATGCCTTTTGATGTGCCCTACGGATCACCTATTGGGCTTGACAAAGCGGAGGCACTCATAAATGCCGTTATTGGAGAATCCAAAAGGCGCAACTGGAAGATGAACGTTGCAGTGGTCGACTCAGGTGGTAATTTAGTCTCCTTTAAGCGGATGGACGGCGCTCAATACGCCTCCATTCAAATTGCCGAGCACAAAGCGAGGACTGCGGTGCGTTTTCGTAGAGAAACTAAATTGCTTGAAGATGCCATTCAAAAATTCGCTTACATCAGTACTTTAGATGATGTTATTGCTTCAAGAGGCGGTATTCCTTTAGTCGTTGACGGTAAGATCGTTGGCGCACTGGGTTGTTCCGGTGGTACAGGCTCTCAGGATGAAGCAGTCTGCAAATTTGGTGCAGCTCAGCTCAGCAAGTAGTTGTCTCAAAATCAAAAAATAGGGCTTCTAACGAAGCCCTATTTTTTATGGCAAATTGATTAAAGAACAATGTATTTTTAAATTTAAATCAAATTCTCTGCGCTATTGCTGTTAAAGCTGTTTTGGTTCTTTCCCACAGCCTTATAGTGGTTTATCATATCGCTCTTAAATCAATTTAATAATCCATCAAACTTGGAGTAGAAATGTCTGTAGATTTGAATCAATCCCATGAGCATAAAGGCACTATAGAGTCTTTGTTCACTGACCCCACCAGTAATCATTTCAAAAGATGGGCTGCGATTATTAATTTTTGGATTTACGTTTCATGTATCTCTATGGCCTTAGAGACGGTCGAGCCTTATGGATCAGAATACCTCGGAGCTTTTCATTTTGTTGAGTATTTGGCCGTTCTATTTTTTATTCTGGATTACGTTGGCAACGTCTACTTTGCTCCAAACCGACTCAAATACATTGTAAGTTTTTGGGGTATTGTTGATTTCGTATCCATTTTGCCAACCATATTGCAAATATTAAACCTGAGTATGCTGCAGGGTGCAAAGGTTTTTCGTTTACTCAGAATTGTTCGGGTACTTCGAGTCTTAAAGATGGCTAAGGCAGCATTAAAAGAGTTAACGAACAAAGTTAAATCAGCAAACCCAATCGTAACTAATTTACGAATTTACTTCATAGCACTGTTCTCAGTTTTAATGATCTCAAGCAGCTTGATGTTTTTTGTTGAAGGGGAACTCTACTCTCCCGAGGCTTTAGAGGTTGGACAACGAGAGTTGGATGCGAAATTATTAATTGATCCACTTCCTGCAGATGCTCCTGCGGAAGCGTCTAAATTCATGCCGACCGACCCTATAAGTCACAATCCTATACCAGAGGATAAGCGCTTTTATACTTCCATCCCTGCTTCCATGTGGTGGTGTATCGTTACCTTAACTACGACTGGTTATGGTGATATGTTCCCCATTACTTTTTGGGGCAGGATTATTGCTGCAGTAACTATGTTGTTGGGCTTGGTTTTGTTTGGTGTGTTAATGAATATTGTTGGTAAGACTTTGATGGTTTTACTCTTTGGAGAGAGCACAGATGATAAGCATCACATCACAGATAAGAACTCATTAATCACTGAAATGTTTCACCTAAACTTGATTTCTGCTGAGCAAACCGTTGCATTGCTAAAGTTAAGCGAAGACGAGTTGAAGGACCACCTGAAACGTATTTGATTTCAAATTTTTAAAGAAAAATTTAATTGAAAAAATTTATGAAATTGAATCCTACTTCAATAGCTTCATCTGTTCCCGAAATTGGTCTTATCATCGTTGGGGATGAAATCTTGTCAGGCAAGCGCCTTGACAAGCACATGAGCAAAGTAATTGAGCTCTTAAGTGCACGAGGATTGACTCTGTCTCAGGTGGACATTGTTGGGGACTCTCCTGCTCGCATTACTAAAGTCTTAGAGACTGCATTTGATACACAAGGTGTTTACTTCTCCTGCGGGGGTATTGGTGCGACCCCTGATGACCATACACGTCAATGTGCAGCGCTTGCTTTAAAGCGCGAATTAGAGTTGCATCCCCAAGCGGAGGATCTCATTCGTCAAAGGATGAAAGACCTAGCAAAAGAGGCGGGCACGGAGTATGTCGCGGATCATCCAGACAATATCCACCGACTTAACATGGGTGTGTTTCCTGTGGGAGCCGAATTAATTCACAATCCATATAACAAAATACCCGGCTTCACTGTGCAGGGATCTCAAGGTACTATTCACTTTGTACCTGGTTTTCCTGTAATGGCTTGGCCAATGATTGAATGGGTCTTAGACAACAAATACAAACAGTTTCACTTGTTAACTGAGAACGCTGAGCTCTCAATGATCTTGTATGGTTCTATGGAGGCGGCCTTGACGCCTTACATGCAAAGTATTGAGGCCACTTACCCAGGGATTAAAGTTTTTAGTCTGCCAAGTGTTGATCATCCCGAGCACGGTAAACATATTGAGCTTGGTGTAAAGGGAGTAAAGCCTTTGGTGAACGAGGCTTACAATGCCTTAAAGCAAAAAATGATTGATTTTGGTGCAAAAATGGGCCCTGAGTTGGTGCGTTAATTGAGTTACTCACTTTTGGTGCAAAATGATGAGTTAGCTCAAAATTAATATTTAATTATTACTCCCCTCTTGAATTTGTCATATTTCAAATGATTTTTTGTAAAAATGCACTGGAGTAGGTGCACAATTCAGCGTTTTCATCATCAAGTCAGTTGATAGCGGATGGCATAAATTCTGCTCTATACTACTT
>CAIRBP010000059.1 GCA_903876885.1 uncultured Burkholderiales bacterium | reverse complement strand
GTATGGGTTGGAAATGTCCAGCCGAGATGTTCACTCCCGAGGCGTTTGACTTTAAACAGCACCACGCCTCACTCTTTGCACTTGCTCATTGAAACCGCCGATTTATAAAAATTAATTTTTTATATTAATGTTCCTACATAACTAAAGTCGTTAATTAAATGTTAACTACTCAGGTATTTTGTACTCCAGTGAATACAGGCAATCAAGCTTTTTACTTTGAATTTAAGTTATTTTGTAAATAACAAATTCACTAAATTCAACATCTATTTGTGTAAGATATTTCTTTGATATGTATCAACCATCTTAAATGCATTCAATAAATATTTTGCATCGACATTAAAAATAGAAAAATATAATACTAAAATGATAATCTTACTAAATCCACAATCATTTAATGACTTACAAACCAAAATTATTAATTACTGGTGCTAACGGATTTATAGGTGGAGCTCTTGCGGCTAAATTATTCGCTTGTGGTCAATCAGAGGATGTGATTTTTCTAATTCGAGCATCTAAACCTGAGGAGGGATTATCAAGACTTGCGAATACGCTGCGAAATCACGGCCTGAACTCTGAACAAATCTCAAAACTCAATATTGGACAAATTCTCTGCGGTGATTTGAATGTTGTAAATAGATGGATTGAAGATCCCCGGTTGGCATCAATTGAATTTGTTATTAGTTCTGCAGCTGTTGCATCATTTGGAAATCACCCCTCAATTTGACCTACAAATGTTGATGGTGTTTTAAATATGGCTCACGGCTTGAACCGCATATGTAATATTAAACGCTTTATTCATATTGGCACCGCAATGGCATGTGGCATCAATTCACCAAACCCAGTGCCGGAGGGATATGACGGAGGGCCCAGTACTGAACACTTTTTAGAATATACCCACAGCAAGTATGAGGTAGAAAAGAGACTTAAGGAAGAAATTCCTGGTTTGCCTCTGGTGATAGCAAGACCCTCCATAGTTGTGGGTCACACTAAACTGGGATGTAAACCGTCTGGTAGCATCTTTTGGGTCTTTAGGATCGCATTGGCTCTTAAGGCCTTTCCTTGCTCTTTAGATCAGAGAATCGACGTTATCCCAGTTGATTATTGTGCTGATGCTTTGTATTTACTTCTTACCAAACCTGTTCTCAAATATAACTCGTATCATATTTCTGCAGGAAAGAATTTTTCCTCCAGTTTTGCTGAAATCGATGCATCAATCGCTGAAGCTACTGGAAAACCGCCAATACAGGGCTATCAGCAAAAATCTTATTCTCAAATTACGCAAATGCGTAGTCAATATAAAACTCTTTTAGGCGATTGCAACCCTCGTATTGTCAATAAAGCTATTAAAACATACGGTAGTTTTTCAACCTTAGAACTCGCTTTTGATAACTCACGATTGATAGATGAAGGAATGAGCGAGCCAATACCGTTAGCACAATATGCTGGGCTTTGCGAATTAACCAGTAGTGGCGTCCTGATTTCAGAGCAAATGAAGTTCGACTATAAATAATTTTCAAAAAAAATTAACTCTTGATAAAAGTTTTTTATCGCTAATTACATTAAGTTACAAAAGCAATACCAATTTTAAATTTCCTCAACTCAAATTGCACTGCTCGAAATTAATTTTATTATTTTATGTAAGTATGACTTAAATCATAAGATAGTTTATTAATTATAAATATTCCATATTTTTAACCTAATATGTAGCCTAGTATTCGTTGGGATTTACATTACAGGAAAATTTATGAAATCAAACCATGTTGTTATTTGGATCGATCATAAGGAAGCTCATATTAATTATTTTGATTCCTCTAAAAATGAATTGATCAAAAATTCTTCTATACACACCCATTTACATCATAAAGCAAACGAAATTGGTAGTGGAAATGCACCCGAAGATCATCATTTTTTTCACAAAATAATTGCAACTGTTGCCGATATTAAAGAAATATTAATCATTGGTCCGGGTTCTGCAAAGGGTGAATTACTAAAACACGCTGCGACTCATGATCCTATAGTTGCCAAACAAATTATTGGAATTGAAACAGTTGATCACCCAACGGATGCTCAAATTACTGCGTTTGCAAAAACTTATTTCAAACGCGTGGATAAGTTAAAAAGCAATCTTCCATAAACCGGATTTCGCAGACCTTTTTTATTCACTTTAAATATAAATTTCTTCAGATTGAATTTATTTTTTTAAACTCAATTTCTGTACTAAATCTATTTTTACTTGCTCGAGTGGATTTGACCATTCTCCCCAGACCCTTTGACGGTATAAGCTTAGATTCGCATACCACGGCGAATCCTGCCTACCTAACATCCAACGCCAATCAGGAATAAACGGTATAAGTAGCCAGACTTCCTTACCCATAGCCCCGGCAAGGTGAGCAACGCTGGTATCCACGCAAATTATTAGATCAAGATTCGCACATAGCGCTGCTGTTTCTGAGAAATCGGTCAAGTCTTGAGAAAAATCTAAAATATTCCCGTTATGCTTTATAACAGTAAGATCTTCATCTGAAACTTCCTTTTGAAGGCTAACAAACAGATGGTCTGATGGGAGGCATTCTTTAAAAGTTTGAAAGCTCAGACTTCTTTGTCTGTCGTTGGCGTGCACTACGCTACCTCGCCAAACAACACCAACCTTAGGGCCACTTATGCAGTTGAGTTTTTTCGCCCATCGTTCGGTTTTATTCTCATCAGCGTGTAAATATGGAGAGTACACATAATCTGATTCTTTATTAAGCTCTAATGCCAAAGGCAAACTCATCAATGGACAGCAAAAATCGTAATTTGGAATTGGATCCTCTGTGGCAAGAAGATGACTTACGTGTTTAAATTGTTTGAATAATTCTATTAATGGTCTTTGTACCATTAACAAAACGTTAGCGCCACGAGCTAAAAGTTCTGGAATAAATCTTACGAATTGAATACTATCACCCAAACCTTGCTCAGCGTACAGCAGTATTCTCTTTCCGCTTATATTTTCAAGCCCTCTCCATTCTTGACCTTTATTTATATGCAAACCCTTGAGCACTTTTAAGTTTAAGGCTGCTTCATTCTCTTTTAACCATCTAGTTTCATATTCTTGCCATCCCTTGGTAAAGTCTCCAAAAGTCAAACTTAAGATTGACATATTCCAGATCGCTTTTGGATGTGCTTTATCTATTTCTAGACAGCGTCTATAACAGGCAATCGCTGGCTCCCAATATCCTAATTCTTTTAGTAAATTTCCCTTGTTTACATATACATCTGAATAATTTTTATCAAGATGGATGCTCAAGTCATAATCATTTATTGCATCCCTCCATTTTTCAAGCTTTTTATAGACATTACCTCTGTTGTTATAAGCTTTAGATTGAAAGGGACTTAGAAATAAGACTTTATTTAAAGACCTTATTGCATTCTCTAAGAGTTGATTACTCTCTAATACATTAGCGAGATTTAAATAAACTTCCCAATAATCAGGTTTTAAAGTGATTGCAGTTTCATAGCACTGAATAGCCTTATCCCAGATGTTTTGATCTTTATAAAGATTACCTAAGTTATAGTGAACTTTTTCAAAATCACGTCTAATACTTATCGCAAATTTATATCTTTTTTCAGCACTCTTAAAATCACCAACTACATGCTCAGCGAGACCCAAGTTCACTAAACACGCTACATTTTGCGGACTGATTTTTAACGCATCTTGCATTAACTTCACACCCTTGGCAGGATTATTAGTCTGATAGGCGATAAGCCCCGATAAGTGAAGTGCCTCAGAATTTTTTGAGTCTTCTGCCAATACACTTTCATAAAGAGGTAAAGCCTCATTGAATAGGCCTTTTTGATGAAGATCAACCGCTTCTTGCAGCAATCTATGTATTTTTAACGAAGGTTTTGATCTAATCCCTGGTGTGCTAACAGTATTTGTTTTCTTGTAAATCCGGTTCATTAAAGAATTTAGGTTTAGTTGTTTAATTAGTCTAAATGTAGCTTTTTTTTCTTGTTTTTCTGTAAACTACAGTATCCAGTATAGATATTAACTCTCGTTTATTTAAGGTCTACCCTATGAGCATTCAAACTGTTGGAATTATCGGTGCAGGAACAATGGGAAGTGGTATCGCACAAGCCTGTGCGGTTTGCGGCATCAAAGTGATAATGATTGATATAAAACAAGAGGCTCTAGACAAAGGTGTTAACACTGTATCCTCTAGCTTAGATCGATTAATTAAGAAAGAACTCCTCACCGCTGATCAAAAAAGCATTGCCCTCTCTAAAATTACAACCGCTACAAATTACGAGGCACTTAAGCCCGCTCAACTCGTTATCGAAGCTGCTACAGAGAACTACGAGCTTAAGGTAAAAATACTTAAGCAATTGGATGCGGCCCTTCCAGCAGATGTCATTATTGCCTCAAACACCTCCTCTATTTCGATAACCCAGCTTGCATCCGTCACCACTCGCCCCGATCGATTTGTTGGAATGCATTTCTTTAACCCAGTGCCTATGATGGCACTGGTTGAGATAATCAGAGGACTAGATACTAGCGACCAAACTCACGCACAGGTGGAGACACTTGCCAAATCTCTTGGCAAATCCCCAATTACGGTTAAGAATGCACCTGGCTTTGTCGTAAATCGCATTTTGGTTCCGATGATCAATGAGGCTTTGTTTGTTCTGTCAGAGGGTCTGGCCTCACCTGAGGATATTGATCAAGGAATGAAGTTAGGTTGTAATCACCCCCTAGGTCCTTTGGCCCTTGCCGATCTAATTGGATTGGATGTCTGCCTAGCGGTGATGGAGGTGTACTTAAAGGAATACGGTGACAGCAAATATCGACCATGCCCTTTACTTAAGGAACTTGTCTCCGCTGGTCGCTTGGGGAGAAAAACCAAGCACGGCATTTACAAATACGAAAAATAGGACTTAAAACTGTCGCTCTGGCATGGTGATTTTCATGCCATGCATATCTTCAGTAATTCTGATTTGACAAGCCAGGCGACTGTTTTCCTCTCTTGGAGCCGCCACAAAATCTAACATCTGTAACTCCTCATTTGTTGGATCCACAAGGGCACCCTGAGGAGCAAACTCAACATAACAATGACATGTACCACATGCACAGTTACCGCCACACTCTCCAACAAATCCGTCTAAACCCGCAGTTTGTGCACACTCCAAAAGAGTCTGATCTAATTGCGCGTTCAGCTCTTCTTCTGCACCGTTAGATTGGGTTACGATAATAGTAATAGACAAGGCAACATCTCCGAAATAAGTGACAATGATTAAACTTCCTGAACTATGATTTTAGTTATATTTAACTTATTGTTTACTTAAAATTATTTCTTTTTGAAAATGAAATTTTCATTACTCAGTAATGTCCTTAGTCTCATGTCAATAAATACTTCTTATTGAACTACACTAATCGTTATGTCTGCTCCTCAAACACCCAATACTCCTCTTACTTCGCGACTCAATAAGCGTATGGCTGCTTTGGGCCTTTGCTCACGAAGGGAAGCAGACGAATGGATAGAAAAAGGCTGGGTCAAAGTTAATGGCTATACGGCTGAGTTGGGTCTACAAGTTACTGATTCTGATAAAATTGAAATTGACCAGGGCGCTAAACACCAACAAGATCGACAAGTTACAATTATTTTGCACAAACCAGTTGGTTATGTCAGTGGGCAAGCAGAGGATGGGCACACGCCAGCTATTAAGTTAATTTCCGTGCAAACCCATTGGCAAGGCGATACAAGTAAAACTCGTTTTGTTCCCACTCAACTCAGAAACCTAGCTCCTGCGGGTAGATTAGATATTGACTCAGTAGGCTTACTGGTCTTAACCCAGGACGGGCGTATTGCAAGACAGCTTATCGGGGAAGATCATACGATGGAGAAGGAGTATTTGGTCAGAGTGGAATACGGGGGAAGGACTAATAATATTGCTGCTCACTTTCCAGCTGAAAAACTCTCTAGTCTAAGACACGGTCTTTCCTTAGACGGACAAGCTCTGTTGCCCGCTCAAGTTGACTGGGAGAATCCCGAGCAACTTAGATTTATCCTTACTGAGGGTAAAAAGCGGCAAATTAGGCGCATGTGTGAGCAAGTAGGTCTGCATGTTATTGGTCTCAAGCGAATCAGAATTGGCAATATCGTACTAGGGCGTCTTCCCCTTGGGGAATGGCGGTATTTGAGCGGCTCAGAGCAGTTTTAATCCTTTTCGCTACTATCTTGATTGTCAACAGCGTTCGTTGCTCTCTTTTCTAATGTTTAAGTCCTATTTTTAGTAATACGGGGACTTGAAAATTCTCTTGAAGCCCCCATTTTGTAATACTTATCGTTATTAACTGCTAAGTATCAAAATGAGTAAACAAACCCATGCCTTTCAAGCCGAAGTAGCTCAACTGCTTCACCTGGTTACACATTCTTTGTACTCTAACAAAGAAATATTTTTACGCGAGTTAGTCTCCAACGCATCAGATGCATGTGACAAACTGCGTTATGAAGCTTTACACAATGCGTCTTTGTTTGAGGATCAACCCAATTTAGACATTCAAATTAGCTTTGATAAGACTGCTAAGACAATCACAATCACCGATACGGGTATCGGAATGAGTGAGAAGGAAGCTATCGATCATTTAGGTACGATTGCCAAAAGTGGCACCAAAGACTTTGTCGGCAAATTAAGCGATGATCAAAAAACACAAGCCAAAGACACTGGATCTCTTATTGGCCAATTCGGTGTCGGATTTTATTCTGGCTACATTGTTGCTGACCGTATAACGGTTGAGACTCGCAGAGCCGGCGCTAAATCTGAAGACGGCGTGCGTTGGTCGAGTACTGGCACCGGTGAGTTTGAGGTTGAAAAGATCACTCGCCCCAAACGAGGTACAAGCGTCATATTACATCTGAGAGACGATGCTGAAGAGTATTTGAGTGCCTGGAAAATTAAATCAATTGTCTCTAAATACTCCGACCATATCTCTTTGCCCATTCTTATGCGAAAAGAGGAGTGGAAAGAGGGCAAAGACGGTCAACCTGGAGAGATGGTTGTAACTGATGAATGGGAAACTGTAAATAAAGCCAATGCACTTTGGTCTAGAGCCAAAAAAGATATTTCAGCACAGGAGTATTCAGACTTTTACAAAGCAATAAGTCACGACTTTGAAGCCCCACTTTCGTGGAGTCACAACAAAGTTGAGGGCTCGACTGAATATACCCAGTTGCTTTACGTTCCCGCTAAAGCTCCTTTTGATTTGTGGAACAGGGATAAAAAGGCAGGCATTAAGCTTTACGTGAAGCGTGTTTTTATCATGGATGATGCAGATTCGTTGATGCCGTCCTATCTTAGATTTGTCAAGGGTATAGTTGATTCAGCTGACCTGCCCCTTAACGTTAGCCGAGAGCTTCTACAGGAAAGTCGCGATGTAAAAGCTATCCGGGAGGGTAACACCCGTCGTGTTCTCTCTATGCTCGAGGATCTAGCAAAACACAACACACCAGCAGATGATGCCAGTGCTGAGGACAAAGAACAGTCTGGCAAATACACTACTTTTTATAACGAATTTGGTGCGGTTCTCAAGGAAGGACTTGGTGAGGATTTTGCGAATAAAGACAAAATTGCCCACTTACTTCGATTCGCTAGTTCCACAGTAGATACTGTTTCTGTTTCATTTGCAGATTACAAATCTAGGATGAAACCTGAACAAGAGGCTATCTACTACATCACAGCCGATAGCTTAGCAGCCGCTAAAAATAGTCCACAGTTAGAGGTGTTTCGCAAGAAAGGTATTGAAGTTCTTTTAATGACCGATCGTGTGGATGAGTGGGCACTCGGATTTTTGAATGAGTTTGATTCAACCCCTCTTCAAAGCGTAGCAAAAGGAGCTGTTGATCTAGGCAAACTTCAAAACGAAGAGGAAAAGAAGGCCCAGGAGGTCGCTGAAGAAACCTTCAAACCAATCTTGGCGAAGCTTAAAGAGGCATTAAAAGCCAAGGCTGAAGATGTGCGCATCACCTCTCGCTTAGTAGATTCACCGGCTTGTTTGGTCGTAAAGGATCAAGGCATGTCACTGCAAATGTCCCGAATGCTCAAACAAGCGGGTCAAGCAGCCCCAGAGGTTAAACCTATATTAGAGGTCAATCCTGAGCATCGCCTTGTCAAAAAACTAAGCAGTGAAGAAGCAAGTGTGCACTTTAACGACTTAGCCCACATATTGTTTGATCAAGCCTTATTAGCTGAAGGTGGATTACCTGAAGATCCTGCTGAATACGTAAAAAGGGTAAATGCACTGTTGGTTTAATATTTAACTATTTGGGACCGAGATTGCGACGAATATCTTATAGTCGCAATTCTCCTCCTTCAGTGCTCGACTTATTTAGTAACTTTACTAATCTAACTTACCCATTTTTTTAACCAATTCGCCCATTTTTCTAGCGTCTGCCTGTACATACCGATCAAAATCAAGAGTATCCATATACTGAATCGGGCTGCCTGCACCTGCGATAGTCTCACGCACTCTAGCATCTGCTGCTGCGACTTTGGCTGCGGCCCTAAGTCGTTGCACTACTGAGTCTGGCACGGCTGAAGGCACAAAGAGTCCAGACCACTGCGCATATTGAACATTAATACCGTCCTCTGTCAATGAGTGCACCTCTGGTAATGAATCTAAGCGTGCATTTCCCCACTGCGCTAGCGCTCTCAACTTACCTGCTTTTATATTTTGCAATACTGTTGCTGGACCTGATGCGACAGCATCAATTTGTCCACTCAGGAGTCCGACCAGTGCAGGCCCTGCTCCCGTAAAAGGCACATGCGTAAAACTTACTCCAGATCCTGATTCCAGCATAACCATCGGTACATGCATAGTGCCGTAATTACCAGAGGAGCCATAGTTGATTGCATGTGGTCTTTTTTTAGCGTCCTCTAAGAATTCCTTTAAATTATGCCAAGGCGCATCTGCTCGAACTACAAGAACAGTTGGATCTGCTGTAAACCGAGCAATGGGTTTTAAATCTGATAAAGCAAACATAGGGCTTCGACCCACTACAACATCAGCTTCTGGAATAACAGTTATCGACGATAAAGCCATGAGAACCGTGTATCCATCTGCTTTTGCGCGAGCTACATACCCCATTCCAATTCCTCCGCCTGCACCGGCCCTGTTTTCGACCAGTACTGTTTGACCTAATTCACGACTTAAAGCTTCGGCGACAGGTCTGGCCACTATGTCAGCGACTCCTCCCGGAGGGAATGGCACAACCATCGTAATTGGCTTTACTGGGTAAGCTATTCCTTGTGCATAAACACTATTTGATTGCAAGCTTAACCCTGTAATCAGTCCAAGAGCAACGAGAAGCAAAGTACACACATTTGATAATTTGCCTCTCATCATATTTATTTTGTATCCAACTTGCGTGTTAATTTTTAGCATTTAGTCCCTCTAAAGTCACAATTTTTGTGATTTTTTACTTGTTAATTCCTGTCTTATTCAAAAACTCAAATCATCAAACTTGGTTTATCCATAGCTTCAATTTGTTCATTAAGTGTATCAATTTGTGTTTGCCAATAGTCAGCGCTCCAAAACCAGGGGAAATTAATAGCAAAAGTAGGGTCATCAGCCCTCTTAGCTAACCAAGAACTGTAGTGAATGAGTCTTAAAGTCCTAAGTGGTTCAATCAGCGTTAATTCACGTACATCAAACTCGCGAATACTTGTATATCCCTCCATTAATACTGATAGTTGGAATGTTCTCTCTTTTTCGTTTCCACTTTGAAGCATCCAAAGATCTTGTACTGAAGGACCCATTCGAGAGTCATCTAAATCTACGAAGTGCGGTCCTCCACCTGTTATATCTGCGGGAGTCCAAAGTATGTTACCCGGATGACAATCTCCGTGTAAGCGGATTCTTTTGTAAGGATATTTCATAGCCTGATCTACTTTTTCAAGAGCATTTTCACAGGCTGATATCCATTTATCTTTGAACTGATCTGGAATACAATTTAAACTAATTAATAGTTTTCTCGGCTCTAAGCCAAGCGTTTGAATATCCACAGTTTCTCTGTAAAGGAACTCTCTTTGTGCACCAATGTTATGAATCCTTGCTAAATACCTTCCTAGCCATTCAATAACTTCTACATCGTCTAACTCGGGCGCTCGTCCGCCTTTATTTGGAGACACACTAAATAAAAAATCCACCTCGCATTGAATACCTAATGATTTTGTACTGTGAACAGTAGCTCCTTTAAACTTTAAAGGAGCTACAACAGGTATTTCAGCATCCATGAGTTCCAGAGAAAATTCATGCTCCTCTTGTATTTGCTCCTGACTCCATCTTCCTGGTCTATAAAATTTAGCAACAACGCCTCCTCCACCTTCAAGCATCGCGAGGTAAACACGGTTTTCATAGGAGCTTAATGTGCTTAGTCTCCCGTCCATATCAAGTCCTAGGGCAACTAGAGCACTCTGAATGACATCAGGCGTGAGACTCTCGTAAGCATGCAACGACTACACTCCCCAAACTATAGGGTGTCCTTGGGACTGGCATGTTTTAATCATTTCAAGAAAAGGAATGACACGTTGTTTTACAGTTACTGGATCTAATGATTCGTCACCCTCTCGGCCACCAAACTTATTCTCTACACCCTCTTTGAGTCTTGTACTCTCAACGGGCGCAATATGTTCACCAATACCGTTTTTAAGTAGCACACTCTCAAGTAGCTTAATTGACTTCGCCATGTCTTGAACTTCAATAATTCCCTGCGCAGCAGGTTCTTTACCAATAAGTGACAAAACTAGTTTGCCACTCTCTTCTAGCATTATTAAATCCCCGCATGATTTAGACTTAAATTTAAATAACATTTTTAAACCTTGTAGTTGAGTACCGTATTACCTGATTAATCATCCAATATTTGCTTTAAATACCTATTAAATATCTCGGGCTGCTCGTATTGAACCCAGTGCCCAGCTTTGGGGATAACCTTGAAGTCAAGCAAATTGCAATTTACAAATTTATTTCTTATTTTGTCCATCTGCCCTTTATACAAGGCGTCTAACTCACCCCAAATCGCAAATACAGGACATACCCAATCTTTTTGCAAATGGATTAAAACATCTCCCCTAGCAATGCGTCGTCTTCTTAGTCGATCCCTGACTATATTCTTTTGTTGAAGCTCAAGCGTAGCTGGTGTGATCATATCCTCATTAGCCAGCATCATCACTTTTAAATTGTGCCGATGAACCTCTAATATTTCTGTTACGACCATTTCTGGTCGTAAACCTCTTAATGGCAACGGAGTTCCAGTTAACCCTAGTGCAGGGACACCCACCAAAACAAGTTTACGGATACGTTTGATGTCCTTGGCTGCTATGAAACCTGCCAACAATCCACCAAAAGAAAATCCCACAACATCCACTGCCTCTTCTTCGCCAATAATAATCAATCCCTCAGTGACATAAGCCACTAAGTCATCCACGTCTATAGCATTAGGTGGTAATTCTGAATCGCCAAATCCTGGTATGTCTAATGCCCAGACCTCTTTGTCTTGGCTAAGTTGCTTAATGTTATGCAACCAGTGTGTCCAACTTCCGCTTCCTCCGTGCAAAAGTATTAGTTTTTCTTTTGCACCCTTATTCCACACACGCCAAACTTGATTTACGCCTTGAATCTTTATTTCAATACGCTGAGAAAGTCTCTCTAGTTCTTCAATTGAATCGGTTGTATTCATGTTAGAGCTCAAATACGATTCTCAAGACAAAACGCCCACTTTTATCACTAAAAGTGGGCGTAAATGTTGGTTGCGCGAGCAAGATTTGAACTTGCGACCTTTGGGTTATGAGCCCAACGAGCTACCAGGCTGCTCCATCGCGCGTCAGATCTTCTATTGTAACTGCTATTTAGATTTTATGCTTCAGTATTTGGTACTTCTTCAGAAATTTCTGGACGATCAACCAATTCAACCAAAGCCATAGGTGCGTTATCTCCAACTCTAAAACCCATCTTCAAAATTCTTGTATAACCACCGGGTCTAGTTTGATAACGTGGACCGAGTTCGGCAAATAATTTCACTACATTTTCACGACTACGCAAACGGTTAAAAGCCAGTCGTTTGTTTGCAAGTGTCGGCTCTTTTGCAAGAGTAATCATCGGCTCTACAACGCGACGAAGTTCTTTCGCTTTTGGTACTGTTGTTTTGATGGCCTCATGTTCGATGAGTGAGTTCATCATGTTGCGAAGCATCGCTAAGCGATGCTCGCTTGTTCTGTTTAATTTTCTAAGTCCATGTCCGTGACGCATAGTTTTTCCTTTATTTATTTTCCCCTTGCCGTATTAGGTACAAGGGGTGGACTGAATTGATTAAAAACGCTTCAGTGCTCTTAGCGTTTGAGATTAGGTTAACGCTTATCTAAGCCAGCTGGCGGCCAATTTTCTAACTTCATGCCTAATGTTAGGCCGCGTGAGGCAAGCACTTCTTTAATTTCATTTAAAGATTTTCTGCCTAAATTTGGTGTTTTGAGCAATTCGTTTTCAGTGCGTTGAATCAAATCGCCAATGTAGAAAATGTTTTCTGCTTTCAGACAATTTGCAGACCTTACTGTCAGTTCTAACTCATCGACTGGACGCAATAAGATAGGATCGAATTGCTGAGCATTTCTAGGCGATGGAGAGTCGAAAGCAGCTAATTCGCTTCCTTCTAGCTGTGCAAATACCGCCAACTGCTCAACCAAAATTTTTGCTGATGCTCTAACTGCGTCTTCTGCGGTAATAGCACCATTGGTTTCGATTTCAATGACTAAACGGTCTAAATCTGTTCTTTGCTCAACTCGAGCATTCTCAACACTGTAACTTACTCGTTTAACTGGTGAGAATGAAGCGTCTAAAACTATACGGCCAATTGATTTATTTGGCTCGTCCCCGTATCTACGAACTGTGCCAGGAACATATCCACGGCCTTGCTCAATTTTAAGTTGAATATCAATTTTTCCGCCATGAGAAAGGTTTGCGATCACATGCTCTGGATTAATGATCTCAACATCATGAGGGGTCTGGATGTCAGATGCTACTACTGGTCCCTCACCTTCCTTACGCAGACTCAAGGTTACTTCATCACGATTGTGTAATTTGAAAACTACGCCCTTTAGGTTTAAAAGGATGTTTACTACATCTTCTTGTACTCCGTCAATTGAAGAGTACTCATGCAATACACCAGCAATAGTTACTTCAGTAACTGCGTAACCTACCATTGATGAAAGTAGGACTCGGCGAATTGCATTACCCAATGTATGGCCGTAACCTCGCTCGAACGGCTCTAGCGTTACTAAAGCACGGTTATGACCTAATTGCTCAACGTTAATCGTTTTTGGTTTCAACAAGTTTGTTTGCATTCTTTTTTTCCTATCAACACCCCCGGCTCGTTACACCGGTAAGGCTGAATTTTTTACCCCAAATTTGTTATAACTTGGGAGCTTCGAAGGCTAACGTACGCCTCAATTAACGCGAATACAGCTCGACAATTAATGATTCATTAACATCGGCTGCGAATTCATCGCGATCAGGAACCTTTTTAAAGACTCCTTCAGACTTGTCAACATTAACTTCAACCCATGCAGGCATACCAATTTGTGTAGCCAATTGCAAAGCTTCTAGTACACGACCTTGCTTTTTGGATTTTTCACGAACAGCAACAACATCACCTGTCTTAACTAAGTAAGAAGGAATATTAACCTGCTGTCCGTTAACTGTTATTGCTTTATGTGAAACCAATTGACGTGCTTCTGCACGGGTGGAGCCAAAGCCCATACGGTACACAACGTTATCCAACCTTGACTCCAAAAGGAACAATAGGTTTGCGCCTGTATTACCCTTTTGACGATCAGCCATAGCAAAGTAACGCCTGAATTGACGCTCAAGAACGCCGTACATACGTTTAACTTTTTGCTTTTCGCGAAGTTGCAAACCGAAGTCAGAAGTTCTTTGACCTGACGTGCGGCCGTGTTGACCTGGTTTGCTATCGAATTTAGCTTTATCGCTTATGGAGCGCCTAGCGCTCTTCAGAAAAAGATCTGTGCCTTCACGGCGAGAGAGTTTGGCCTTTGGGCCTAAGTAACGTGCCACTTGAACATCCTTTAAATCATCTGCTTGCACATTGTGTGCAAGGAGCTATTGACAAACAATCAATAGCGGTGGGCTTTTAGAAAATTAAATGCGTCTACGCTTTTGAGGGCGACAACCATTATGAGGAACTGGGGTTACATCAGCAATAGAAGTGATGCGGATTCCCAGTGCAGCTAGTGCTCTTACTGAAGATTCGCGACCTGGGCCAGGGCCCTTGATCTCGACATCTAAATTCTTGATACCTTGGTCCATAGCTGCACGTCCAGCAACTTCAGATGCAACCTGAGCTGCAAAGGGAGTTGATTTACGTGAACCTTTGAAACCTTGTCCACCAGATGAAGCCCAAGACAAAGAATTGCCTTGACGATCTGTAATGGTAATGATCGTATTGTTAAACGATGCGTGCACGTGTGCAATGCCGTCTGCTACGTTCTTACGAACTTTTTTACGGACACGTTGTGCTGCTGAATTGGCGGGTGCTTTAGCCATAGTTATGCCTCAATTATTTCTTCAATGCTGCAGCGGCCTTACGGGGGCCTTTGCGCGTACGAGCGTTAGTACGGGTACGTTGTCCCCGCATTGGTAGACCTCTGCGGTGACGAAAGCCGCGGTAACAACCAATGTCCATCAAACGCTTGATGTTCATTGTTATTTCACGACGTAAATCACCTTCAATGGTGAGGACACCAATTTGGTCACGAATTTTTTCTAAATCAGAGTCTGTTAAGTCTTTGATTTTCTTGGAATAGGCGATACCACACATCTCACAAATTTTGCGAGCGCGTGTACGACCTATGCCATAAATCGCAGTCAAGCCTATTTCAGCATGCTTGTGCGGGGGAATGTTGATACCAGCGATACGTGCCATGTTATTCCTCTATTTTCCTATTCAGAGTTAGCCTTGACGCTGTTTGTGGCGTGGATCAGTACAAATGATTCTCACGACACCTTTGCGACGAATTACTTTACAGTTGCGGCACAACTTTTTGACCGAAGCCGAAACTCTCATATCTTTCTCCTAAAAACTCATTTGAATTTAACTTCACAAATTATGAAGCTTATTCACCACCAACTTAATTCACGCCTACTTTGCTCTGAACACAATCCTTGCTCTAGTCAAATCATAGGGCGTCATCTCTACCGTTACCTTGTCACCAGGCAGTATGCGAATGTAGTGCATTCTCATCTTGCCGGATATGTGGCCTAGAACCACATGTCCATTCTCCAACTTAACCCGAAAAGTCGCATTAGGGAGATTCTCAACAATCTCCCCTTGCATCTGAATGACATCATCCTTCGCCATGCCTTTTAAGCACCTAATGCAGACTTAAAATTCGCTTTTTTCAGCAGCGACTCATACTGTTGGCTCATCAAGTAATTTTGTACTTGCGCCATGAAATCCATTGTGACAACGACAATAATCATGAGAGACGTACCTCCAAAATAGAAAGGTACGTTGTATTTCAAGATTAAAAACTCAGGGAGTAAACAAACAAAAGTTATGTAAACGGCGCCAGCCAAAGTCAACCTTAGCAATATTTTGTCTATGTATTTCGCAGTTTGATCACCAGGTCTTATTCCAGGAATAAATGCACCTGATTTCTTTAAGTTATCAGCTGTTTCTCTGCTGTTAAATACAAGAGCTGTATAAAAAAAGCAGAAAAACACAATTGCTGCAGCATAAAGCATCACGTAAATAGGCTGGCCAGGAGACAAAGCCGACGCTATGTCTTTTAACCAGCGCATTCCATCACCTGTACTAAACCAACTCACCACAGTTGTTGGTAACAAAATTATTGAGGATGCAAAAATAGGTGGAATTACTCCAGACATGTTTAACTTTAAGGGCAAATGTGAGGACTGCCCACCATAAACTTTATTACCGACTTGTCTTCTTGCGTAGTTCACCAAAATCTTGCGCTGACCTCGCTCCACAAAAACTACAAAATAAGTTACAGCACCCACAACCAAAACAACAAACAAGGCAACAATGATGCTCATTGCGCCAGTTCTTACCAGCTCTAATAATCCACCAATTGAATTTGGCAATCCAGCAGCAATACCAGAAAAAATCAATATAGAAATACCGTTACCTAAACCTCGTTCAGTAATTTGCTCACCCAACCACATCAAAAACATAGTTCCTGAGGTGAGGCTGACCATAGCAGTAAGCCGAAATCCAAAACCTGGTGACAACACGAGACCAGCAGATGACTCTAAAGCCAAAGCAATTCCCATTGACTGAAATATCGCCAGGCCTAGCGTCCCGTATCGGGTGTACTGCGTAATCTTGCGGCGTCCTGATTCACCTTCTTTTTTCAACTGTTCAAACGTAGGCACCACATAACCTAACAGCTGCATAATGATTGAAGCTGAAATATAGGGCATGATGCCTAATGCGAAAACTGTGAACCTAGACAGCGCCCCGCCGGAAAACATATTGAATAAACTCAGTATTCCACCTTGTTTACCGTTAAACAGTTGTTGCAACTGCGCAGGATCGATCCCAGGAACTGGGATATGAGCCCCTAACCGATAAACAACTAACGCCAACAGCAAAAAAACAAGACGGCGACGCAAGTCTCCGTACTTATCCGTTTTTCCTGTTAATGCGCTTGTTACCACGAAATCTGTATCCTAATTAAGCTACTGATCCGCCAGCAGCTTCAATAGCCGCTTTTGCACCAGCTGTTGCGCCAATACCGTTCAATTTGACAGCACGAGTAATTTCACCCGTCTTGATCACTTTAACTACCTTTGCCATCTCAGCTATTAGGCCAGCTTGCTTGAGAGCTAATACGTCAATATCAACCATATCTAATGCTGACAAAGCAGTTAGCGTTACTTCAGCATTAAATTTCAGTAAATGAGATTTAAATCCGCGCTTAGGCAAGCGTCTTTGAAGTGGCATTTGCCCGCCCTCGAAACCAACCTTGTGGTATCCACCAGAACGAGACTTCTGTCCCTTATGCCCACGGCCTGCTGTTTTGCCTAATCCAGAACCAATTCCACGACCAACTCTTCTACGATTGGGGCGTGAACCATCTGCGGGCTTTATGTCGTTGAGTTCCATGCTAAACCTTTAAAGCACTTTGACCAGATAACTGATCTTGTTGATCATTCCGCGTACCGCAGGCGAATCTTGCAACTCACTTACGCTACCAATTTTACGAAGTCCAAGACCACGCACAGTTGCGCGGTGAGACTCTCTTGTACCAATTGGACTGCGTACCAATTGGACTTTTACTGTTTGAGCTGTAGTCATTTGTAGGCCCCTCTTTAAACGAAGAGTTCTTCGACAGATTTACCGCGTTTAGCAGCAACCTCTGAAGGAGTAGTTGAATTGATCAACGCATCAAGAGTGGCACGAACCATGTTGTAAGGATTTGATGAACCATGGCTCTTCGCCACGATGTCAGTAATACCCATAACTTCAAAGACTGCACGCATTGGACCACCAGCAATGATTCCAGTACCCTTTGGAGCAGGCGCCATCATGACGCTTGCTGCACCGTGGTGTCCGGTAACGTTGTGGAAAATTGTTCCATTTTTTAATGAGATTTTGTGCATATTGCGACGAGCCTCTTCCATCGCTTTTTGTACGGCTGCTGGCACTTCTTTAGACTTGCCCTTGCCCATACCGACCCTGCCATCACCATCGCCAACCACAGTGAGTGCAGCGAAGGCCAAAATACGACCACCCTTGACCACTTTAGTTACGCGGTTAACCGCAATCATTTTTTCGCGCAAACCGTCGTCACGACTGTCGTCTTGCACCTTAGCTTGAACTTTTGCCATGTTTTACCTATCCGATCTGCTTAAAACTGCAAGCCTGCTTCACGAGCGGCATTGGCCAAGGCCTTGACACGTCCGTGATATGCATATCCAGCGCGGTCAAATGCAACTTTTTCCACGCCAACTGCTTTTGCTTTTTCAGCAATGCGTTTGCCAACCATCTCAGCAGCAGTCGCATTACCCCCCTTACCTGATCCACCCAAAGTCTTTTTGATATCCGCTTCTGCTGTAGAGGCAGTAGCTAAAACTTTGGATCCATCTCCAGAAATAACGCTGGCATAGATGTGTAGATTGGTTCTGTTTACAGTCAGACGCGCAACACCTTGTGTAGCGATTCTGATTCTTGTTTGACGAGCCCTGCGAAGACGCTGCTCTTTCTTGCTTATCATTTTGCAGCCCCTTATTTCTTCTTGGTCTCTTTAATCGTAATCGTCTCATCCGAATAACGAATGCCTTTGCCTTTGTAGGGCTCAGGTGGACGAACCGAGCGAATTTCTGCAGCTATTTGCCCAACGCGCTGACGATCAGCGCCTTTGATCAAAATCTCTGTAGGAGCAGGTGTTTCCACCTTTATGCCAGCTGGCATTTCAATATTGACGGGATGGGAATACCCAACCGTTAAATTGAGTTTAGTACCTTGTGCTTGAGCTTTGTAACCAACACCAACTAAGTTCAGCTTTTTCTCAAAGCCCTTAGTTACACCAACTACCATGTTGTTAACGAGTTGGCGCATAGTCCCACTCATCGCATTTGCTTCACGCGAATCGTTTGAAGGTGCAAAGCTGAGCTTTCCACCTTCGTTATTAATTTTCACCAAAGAATTAGCATGCATTGTTAATGTACCGCCGGTACCCTTAACACTGATTACGTCTTCTTTAATTGAAATGTCCACCCCTTGAGGAATGGCTACAGGCATTTTTGCTACTCGTGACATCTTGTTTCTCCTGCCCTTATGCGACGTAGCATAAAACTTCGCCGCCTACACCGCTGGCACGAGCCTTACGGTCCGTCATAACGCCTTTAGGGGTAGTGATAATGGCAACTCCAAGCCC
Source organism: uncultured Burkholderiales bacterium (assembly GCA_903876885.1). GTDB lineage: Bacteria > Pseudomonadota > Gammaproteobacteria > Burkholderiales > Burkholderiaceae_C > Limnohabitans. The sequence continues at coordinate 1,511 of CAIRBP010000059.1, read as the reverse complement.
ATTTTTGACCTGTGGAATCGCATCTCTTCCCTTGTACACACGAAGCCCTGGACGACTAACGCGCTCAATGCGCTCAATCACCGGACGACCCGCATAGTACTTCAACGAAATTTCAAGCTCTGCTTTGCCGTCATCACTTTTAACGTTGAAGCCGTCAATGTAGCCTTCGTCTTTTAAGACTTGAACGATTGCAATCTTCACCTTAGAAGAAGGAACCGATACAGTTGGTTTTGCCACCATTTGCGCATTTCTAATGCGTGTTAACAAATCGGCAATTGGATCACTCATACTCATGTGGAATCTCCTTGCCTGTTACCAACTGGCCTTGGTGACACCAGGAATGGTGCCCTCAAAAGCCATTTCGCGAACCTTGGAACGTCCAAGTCCAAATTGACGGTACGTCCCGCGTGGGCGACCCGTAATAGCACAACGATTTCGTTGACGCGTAGGATTGGCATTGCGCGGTAGTTTTTGCAACTCAAGACGAGCCGCAGCACGCTCTTCGTCACTACGCTTTGCATCTGTTGAAATTGCCTTGAGCTCCGCATATTTCTTTGCGTACTTCTCAACCAACCTATCTCTTTTGAGCTCGCGCTCGATTAATGCTACTTTAGCCACGTACCACCTCAGTTCTTAAACGGGAAACGGAAGGCAGATAAAAGTGCTTTGCACTCATCATCAGACTTGGCCGTTGTGGTGATGCTGATATTGAGTCCACGCAAGGCATCAACCTTGTCATACTCAATCTCAGGAAAAATGATCTGCTCTTTAACGCCGATGTTGTAGTTACCTCTTCCATCAAACGCACGACCAGATACACCGCGAAAATCTCTAACTCGAGGCAAAGCCACAGTTACAAAGCGATCCAAGAATTCATACATTCTTACACCGCGCAAAGTAACCATACAGCCAATCGCCTGGCCTTCACGAATCTTAAATCCAGCAATAGCCTTGCGAGACTTTGTAACTACAGGCTTTTGGCCAGAGATTTTTGTCAAATCACTAACCGCATGCTCCATAACCTTCTTGTCCGCAACTGCCTCACTAACACCCATATTTAAAGTGATCTTTGTAAGCCTTGGCACTTGCATTGGAGATTTGTAACCAAATTTCTCAATGAGTAGCGGTACTACTTTTTCTTTGTATTGTTCTTGAAGTCGTGCCATGATTACGCCACCTTGATTTCTTCGCCAGATGACTTGAAGACGCGAATCTTCTTACCATCAGCCAAAAGCTTAATTCCAACTCGATCAGCCTTACCCGTTGTAGCGTTATAAATCGCTACGTTAGACTGGTGAATTGGCATTGTTTTGTCAACGATACCGCCAGTTGTTCCAGCCATTGGATTCGGTTTGGTATGTTTTTTAACTAAATTAACGCCTTCCACAACGAGATGACTCTCGTCTTTGCGAAGAGACACTGTGCCACGCTTGCCTTTATCTCGGCCAGCAATGACGATAACTTCGTCGCCTTTGCGGATCTTATTCATGACCAGGGTCCTTACAAAACTT
>CAIRBP010000058.1 GCA_903876885.1 uncultured Burkholderiales bacterium | reverse complement strand
TGTTAGAGTGCTCATTGTAATGGATTGGGTGAACTCACAACATTCGATCTAATTGATCAGTATTGGGCGGTAAGCGGAATATTCCGGCTAACTGATCCGCACGGTTGATTAAATGATTGATTATGATTGACTATGATTGACTATGATTGACATTATGATTGACACAAAAATAGATAATAATTTGTATATTAAAGAATCATTATTTTTAATATTTTGTACGAGATGATTCATTATCTTTAAGATTCATTTAGGGTTTTACGAGTCAAAGTTAGTTAACAACTTCAGGTTTCTTTTTACATGAAATTCAAACAAATCACGCTATTTACGAACAAAAATGGTTTCGCCGAGTTTGGTGAGGAGTTAATAGAGTTGGACCAAGGTAGCGAGCAAGCCCGCTTATCAACTCTTATGCAAAGCGGGGGATATCAGCTTAGACAAAGTCCGGTTGGGTTTAAAAGCGAGTTTCACGTCAGCACGCACCCTCAATGGGTTTTTATATTAAGTGGCCAAATGCAAATTAATCTCCAAGACGGTTCCTCTAAAACTTTCTCACCCGGCGAGCACTTTTACTCCAATGATCTTCTGCCCGAAGGCGCTACCTTTGACCCCAAAGTTCATGGCCACTGGAGTCGCCAAGTTGGGGACTCACCCCTGGTAACCCTCTTTGTCAGAGGTTAAGATCACGGTCTTAACTCGTTATTCTTTCTTGGAGCTGCACAATGCAAGACACGTCCTGGAATCCGTCCCCAAGATATCCTGATCCCAGAGTTGAGGTCTTAGATCCTAGGTTTTTAAAATACAGGCTCTTTCACGCAACTGTAGAGCGTTTGCACACAGGTTGCCGTTGGTCAGAGGGTCCGGTTTGGTTTGGAGATGGGCGCTACTTGCTGTGGAGCGATCTGCCCAATGAGCGAATCATGAAGTGGGATGAGAGTTCAGAGACTGCTAGTGTTTACAGGAACAACTCCAACATTTCTAATGGAAATACGCGGGACCGCCAAGGAAGGCTTTTATCCTGCGAACATGCGTCTCGGCGTGTGACCCGCACCGAATACGATGGCTCAATTACTGTTATCGCAGATTCATTTGAGGGTAAGAGGCTTAACTCACCAAACGATATTATTGTTAAGTCTGATGGATCCATTTGGTTTACAGATCCTCCTTTTGGACTCTTGGGCTGGTATGAGGGAGCTCCAGCGGAGCAGGAGTTACCGACCAATATTTACAGAGTTGACCCAATAAGCGGAAAAATTGAAGCCGTTTGCACAACCGTTGAAAGGCCAAATGGCCTTTGTTTCTCACCCGATGAAAAACTTCTCTACGTGGTCGAGTCAGGTGCAACCCCAAGGAGAATTAGACTCTTTGATGTGAGCGGTGATGGGCGATTGACAAATGATAGAGTTTTTAAAACCGCTGAGCCAGGGGGTTCACCCGACGGTTTTAGATGTGATGAGGAAGGTAACCTTTGGGCTGGTTGGGGAATGGGGGAGGGGTTGGACGGAGTGCGAATTTTTGCGCCTGACGCCACCCAGATTGGGCACATTCACCTGCCCGAACGGTGTGCCAACCTGTGTTTTGGGGGAGCCAAGAGGAACCGTCTGTATATGGCAGCAAGCCACTCGTTGTATGCTTTATATGTCAATGTCAGGGGCGCGACCCAATGTTGAGTACAAGTTGAGTACAAGTTGAGCTTAAGTTGAACGCTCGTTGGGCATAAATTTCTCAACTTGAGGTCTAAAGTATTCTTTAGGATAGATTAAAGCTTTTGTCCCGTCGAGCCGATACTGCATAGACGACGCCCTTTGCGAGCACCTCTCGTGCTTGTTTAGTTTGGTGTGAAATGAATAAACTTAATGACCTTACCACTGAATGTGAACTGCTATGAAAAAGTATTTACGCATCATCGTTGAAATCTTACTCGCCATTGTTTTGGTGGCCGTAGCGGCTTTTGCTTATACCAACTACACCGGCAAAAAACACATCTCAGATGATTTAACCCAGTATTCTGAAGAGTTGGATCAGACGAAAGAGGCTTTGGATAAGGCTCAAGAAGAGCTTGATGCAACTAAAGAGAAGCTTGTTGCGCTTACCCAAGATCAGCGCCAACTCGATGCCTTGAAGTCAGCTTTTGCCAATGGAGTGGTGCTCTCTGATGTGGACGCGCTCTATAAAAAAGAAAAATCTTTGAGCGCAGATCGTCAAGTTGGACTTGGTGCGCTTCGTATGTTAACCAACGGGGTTAACGACCCAAACACAGTCGCTGCTTTTCAAAAGACGCTTGAACTTGCGGAGTGGAATACAAGACTTCAAACAGTGTGTGCTGCGCAAAATGCACTCGTTGCTGCTGGCCAAAAGGTTAGTGTTTTAGCCGACTGTAGCCGCGACGGAGTGCCTGTCAAAGGTGACCCAACTGCTGACAAACCTGTTAAAGAGGTGAGTGCCAACGACTTCAAATGGGGCTACGACGGCGACACTGGGCCAGAGCATTGGGGGGATAACTTCCCAACCTGTGCCAAAGGTAAGAAGCAAGCACCTATGAATATTATTGGTCCCTTTGAGAAAGCCAAAGAAACTTTAACCGCCGATTACAAGGAAGGCGCATTAAAGATAGTCAACACAGGACATACCATCCAAATCAATCCCGAAGCGGGCAGCACTTTGATGGTTAATAAAGATGTTTATGAGTTAGTTGATGTTCACTTTCACCGCCCAAGTGAGGAGGAGGTCGACGGTAAAAGCTCAGCCATGGTGGTTCACCTTGTGCACAAGAATAAAAAAGGAAAGCTAGCAGTGCTTGCTGTTTTGATCAACGAGGGTAAAGAAAACCCTGCGATCAAGCTTTTGTGGACTAACTTACCCAAAGATAAAAAAGAAGGCGAAGAATACGCTCCTCCTAAGGTAACATTTAATCCGGCGACACTCCTCCCGGCTGACATGGGACACTTCACTTACGAAGGTTCTTTATCTACTCCGCCTTGCACAGAGGGCGTCATGAACTATGTTCTTAAGACCCCGATCGAGCTCTCTAAGGGGCAGATCAACAAGTTCCCCTTCAAGGTGAATGCAAGACCTGTACAAGACTTTAATGGTCGAAAAATAAGCGCTACCCAGTAATTAAGAAAAACTTGTTGAGCTGGGTACTCTAGGTTCCTTAAGCTTTTTAAGCTCTTTAAGTTGTTATAAGTTTAGTTGTTTATCGCTTAAAGGTTTTGATTACCAATTGCCTTGGAACTTCAAGTGTTTATGACATCCTCTGAAATTTTGGAATTATCCAATTCCAATTTCTCACTGGTTTACTAATCATTAATCACTAAACGCGAACTTGAACATTACGATATCAAAAAGTTCTATCTGTCGGCGATCACCGGCCCTCAGGGGG
>CAIRBP010000057.1 GCA_903876885.1 uncultured Burkholderiales bacterium | reverse complement strand
ATTGGGTAATCTTTTTTTAACCTTTCCATTTTTTATTTGACAACAGGAGCTATCAATGGAACATGTACTCGGTTTTGTAGCACTCGCCGCAGGCTTGATCATCGGACTGGGCGCCATTGGCGCTTGTATCGGAATTGGCATTATGGGTAGTAAATACCTTGAAGCGGCTGCGCGTCAGCCAGAGCTGATGAACGAATTGCAAACAAAGATGTTTTTGCTTGCTGGTTTGATTGACGCCGCATTCTTGATTGGTGTGGGTATCGCGATGATGTTTGCTTTTGCAAACCCCTTCGTTTTAAAGTAATTTTTACAACCGCTCTTAGAAAGGTGTTGCCGTGAGTATCAATGCAACGCTGTTTGTTCAGGCTATCGTATTTGCTATTTTGGTGTGGTTCACGATGCGATTCGTGTGGCCGCCCATTGCACATGCCTTAGATGAGCGAGCTGAAAAAATAGCACATGGTTTGGCTGCTGCTGAGCACGCAAAAATCGAGTTATCCAATGCGCACAAAGAGGTTGAGCTAAGGCTTAACCAAACACGAGCAGAGGGGGCTGGAATTGTTGCTAACGCCGAGCGCCGAGCACAGGCCTTGATTGACGAGGCCAAATTGGCTGCGACTGAAGAGGGCAATAAAATAATTGCCGCTGCAAAAGTCGAGGCAGAGCAGCAAATTCTGCGTGCGAAGGAAGCTTTGCGCAACGAGGTGGCTGAGCTTGCAGTCAAAGGGGCTGAGCAAATTTTGCGTAAAGAAGTTAACCCTTCTGTTCATGCAGAATTGTTGTCCCGCTTGAAGACAGAGCTGTAAGAGGTCATATGGCAGAACTTGCAACCATTGCACGGCCTTATGCTGAGGCTCTTTTCAAGTCTAAGGGTCTAGGCGCTCCACAAGAGACGGCAGATTTATTGGATTCATTGGCTGTAATTGCTCAAGATTCTCGTGTGCAGCAGTTCTCTTTGAGTCCAAAAGTATCTGTCTCCCAGGTGATTGACTTGATTACCTCAGTATTGAAGGTTAAGCTCTCCGAAGGAGCGCTTAATTTTCTGCATACTTTGCTTGAACATGGTCGATTGAGTGTTCTGCCAGAAGTTGCACATCAGTACAGAGTATTGCTGAATGCCCAATCAGGATTTTCTGAGGCGGTCATTTACAGTGCTTTTCCCTTGGATGCATCCGCAAAAGCAGCTGTAACCGAGGTTTTGGAAAAACGCTTTTCTCGCCAATTACAAACAAGTGTTGAAATTGATGAGAGCCTTATTGGCGGCGTAAGAGTGGTGGTGGGAGATGAAGTACTTGATACTTCAGTAAAGTCCCGCCTTGAAGAAATGAAAGTAGCCCTGACCTCCTAATCAGAGTTCTGGGTAAGACCCTTAAATAAGAAAGAAGGAAAGAGTCATGCAACTCAATCCCGCAGAAATCTCCGAACTCATCAAGAGTCGCATTGAAGGATTGGCGCCTAGCGGCGACATTCGCAACCAAGGTACGGTTATCTCCGTCAGTGATGGGATATGCCGTATTCATGGCTTGAGCGATGTGATGCAAGGGGAAATGTTGGAGTTCCCAAACAATACATTTGGATTGGCCCTTAACTTAGAGCGTGACTCAGTTGGCTCAGTTATTTTGGGTGACTATGAGCATATCTCCGAAGGCGATACGGTTAAATGTACGGGCAGAATTTTAGAGGTACCCGTTGGCCCGGAGCTTATTGGTCGTGTGGTTAACGCATTAGGACACCCAATTGATGGCAAAGGTCCAATTAACGCGAAGATGACCGATGTGATTGAGAAGGTCGCACCTGGCGTGATTGCGCGTCAATCCGTTTCTCAGCCAATGCAAACAGGATTGAAGTCTATTGACTCAATGGTGCCTATTGGTCGTGGTCAGCGAGAACTTATTATTGGGGACAGGCAAACTGGTAAAACTGCCGTAGCGATTGATGCCATCATCAATCAAAAAGGTCAAAACATGACCTGTATCTACGTTGCGATCGGCCAGAAAGCTTCTTCCGTTAAGAACGTAGTTCGCGCGCTCGAACAAGCAGGAGCAATGGATTACACCATCGTTGTGGCTGCGACAGCTTCTGAGTCAGCAGCGATGCAATACGTATCTGCATATTCTGGCTGCACAATGGGTGAATACTTCAGGGACCGTGGACAGGACGCTTTGATTGTTTATGACGATTTGTCAAAGCAAGCGGTAGCTTACCGCCAGGTATCTTTGCTATTGAGGCGCCCTCCAGGTCGTGAGGCTTATCCTGGCGATGTGTTTTATTTGCATAGTCGCTTATTAGAGCGTGCAGCACGAGTGAACGAACACTATGTTGAGGAGTTTACTAAGGGCGCTGTAAAAGGTAAAACAGGTTCTTTAACTGCGTTGCCAATTATTGAAACTCAGGCGGGCGATGTGTCAGCATTCGTTCCTACCAACGTAATTTCTATTACGGATGGACAAATTTTCTTGGAAACCAGTTTGTTTAATTCAGGAATCCGTCCTGCTATTAACGCCGGTATTTCTGTGTCTCGTGTTGGAGGTGCAGCTCAAACCAAATTAATCAAGAATTTATCTGGTGGTATTCGTACCGATTTGGCGCAGTACCGTGAGCTGGCAGCCTTTGCGCAGTTTGCTTCAGATTTGGACGAGGCAACTAGAAAGCAGTTGGACCGTGGTGCACGTGTTACAGAGTTGCTAAAACAAGCCCAGTACAGTCCATTAACTATTAGTTTGATGGGTGCAACTTTATTTGCCGTTAACAAGGGATATTTAGACGACATCGCAGTTAATCGAGTTCTTGCTTTCGAGGCTGGTCTTCATGGCCACCTTAAAGATCAGCACGCTGCTTTATTGGCTAAGTTGGAAAAAGACAAAGCTATGGACAAAGATGCTGAGGCTGAACTTACAACAGCTTTGGTAGAGTTCAAAAAGTCGTTTGTTTAAAACCGTACCTGACAAACTAAGGAAGCTTTAATGGCAGCAGGTAAGGAAATTAGAGGCAAGATCAAATCGGTAGAAAATACCAAGAAGATCACAAAAGCCATGGAAATGGTGGCCGCATCTAAAATGAGGAAAGCTCAGGATCGGATGCGCGCTGCAAGACCCTTCAGTGAAAAGATTAAAAAAATCGCTTGTCACTTGGGTCAAGCAAATCCAGAGTTTGTACATCCTTTTATGGAAATTAACCATTCCAAGGGGGTTGGCTTCATTGTTGTTTCAACTGACAAAGGCTTGTGTGGTGGACTAAACACCAACATGTTGCGTATTGTTGGGCAAAAACTGAAGGAACTACAGGCGGCTGGAAACACTGCAAAAGCAATGGCTATTGGCAACAAGGGTCTGGGCTTTTTAAACAGAGCCGGTGTTGAGGTTGTCTCTCAGGTTACTCAGTTAGGTGACACCCCACACTTAGATAAATTAATTGGTCCTGTAAAAGTTCTTCTTGATGCTTATGTGGCAAAAGAGATTAATTCTGTTTATCTTTGTTATACAAAGTTCATCAATACGATGAAGCAAGAGCCAGTTATGGAGAAGCTTCTGCCTTTGTCTGGTGAGCAAATTACATCTACAAACAAGAAGAATAGTTGGGACTATCTGTATGAGCCTGATGCTCATACAGTCATTGAAGATTTGTTGATTCGCTATATTGAAGCTTTGGTGTATCAAGCCTTAGCTGAGAACATGGCTTCAGAGCAGTCCGCAAGGATGGTTGCTATGAAGTCAGCGACAGACAATGCAGGTAGTGTAATTGGCGAACTCAAGCTAATCTACAACAAGACTCGTCAAGCAGCGATTACGAAAGAACTCTCAGAGATCGTTGCCGGTGCGGCAGCGGTGTAACAAGAATTTATATTTATGGAGCAAAAAATGGCTCAAGCGCAAGGAAAAATTGTTCAGTGTATTGGTGCGGTGGTTGACGTTGAGTTTCCACGTGATCACATGCCAAAGGTTTACGACGCACTCAAACTTGAGGGTACGTCATTAACTCTAGAAGTTCAGCAGTTACTCGGCGACGGAATAGTTCGTACGATTGCGCTTGGAAGCTCTGATGGTTTGCGTCGTGGCTTGATGGTTAGCAATACTGGAGAGGCTATTCAAGTTCCAGTTGGCAAGGCAACACTTGGTCGAATCATGGACGTATTAGGCCAACCCATTGATGAGCGTGGACCAGTTAATTCTGCAAAGACTGCCTCCATTCACAGAAAAGCACCCGAGTATGATGAACTCTCACCGTCTACCGAATTGCTTGAAACTGGTATTAAGGTTATTGACTTGGTTTGCCCTTTTGCAAAGGGCGGTAAAGTTGGATTGTTCGGTGGTGCTGGTGTAGGTAAGACCGTGAACATGATGGAGTTGATCAACAACATAGCTAAAGCACACTCAGGTTTGTCTGTGTTTGCAGGTGTGGGTGAGCGTACGCGAGAAGGAAATGATTTCTATCATGAGATGATGGAATCTAATGTGGTTGTATCAGACAACTTAGAAGAATCAAAAGTTGCCATGGTTTACGGTCAGATGAATGAGCCTCCTGGTAACCGTCTTCGCGTTGCTTTGACAGGTTTGACGATTGCCGAATCCTTTAGAGATGAAGGACGAGATGTTCTATTCTTCGTGGATAACATCTACCGTTATACGCTTGCAGGAACCGAAGTATCCGCTTTATTAGGTCGTATGCCATCTGCTGTGGGCTATCAGCCTACTCTAGCTGAGGAGATGGGAAGACTTCAAGAGCGTATTACATCTACAAAGGTAGGATCAATTACTTCTATCCAAGCCGTTTACGTACCTGCTGATGATTTAACAGATCCTTCACCGGCTACAACTTTCGCTCACTTGGATTCAACAGTTGTGTTGAGTAGAGATATTGCGGCTTTGGGTATTTACCCAGCTGTAGATCCGCTTGATTCAACTAGCCGACAATTAGATCCCCATGTGGTCGGTGATGAGCATTACCAAACAGCTCGTTTGGTTCAGGGTACTTTACAGCGTTACAAAGAATTGCGTGACATTATTGCAATTTTAGGTATGGATGAACTTGCGCCTGAAGATAAATTGACTGTTGCTCGCGCACGTAAGATTCAACGTTTCTTGTCACAACCTTTCCACGTAGCTGAAGTGTTTACTGGAACTGCCGGTAAATACGTAACATTGGCAGAAACAATTCGCGGTTTCAAAATGATTGCAAGCGGTGAGTGTGATCATTTGCCAGAGCAAGCTTTCTACATGGTAGGAACCATTGACGAAGCGTTTGAAAAGGCCAAGAAGATTTAATTGGGACTGTTGGAAGATCAACTACAGTTTGATCTTCCTCCAATATAAACGAAAGTTATCAGATGACAAGCACCTTCCACGTAGATGTCGTTAGCGCAGAGGAGTCTATCTTCTCAGGCGAGGCGAGTTTTGTAGTGCTTCCTGGGGAGTCAGGGGAGTTGGGGATATATCCTCGCCATACGCCGCTCATCACACGTATTCGTCCCGGGTCTGTCAGAATAAAGCTTGAAGACGGAACTGAGGAAATGGTATTTGTGGCCGGCGGTATTTTAGAAGTCCAACCCGATGGTGTGACGGTATTATCCGATACTGCGGTTAGGGCAAAAGATTTGGATGAAGAAAAAGCACTTCAAGCTAAACAAGCAGCAGAGGAAGCCCTTAAAAATGCAAAGGGCGGTCAAGATTTAGCAAGGGCTCAATCAGAATTGGTGATACTTGCTGCACAGTTAGCAGCAGTTAGACGCCTGCACAGTAAAAAAAGATAACGCCGTTATCTATTGAGTTCTAACACAATAAAATTAACTTGGTTTTAGTCAATTTAGAGAAACATGACTAAATCAAAGCAACTCGTAGCTGCAACGGTTGGTGGTACCTCAGAAGATGTAGAGGCAGTTTTCTATGAGGCACTACAAAACGCAGATTTAGAAAAATTAATGACTTGCTGGGGAGATGAGGACGAAATAGTCTGTATTCATCCTGGGGGTCCTCGTATTGTTGGTTTAGCGGCTATAAGAGCCTCATTTGAGGCGATGTTCGCAAATGGTTCCATACAAGCCCATCCAGAGCGTGTAATAAAACTTAGCTCACTTACAAGTGCCGTTCATAGTGTAATAGAACGAGTTGAAGTCATGTTACCCGATGGCCCACAAAAAGCATATACATCTACGACAAATGTTTACCAAAGAACTGCCCAGGGTTGGAAGCTAATGATCCACCATGCAAGCCCTGGAACACCTAATGAGATGAAAGATTTAAGCCTGTCAAATCAGGTGCTTCATTGAATTGGATCTACGATTCGCCTCTGTGGCTTCGTAGTGGGCATGCCCAAACTATTTATCCTGCATTAGTTGCTAAACACTTGTACCCTGACCCAATAAACTGGGAGAGGAAAAGAATATTTACAAAAGATAATGATTTCATAGATCTGGAGTGGTCTGAACACGCCAAAGATAAAAGCGAGTTGTGTATATTGTTTCATGGCTTAGAGGGAAACTCTAAGAGTCACTATGCAATAGCTTTTGCAAACCATCTCAAGGAAAAAAATATTGCACTGTGTGTTCCACATTTTAGAGGGTGCAGTGGAGAAATAAATTCAGCTCCTCGAGCGTATCACAGTGGAGATTATGAGGAGGTTGCATGGATCATTGAGAGGATCAAGGAGTCATTTGATGGAACTATTTGGGCTGTGGGCGTATCTTTAGGAGGAAATGCTTTGCTTAGGTGGGCTCAGGAGGCAGGAGCGCAAGCATCAAAGTATGTTACTGGGGTAGGTTCGATTTGTGCGCCCCTTGATTTGATGCAAAGTGGTTTGCAAATAGGAAAGGGAATTAATCATTGGTTCTATGAAAAACGCTTTTTAAAAACCATGAAAAAAAAGGCAGCAGAAAAAATCAAACAATTTCCAGGATTATTTGATTATGAGATGGTTAGAAAAGCAAAGAGCTTGTATGAATTTGATAATTACTTTACAGCACCGTTGCACGGATTTAAAAGTACAGTAGATTATTGGGAAAATTGCTCATCAAATTTAAGGATGAGGGATATCAAAGTAAACCACTTTGTATTAAATAGTCTGAATGATCCCTTTATACCTGCAGCATCATTGCCACTAAAAACGCAATTTAATAGTTATGGCCGCCCTATATACACCAGTGGTGGGGGTCACGTTGGGTATACACATTCAGAATTTCCAGGTAAGTTAAACGCTTTGCCAGACCTTGTTCAAGTATGGATGAAATCGTAAAGTTAGCAATTAAGAAATGGCCAAATGTACCGGCTTGCTATGGATGGCTTGGCTTGGACGCAAGGGGCGATTGGTACATGCGGGATGAAGAAACACAAACCAAGGGCGCATTTACCGAGTCCAAGGGCACAAGACTTGTGCACCGAAAATTAATTGAATTCATAAACCGCAATTATCAACAAGACAGTTTAGGGCGATATTATTTTCAAAATGGGCCGCAAAAAGTGTATGTTGAGCTTGAGGTAACGCCATGGGTATACAGATTTAATCATAATAATCAAATCGTCACTCAAACAGAAATTGTGGCAGATGTGTTACAAACTTATATTGATGAACTTGGTCGAGCATATATAGATACGAATCTTGGTATCGGCCTGGTGCACACCATGGATATGTATGCTTTTACTATACAGATGGATGAGCAGGGCTGGCAATTAAAAGACTTAACTGTAGATAAGCTTGAAAATTTTTTTGGCTTTATTAAAAGCCCTGCAAAAGATAAAGCCAGTCATTAAGACTGGCTTTATAAAAAAGATTTGAACTTCTTAATTAAGTTACTTAGTATTCATGCCTTGTGCTGAATTTTCAGAAGACGCAGCAGATGTAGTAGGAGCTTTAGGCTCCGCAAACTTAGCGCCACCTGCATTTGCCATATAAACTACCGCTCTTCCGATTTCTACATCGTCGAATTCACCGCCGCCTTGGGCACCCATATTGCCTTTACCTTTGAGTGCTGAGACTAAAAGAGCATCGTAGCCCTTTTTGATTCTTGGACTCCAAGCCGCTACATCACCAAATTTAGGAGAGCCAAGTGCGCCAGCGGTGTGACAGGTTGTGCACTGTGCTTTGAAGACTTGTTCACCAGACTTGAGTTCACGGTTGGCGTCTCTGATTTCAACAATGCCAACTTTTTGAATATGTTCCGCAACTGATTTGGGTAAATCAGAAGATCCCTCTGCAGGTTTATTGGCTGCACCAACGTAATAAACTAAACCAATAATTATGAATATGGGAAGCACAAAGGAGAAAAGAACAACCCATAAAAACTGTGCGGGAGTTTTAATGGGGCCTGTGTGGTCTTGCTCGTCGTGGTCGCTCATAAATTCCTCGGGTATGCGTTATCTATTAACAGAATAAGCAATTATAACTAGGGCAGTTAAACGAATGAAGCAATAAGAAAAATAATAGGCAAGCAGTAATGGTTTACGAATAAGACAGGAGTAAATAAAAACTAACCAGTCTGAGGGCCTACAATCATGTTTGCTTTCAAAAGAAATGCGGCTGTAGCTCAGTGGATAGAGTATTGGCCTCCGAAGCCAAGGGTCGTGGGTTCGATCCCCGCCAGCCGCACCAAACTCAAAGTGTTCATTACCTGAATGGTAGTAATTAAGGATTCTTAGAGGAAAAATAACAAAAAGCGACTGAGCATTTACAGAGCTCTTTGCGATAGTGTGCGCTAACTAACAAACGCTAGAAATTTAAAGTGTGAGAAATATAGGAGTTCACATCTGATTCTTCGTGTTCAAAGTCAAAGCAAGCTCATAAAGTTCATTTTTGGGGGCGCCTGTTAATAGTTGAGCCAGTTTGACGGACCCTTTTACAGAAAGTTCGCTGAGCAAGATCCTCAAAATGTCTTCGTAAGAGGTAGAGGGTTCAGTCGTGTCAGAATCATTAGCGTGAACAATCACGACAAATTCACCTCGTTGGTGATTTTGATCCTCTAATAGCCAAGAATGAAGTAGATTAGCCGGCAACGTGATTATTTGTTCAAATTGTTTTGTTAGCTCACGACCCAAGGTTACTTTACGTTCACCAAGGAGGGATAAAGCCTTTGTAAGAGCTTCAATTCGGTGCGGCGCTTCAAGAATTACGGTGGGACGAGGATCAAGCGCAAAGGATTTGATCTGTTTCTCGCGTTCAATACTTTTGGTTGAGAGAAAGCCAAAAAAGATAAACCCACTAATTCCAATAAGGCCGCTTGCGCTAATAAGAGTCGTAACGCTGCTAACGCCGGGAATCGGTACGACTTTGAATCCTGCAATGGAGACAGCGTGAACGAGCCAGGCGCCTGGATCACTAATGCCGGGCGTACCTGCGTCACATAAAAAAGCTATACGTGCTCCTTGTGCTAATTTATTGATAATGAGGGGTGAAATTTCAGATTCATTGTGTTGATGAACCGCAACCCAGGCCTCAGCTGGTTTATCAATTCCATAGTTTTTTAGTAAATTTTTGGTGTCTCTTGTATCTTCACAGGCCAAAAAATCACAAATAGAGAGGGTATGTAATGCGCGAAGCGTAATATCAGCCATATTGCCAATGGGAGTCGCAACCACGTACAGGGAGCTTAAAGGGAATTCTTGATGGCCAGTTGCCTGCTCGGCAGCTTTCAAGGCAAGGGCGTAACTTGGATTCAAAATATGGTTTCCAATGGTTGTTTCAAATGAGCGAGAAAAAGAGGACAAGCATGAGAGGGCTTAAGAATAACTGAATTAAATTAAGAATGAAAGTTTCAGAACAATTCATTACAATGAATGATTAGTGCGTGAGCTCCTGAGCTAGATAATATCCTAGTGAAACATAAAGCATATTGGTACATGAAAAAATGTTAGAACAACGAATAGAACAGCAGTTTATAGACAGTGCAGATCTGAAGTATCAATCAGCACAGGTTTTAAATAAACCAATATTAGAAGCTATTCAAGCTATATTGTCGTGTGTAACAGGTGGTGGCAAAGTACTAGCATGTGGCAACGGGGGATCAGCTGCAGATGCTCAGCATTTTGCAGCTGAATTTGTTGGACGCTTTGAGCGAGAAAGACCGGAGCTAGCCGCAATAGCACTAACCACAGACTCCTCCATTTTGACAGCAATAGGAAATGATTACGACTTCAATCAAATTTTTTCAAAACAAGTTCGTGCTTTGGGACAAGGAACAGATGTGCTCTTGGCTATATCCACAAGTGGGAACTCAGCAAATATTTTAGCGGCGATTAATGCAGCCCATGAGAGGGAGATGACCGTCATAGCGTTGACAGGTAAGGGGGGTGGAAAAATAGCTCAAGCCCTAAAAGAAACGGATGTAAATATTTGCGTACCAAGTGAGAGAACTGCGAGAATTCAAGAGGTTCATTTGTTGGTGTTGCATTGCATATGCGACGGAGTTGATTATCAATTACTGGGTGAGGCGGATAACTTATGAAAAAACAATTATTAGTGAATTTTAAATTGGTAGCTTGCATACTTGTATGCACTTTAATGCTAAGTGCTTGTGCGCCTTTAATATTGGGCGGTATGGCTGGAACGGTAGTTGTTGCAACAGACCGTAGAACATCAGGAATACAGTTAGAGGATGAGGAAATTGAGATTAGAGCAGGCAGTCGTATAAGAGATATGCTGGGAGATAGAGTACACGTTAACGTAAATAGCTTTAATCTACAAGTGTTGGTAACTGGTGAGGTACCTAGCGACCGTGATCGTCAAGCTGTATTTAAAATTGTTTCAGAAGTTGAGAATGTGAGAAAGGTACTGAATGAGTTAGCGATAGGACCCGTATCAAGCTATGCCGATAGAACTCACGATGTGCTGCTTACAAGTAAAGTGAAGGCTGGCATCATTGATGCAAAGGATTTAATGGTCAACACCTTCAAAATTGTTGCTGAACACGGAAACATCTATTTGATGGGAAGGGTCACACCAAACGAAGCTAACCGTGCAACAGAAATAGCGAGAAACGTTAGCGGTGTGAACCAGGTGGTTCGGGTATTTCAACTGTTAACGGATGAGGAGTTGCGGTCGTTAAATCCACCAGCCAACACAACCATATCGAAGTAAGAAATTAAGAAAAAGGGGCTGAATCATCAGCCCCTTCTTATTTAGACTTAATGAAAGTTTATGGATTCAAAATTATTTGAGTCTCTTTATTAAGCTAGAGGTATCCCAACGATTGCCCCCCATTTTCTGGACATCT
Organism: uncultured Burkholderiales bacterium; assembly: GCA_903876885.1. Lineage (GTDB taxonomy): Bacteria > Pseudomonadota > Gammaproteobacteria > Burkholderiales > Burkholderiaceae_C > Limnohabitans. The sequence continues at coordinate 10,450 of CAIRBP010000057.1, read as the reverse complement.
GCGTAAAATTGGTCAACTAAAGCCGTAACAGGCACTCTTGCGCCATTTCGTTTGGCCTCGTCCATCACTAGACCTAAATCTTTGCGCATCCAGTCAACTGCAAATCCGAAGTTAAATTGATCAGCTACCATAGTCTTACCGCGATTGTCCATTTGCCAACTTTGCGCAGCACCTTTACCAATAACGTCTAAAACCAGGTTCATATCCAGGCCAGCTTGTGTGCCAAAGGCAATTCCTTCGCTCAAGGCCTGAACAAGACCACCGATACAGATTTGATTAACCATTTTTGTAAGTTGACCCGCACCGGACTCGCCCATAAGAGTGAAAGCTCTTGAAAAAGCCATTGCGACAGGTTTGACGGCATCAAATGAGGCCGCTTCACCACCGCACATGACAGTTAGGAGTCCGTTTTGTGCGCCTGCTTCGCCACCAGAGACCGGTGCATCAATAAAATGCACGCCTATTGCTTTAGCTGCGGCGTGTATTTCTCTAGCCACGTTAGCTGATGCAGTTGTATGGTCCACCAATATGGAGCCTGGCTTCATACCAGCTAAAGCCCCGTTTTCACCAAAAATAACTGAGCGCAAATCATCATCATTGCCAACGCAGCAAAAGACGATTTGAGAGCCTTGAGCAGCCTCTTTAGGGCTTGGTGCTGACTTTGGGGACTTAGAGGATGAAAACTCCGTAGTCCATGCTTTTGCCTTGGCCGCAGAGCGGTTATAGACAGTAACACTATGGCCTGCAGTGGCTAAGTGACCAGCCATGGGATAACCCATGACGCCTAGACCAATAAATGATACTTGGGTAGAGGGTGCTGTTTCGTAGGTTTTAGGTTTAATACTTGACATAACTGATTATTGAAGATTAGAAACCCATAATGATAGAGCCTATTTTGATATTTTTGCAATAAGAACGAACTTAAGTAAAGGCTCATGGAATTACTGCCGAAAAAATAAAATGAGGCCAATAGAATACAGTCATGAAAGAAATTTTAGAACTTAATTTAAATACTGTTAAAAGAGAAATCCAAGAAAGTGCGCATTTGGCTAATCGCGACCCTGACCAGATCACTCTTTTGGCTGTATCGAAAACGGTAAGCTCAAAAAATATTGAAACAATGGCGGAATTAGGCCATATCAATTTTGCGGAAAATTATGTACAAGAGGGTGTTGAAAAAATTCAATCACTAAGCGCAATAAAAGCTTCAAAAGGCTTGATATGGCATTTCATCGGACCGATTCAAAGTAATAAAACGAGAATGATTGCTGAGTATTTTGATTGGGTGCAAACCATAGATCGATTAAAAATTGCCCAAAGACTCAGTGATCAAAGACCCCGTGATTTACAGCCCCTGCAGTTTTGTATACAAGTCAATATTGATGGGGGTGAGACTAAGTCTGGTGTTAGACCTGATGAGGCGTTGAGTTTGGCAAAAGAGGTCATTAAATTACCACACATGGTCCTCAGAGGCTTGATGACGATTCCCGACCCAGTAAATAGTATTGAACAACAAAAAAGCATTCACGGACAAGCAAAAGATCTTTTCGAAAATATTAAAAAAGAACTTCAAAGTCCAGACTTTGATACCCTCTCAATGGGGATGAGCGCTGATTTGAAAGCAGCTATTGAGATGGGCTCAACAATGGTTCGTGTAGGAACTGCTTTGTTCGGAAGTCGTAACACTGCTTAGAACCTGGGTAAGGTTGGATGGGCAACTTGCCCGTGATGAATAACTTGACGTCCATATTCAACACACCTTTGCAAGGTTGGAATTACCTTGCCGGGATTTAAAAGACCTTGCGGATCAAAAGCACGCTTGATACCAAACATTTGCTCCCGCTCTTCAGGAGAAAACTGAACGCACATACTATTTAGTTTTTCAACACCTACTCCGTGTTCACCGGTTACAGTACCCCCCATTTGAACACTGGTTTCTAAGATGTCTGCGCCAAACAACTCGGCGCGGTGGAGTTGGTCTGGATCATTAGCATCAAACATAATGAGAGGATGTAAGTTGCCGTCACCAGCGTGAAAGACGTTGGCACAGCGCAAGTCATACTTGTGCTCCATTTGTGCGATTGCTTGCAAAATATCTGCAAGGCGCTTGCGGGGGATGGTTGAGTCCATGCACATGTAGTCTGGACTGATGCGCCCACTTGCAGGGAATGCGTTTTTACGACCACTCCAAAAACGCAATCTCTCTGCCTCGGATTGACTGACCAAGGTAGCTGTGGCTCCGCTATCTTGTAAAACCTTGGTCATTCTCTCTATCTCTTCAGCAACCTCTTCATGAGTCCCGTCTGATTCGCATAATAAAATTGCTTCGGCGTTTAAATCATAGCCGGCATGAACAAAATCCTCGACTGCGGCTGTCATAGGTTTATCCATCATCTCCAGACCGGCCGGAATTATGCCAGCTCCAATAATAGCTGCTACAGCGTCGCCTGCCTTTCTAAGATCATCGAAGCTTGCCATAATGCAACGCGCAAGTTCGGGCTTTGGTGTGAGCTTGACAGTCACCTCAGTTGTTATCGCAAGCATACCCTCTGAGCCAACGATCAGCGGTAGTAAATCTAGTCCAGGCGAATCTAGCGCGTCCGAACCAAACTCCACAGGCTCTCCTGAGACTGTAAACCCTTTTATTTTTAGCACATTGTGCAGAGTCAGCCCGTACTTGAGGCAGTGTACGCCTCCAGAATTTTCTGCAACGTTGCCACCGATGGTGCAGGCAATTTGACTTGAGGGATCAGGTGCGTAATAAAGACCATATTCAGAAACTGCTTCGCTGATGCTTAAATTACGAACACCACACTGAACCAGTGCTGTACGGTTAAGCGTATCAATACTCAAAATACGGTTAAACCTAGCCATGGAGAGGGTGACTCCTTTAACGCTTGGCATAGCGCCACCCGATAGTCCCGTTCCCGCGCCGCGGGCTATGATGGGAACACTTAGCTCGTGGCAAACTTTAAGTACATCTTGTACTTGCTTAGTGGTGCGTGGGATTGCAACACAAAGGGGGCGCTGGCGGTAGGCCGTTAAACCGTCACATTCATATGGGGTTGTATCTTCAGGAGTAAATAAGATGTCTTCTTTTGCCAATACCCTAGACAATGCCTGAACGACCTTGATTTGTAATTGCAGGGAAATTTCCACGGTGGATACGGGTAAAGTATCTGTAGATAGTTGATCAACTAATTCTTCAGAATCAAGTATTAGAGACATTTTGTTTTTCCTGAGTTCGTTGCCCGGTCTATTTGAACACAACTGTTTTATGACCGTTTATTAAAACACGGTGCTCACAGTGCCACTTAACAGCGCGAGCGAGTACTTGACCCTCTGTGTCTCTGCCGATAGCTGTCAAATCATCAACGCTTTTACTATGATCAACCCTAGCTACGTCTTGTTCAATGATCGGACCTTCATCTAAATCGGCAGTGACGTAGTGAGCGGTTGCACCGATTAGCTTTACACCTCGGTCGTGAGCTTGGTAGTAAGGCTTAGCACCTTTAAAGCTAGGTAAAAAACTGTGATGTATGTTTATAGCTCGTCCAGAGAGTTTGCGACACAAATCATTAGACAAAATTTGCATGTATCTTGCCAAAATAACGAGCTCTGTGCCCTCGGCTTGAAGGATTTCGTATTGACGAGCCTCTGCCTGCTCTTTGGATTCACTGGTGACTGCGATATGGTGAAAAGGAACGTTATAGCTGGCTGCAAGTTGGTAAAAATCTTTGTGATTACTGATAATTGCCTTAAGGTCGAGCTTTAATAAACCACTTTTCCAGCGAAAAAGTAAATCGTTTAGACAGTGTCCGTCTTTGCTTACAAAAATAACAGTCTTTAAAGGGCGCGTAGCATCATGCAGTGTGCATTTCATATTTTGGGATAAAGAGAATGCATCTAAGTCGGTTTGAATTGTCGCAATATCCTTTGGACTGGCAAACTGAACGCGCATGAAAAAGAGTCCAGTCCCCGCGTCATTAAATTGGGCTGCCTCCTCAATATTGGAGGACTGGGACAATAAAAAGGCGGTTACGCCGTGAACGATGCCGGGGCGATCGGGGCAGTGGAGGTTCAAAATATATGTATTCATATCCCCAATTGTAGATTTAGACGCAAAAATCTGCTTGAGCTCTTATTTGGGGTTCAATAAGGACGATAATTTTAAAGAAATAGACTGAACGGCACAAATCTCATGAAACGAATTTTAGTAACCGGTGGGGCGGGGTATATTGGGTCCCACACCTGTGTGGCTTTGACTGAGGCGGGTTACGCTGTGACAATTTTGGACAACCTGTGCAATAGTCGTCCCGAAGTTTTAACGCGATTACGGACATTGTGTCCCTCTAAGCCTGAATTTATTGAAGGTGACATAAGAGACTGTGCTTTGTTGGATCAAGTATTTCAAGCGAATACCTATCAAGCCGTGATTCATTTTGCAGGGTTAAAGGCCGTGGGTGAGTCTAACCAAGAGCCCCTCAATTATTATGAAAATAATGTGGGAGGAACGGTTGCATTATTAAATGCAATGCAAAAAAGCGGTCCCAAATCTATTGTTTTTTCCTCAAGCGCTACAGTGTATGGAGACCCTCATAAAGTACCAATCAAAGAGGACTTTCCCACATCCGCGACCAATCCCTATGGGCGGACAAAGTTGATGATTGAAGAAATTTTGGAGGATCTTTATAAAGCGGATGATCAATGGAAAATAGCTAGATTGCGGTATTTCAACCCTGTCGGCGCTCATGGGTCCGGACTAATAGGAGAGGATCCACTTGGCATACCCAATAATTTGATGCCTTACGTCGCCCAAGTAGCAACGGGGCGGCGACCTCATCTCAATGTCTGGGGTAATGATTACGACACGCCCGATGGAACGGGTGTTAGAGACTACATACATGTTCTTGATTTGGCTCAGGGGCATTTGGCTGCACTTCGCTATCTTGAGCTACACAGCGATATGATTACTGTTAATCTTGGAACTGGCAGGGGTTATTCAGTTTTAGAGATGATCGCTGCGTTTGAAAAAGCAAGCGGGCAAAAAATACCGTACCAAATTGCACCAAGGAGAAGTGGGGATGTTGCGAAGTGTTATGCAGATCCGACACTCTCAAGGGAGCTACTTGGATGGAGCGCCTCGCAAGATTTAGAGCAAATGTGCAAAGATGCTTGGCATTGGCAAAGCAGTGAGCAAGAAAGAGTTAACAAAAGTAATAAAAACTATTAAAATGGATAAGTTTAAAGCGAGTACTGCGTAACTTAAAACGAGCTGAATTCTTTAATCAATAAACCACTAAACAATGATCTTAGTTACAGGCGGGGCCGGCTTTATAGGCTCAAATTTTGTACTTGATTGGTTTGCAACCAGCCAAGAGCCTATTTTGAATTTAGATAAGTTAACTTATGCTGGCAATTTAGAGAACTTAAAAAGCTTAGAGGGCAACTCTAATCACATTTTCGTGAGGGGTGATATTGGTGACTCAGAGCTTGTAAGTGAATTATTAACTAAACACAGCGTCCGGGCGGTGGTTAACTTTGCAGCTGAAAGCCATGTCGACCGCTCTATACATGGGCCAAGTGATTTTATTAATACAAATATTATTGGTACATTTAACCTGCTTGAATGTTCTCGCAAATATTGGGGCACTTTAAATGGTGCAATCAAGGATAATTTTCGGTTTTTGCATGTTTCTACGGACGAGGTGTTTGGCAGTCTAAGTAAGGAGGAGCCTGCATTTACTGAGTCTCATCCCTATGAGCCAAATAGCCCGTATTCAGCGAGTAAGGCTGCGAGTGATCATTTAGTCCGCGCTTGGCTGCATACATACGGACTGCCTGTTTTGACAACCAATTGCAGCAACAACTACGGTCCCTATCATTTTCCTGAGAAACTCATCCCCTTGGTAATTCATAATGCATTGCAAGGCAGACCGTTGCCCATTTACGGAGATGGACAACAAATTAGGGACTGGTTGTACGTAAGTGATCATTGCTCAGCTATACGTTGCGTACTACAGAGAGGTCAAATAGGCGAAACCTATAACGTAGGGGGCTGTAACGAAAAAGCCAATCTTGAGGTCGTACATACAATTTGCGATCTCTTAGACACACATAAACCTAGGGGGGACGGTCATTCTTATAAGGAGCAAATTACGTTTGTTGCTGATCGCCCAGGACATGACCGGCGCTACGCTATGGACGCAGGAAAAATTGAACGAGAACTGGGATGGCGCCCTGCTGAAACTTTTGAATCAGGCATGGCCAAAACTGTAGCGTGGTACTTAGCAAACACACAATGGACACAGAACGTGACATCTGGAGCTTATAGGGAATGGGTTGAAAAGCAATATGTAGGTGCGGCTTAAATACGCATAATTAGCAAATGAAAACGCTACTTTTCGGGAAAGACGGGCAACTTGGCCGGGAATTTATTCCCTCAATTCTTGCTTGTTCAGAGCTTCTAGCGGTTGGGCGAAACGAATGTGATTTAAGTAGCAGCGAGAAAATTCAAGTATTGATTGAAAAATTCAAACCTAATTTGATCATTAACACCAGTGCTTACACGGCGGTGGATCAAGCTCAAAGCGAGCCTGAGATAGCTCGGCTTATCAACGCTCAGGCTCCAACGGTAATGGCCAAAGCAGCTGAATCGGTAGGAGCAGTCCTTGTACATTACTCAACTGATTATGTGTTCGACGGATTAAAAAAAGAACCCTATGAGGAACTTGATACCTGTAGTCCGCTTTCAGTTTATGGCTCTACAAAGCAACTTGGCGAGCAAGGCGTAAAGGATTACTGCGCACGTCATTTAATTTTTAGAACCTCATGGGTTTTTAGTGCTCATGGCAATAATTTTCTAAAAACAATTTTAAAGCTGGCAAAAACTAAAGAAGAACTCAAAGTAATCAGTGATCAGTGGGGCGCTCCAACGAGTACAGCATTATTGGTAAGTGCTACATTGGCTGCGCTCAAGAAAAACGCAGTTATAAATGAAAAGCATGAACCAGTCATCCGCGCAGATAAACAAAAACAGAGCTGGGGCCTGTTTAATTTAACTGCCGGTGGAGAGACAAACTGGCATGAATATGCACAGTACGTAATCTCTAGTGCTGTACAAATGGGAATGGGCGATAAATTTGTTCTGCAAGCCTCTAAAATATTATCAATACCTTCAAGAGAGTATCCTCAACTCGCACCAAGGCCGTTAAATTCAAGACTAAACACTAAAAAAGCATGTGAAACTTTTGATATTCAACTCCCAGATTGGAGAGAGGGGGTAGATCAGGAATTGGCAAAGATCGTGAATAACAAAGAACTTGATAAAAACTGAACTTGTTTATTCACCAAACCCCAAAGTCTTCAACCATTTAAAAGAATTAATTAATTTATGAGTGCACGCAAAGGAATTATCTTAGCTGGTGGGTCTGGAACGCGTCTTTACCCGGTAACTCTTGCGGTATCTAAACAGTTGATGCCTATTTACGATAAGCCAATGGTTTATTACCCTTTGGCGACATTAATGCTCGCAGGAATTAAAGAAGTTCTTATCATTTCAACTCCCCAAGACACACCAAGATTTGAAGAGCTTTTAAAAGATGGATCCCAGTGGGGAATGAATATCGAGTATGCGGTTCAACCAACGCCAGACGGTTTGGCCCAGGCGTTCATCATTGGTCGTAAGTTTGTTGGAAGCAGTCCTAGTGCATTGGTGCTTGGGGACAACATATTCTACGGCCATGAGTTGGTTAACCAGTTACAACAAGCGAATGACCTAGAGCAAGGCGCCTGTGTATTTGCTTACCACGTTCAAGACCCCGAGCGCTACGGAGTAGTGGAGTTTGACGCTCATAAAAAAGCAATCTCCATTGAAGAAAAACCTTCAAAGCCTAAGTCAAATTACGCCGTAACGGGACTTTATTTCTATGACACCCAAGTATGCGATATAGCCGCCTCTATAAGTCCTTCTCCAAGAGGGGAGCTTGAAATAACGGATGTCAATAAATACTATTTAAACAAAGGGCAATTAAGCGTTGAGATTATGGGGCGTGGTTTTGCCTGGCTTGATACTGGTACACACGATTCGTTATTGGACGCAGCGCAGTTTATTGCAACCATCCAACGACGCCAAGGATTGATGGTTGCTTGTCCAGAGGAAATCGCTTGGCGTTCCAAGTGGATTAGTACTGAGCAACTTTTACGACTTGCAAAGCCAATTGCAAAAAATAGTTACGGCCAATACTTGCAAAACTTAGTGTGAAAATATGCCTTTTAATATTATTGAAACAGCACTACCAGATGTAAAAATTTTGGAACCTAGAGTTTTCGGCGATGCCCGAGGCTTTTTCTATGAAAGCTTTAATGCTAAAGATTTTGAGAATGCTGTCGGGGTAAAGGCGGAATTTGTACAAGACAATCACTCTAAATCTGCCAAGGGGGTTCTAAGAGGTTTGCATTACCAGATCAAACATCCGCAGGGAAAATTGGTACGTGTAGTGGCTGGAGAAGTTTTTGATGTTGCCGTTGATATTCGCAAAAGCTCTAAGACGTTTGGTCAGTGGATGGGAGCGAGACTTTCCGCTGAAAATCATCGACAGGTATGGATACCGCCAGGCTTTGCGCATGGATTTATGGTTCTTAGTGATTCAGCCGAGTTTTTGTATAAAACAACCGACTACTGGTATCCAGAGCATGAAAGAAGTTTGATCTGGAACGATCCAGCGTTGAAAATTGAATGGCCTATCGCATTAACTCCCGTCTTATCAGCCAAAGACGAGTCGGCTCCAACGCTTCACCAAGCAGAGCTCTTTGATTGAAACTTTGCTTGCTTTAAGGTTAAGCCCTAGAAGAAAGCCATGTTTTAAACTGTGGACCTAACTCTGGATGGGCCAACCCCAGATCAACAGTTGCTTGGAGCAATCCTAGTTTACTTCCGCAGTCATATCTCTCGCCCATGTAGCTGTAAGCTAAGACCTTTTCTTTTCCAATAAGCGCGGCAATTCCGTCCGTTAACTGGATTTCACCACCAGCTCCTTTTGGTTGTTGCCTGATGTGTTCAAACACGGAAGGACTGAGGATATAGCGACCAGCCACAGCCAAATTACTTGGCGCAACTTCTGGCTTTGGTTTCTCAACGAAATCGGATATGTCTAGTAAACGCTCTGCGTGGTGTTTGCCCTTCACAATGCCGTAGCGCTGTGTATCTTCTTTAGGAACTTCCTGGACTGCCAAAATACTGCATTGATATTTGGCGTGAAGCTCGGTCATTTGTTTTAAGATGGGTGTAGCACCGACCATCAAATCATCAGCTAGCAATACCGCAAACGGTTCTTCGTTAATTAATTTCTCAGCGCATAAAACAGCGTGTCCTAAACCAAGGGACTTGGGTTGCCTGACATAAAAGCAATCCATATCATCGGGTTTGATTGAGTGGACAAGCTCTAAGAGAGCTTTTTTACCATTCGCTTCTAGTTCGCTTTCAAGTTCGTAGGCTGTGTCAAAGTGATCCTCAATTGCTCGTTTGTTTCGGCCCGTCACAAAGATCATTTCTCTAATTCCTGCAGCATAAGCTTCCTCAACTGCGTACTGAATTAGGGGTTTATCCACAACTGCAAGCATCTCTTTAGGAGAGGCTTTGGTTGCAGGTAAAAACCTTGTGCCAAGACCTGCAACAGGAAATACTGCTTTGGTAATTTTTTGAAATTTCATAATTAAGACCCAGACCTGCTATTGATCAAAGGTTGGCAAGAGTTCAGGAACGTTAGTGTAGAGTAACAGTTGTTTGAGCCAGTTCCGCGAAACGCGATAACGTGTCTTCCACCTCATCTTGAGTTGGGGCATTTATATGCCAAGCAGAAATATGTTGTTGAAAAAGCTCGGCCCAGCCCCCTTCTAAATAAACTTCCTTGCCCGAGCGTTTATCTACAATTTCAAAACCATGTCGCGTAAGTTGTGGAGTATTTGAATCTTGCAATTCATCCTCTTGCATAGAGGTCATCATATGCACAACTACAAAATATTCAGAATCGTAAAGAGTATTCATAGGTGGATGTAATTGTTGATATTTCATTCTATATCATTGATATGGAGGTTTTTAAGTTTATTTCAAGGGTGAAATAAACTCAACTCGAGCTAATTTTTGATCTACGAATTCCCCATTTTGCTCTTCAAGTAGAAGTCTACACAAATTAAGCCCTCGGTTTTTAAGTAGCCAAATCGTAGCACGTTGATCGTCATTTGAGCGGGGCAGGCGTATGATCTTAAAGGTGTCGACACTACCGATAGGCAAAGTTAAAGATTCAGAGCCTATGAACTGAAACTCCCTTTTTTCTGAATTTTTCTTTGAAATCAATTGAATCGAAGTCTTCGCACCAGGTGCGAGTTGGCCCAAACTCTTGGCTATCCAAAATCCTAATTGAAAAGTTACACTAAGCTGATCCTGAGCAGT
>CAIRBP010000056.1 GCA_903876885.1 uncultured Burkholderiales bacterium | reverse complement strand
TAGATGCGGTTGCATGGCAGCTCAATACCAGACCGAGAAAGAGTATGGGTTGGAAATGTCCAGCCGAGATGTTCACTCCCGAGGCGTTTGACTTTAAACAGCACCACGCCTCACTCTTTGCACTTGCTCATTGAAACCGCTCCGTCAATTATGGCTTATGCTTTTCTTATTAGGATTTAACTCTAAAGTTATAGGGCCTTAGTGTATTGAGTTTTTAAATAAGGAATGCATTTTAGAAACTTAGCAGCTCGTCTGATTTGTTGCTTAGACTACGTACCAACAAATTAAATAGACTTATTTTTTTTTGGAGCTTGATGCTGTAATTCGGTTGCTAATGCTCCCCCATAAATACCGACGAGAAACAAGATTTTTTGATAGCGGTTTTTCTAATGTTTGTAAGATCCGGATGGTATTGCATCAGGTTGTTGGTTTCTGCTTTTCTTTCTCCTTGATTTTACGATTATGAGCATCCCAGTTTTTTTCCAAATTACTGATCAAGGCATCGCTAAAGTGGCAGTAGGCCTGCTCTTTTGCATAAACAGCCATGTATTTTCTAAAATCATCCAAGGGCTCTTGCTCGACACGAAATGATTTCCTGTTGCCAGAGGCACTGACAACTCCAGAGGCAGAAATAGTTTCAATGGTTTTAGCAATGGTTTGATCTATCTCCTTGGGATCAACCACATAATCACAAATCATCTTACCCTCCGGACTGGCACAATCGATGCGTCTTTCCATCATGATGGCTTGACGTGCAATGCGGTCGCCCACAAAGCGCGGCAAACGTAAATTCGCTGCCCCAGGAATGATGCCCTCCTTACGAGCGGGCAATGTTAAGTAAGCGTCACTGCCAGCGATATTAATATCAGTAACGAGTAAGTATTGGCATCCTCCGCCAATTGCAAACTTATCAACTGCTGCGATCCAAAGTTTTTCAGTGGTATGACCCAATATCTCATTGGGGGAGTGCTTTTGGCTTGCAACTCCGCGGTATATCTTATTTACAATTCCCATGTCTCGTTCGATATACCAAAGATAGGGAATTTTGCCGTTGTACAGTCGCGTCAGGTTAATGCCACTGCAAAATGTCCTGCTACCACTGTATTTGCCTTCGTTGATAACGTCGCCCCGCATCACGACAATATTACTGTTTGGATCTAATATAGCTAAATCTGCAGCTATTTCTGTATTCGATAGCGTAATATCGTCTTCGGCGTGTAAATATCTGCCGTGCTGGAAATACAGATAGCAAGTTGATCCCTCTCTAATCAGGCTCACACCTTCTAGCTCAAGCTTACCTGTTCGCTTAAATTCTTCTTGATACTCCTTTGTTCGTGGGTGAGGTAATAGGGAGGTGTGGCAAAGATGCAATCCACATTCTTGATTTGCAAGTACATGCCCCAAAAAAATTCCCTGATTGATTTCATGTCCGTCTTTTTGGCTTTGTAGGAGATGATCGCCTTCGGCTATTGTTTTTTTACTAACGGTCAGCCCTGGGACGAGATCGTTGGCAGCGTGAAGAAGTTCTTCAAGGCGGATAAACTGGGTAAGGTTGTGAGTGATTTTTTTATAAACTGTCTCAGCATGAAGAAATAAAAATTCTTCCCTCCTCGCCCGAGTGCGTTCTAAAACATAAGTCGCTGCTTTTTGCTCCTCGACAGATCTTTTGTTCTTTACGGGTAACTTGGATAAAATTTGTTCGTCAAGAAGCCAATATTTAGAGCAAGCATGGCTGTCTTTTTGAAAATCTCCACTCAGCTTTAAAGGATCTTTTGATAATTCATTGATCAACGAGTGATCAAGTCCAAGAGATTCAAAATAGTTGTTCATGATATTTACTTTAATTGAAAATTACGAGCTTTGTACATAATTTTGGATTTACTCTTTAAGTTCAAATTCGTCAATGACCATCTGCCGCATTCTGAACTTTTGAACCTTGCCGGATGCAGTACTGGGGTATTCATCAACAAATTTTATGTAATGAGGAATTTTGAAAGAAGAAATTTTTCCTTTGCAACGGGATTTAAGATCTTCAATGTCAAGTTGATGGCCGGGCTTGAGTTTGATCCAAGCCGCGAGTTGTTCGCCGTAAAGTGAGTCCGGAACACCAAAGACTTGGGCGTCAGCAATCTCTGGCAACTGGTGAAAGAATTCTTCAATCTCTCTTGGGTAGATGTTCTCACCTGCGCGTATGACCATATCCTTGATTCGACCCACAATACAAACACAGCCGTCCTCTCGTATTTGGGCAAGGTCTCCAGAGTGCATCCATCCTTCCTCATCGATTGCACTTTGTGTTGCCTCGGGATTATTCCAATAGCCAAGCATCACGGAATAACCTCGAACACAAAGTTCCCCAGGCTGACCCAGTGCGACTGTGGATCCGTCTTGAGGATCAATAATCTTAATCTCAATGTGCGGATGCACAACTCCTACAGTGTTAGCGCGCTGCTCTACTGATTGTTGGGGGAGGCATTGTAAGGACAGGGGAGAAGTCTCTGTCATGCCGTAGCTACTACACAGTCCGATCATGTGCATTTTTTCTATAGCGTCTTTGAAAACCTCAGAGGGGCAGGGCGAAGCCCCCATCATCCCTGTACGCAGTGTTTTCATCCGTTCGGTGGAAAAACTTGGGTGATTGAGGATAGCAATGTACATCATGGGAACACCATAAAATACCGTGCACTTTTCTGAGTCAATGACCTTGATGGCCTGCTCTGCATCAAAACTCTCGGATGGGAAAACAATAGACGCACCTTGTGCGAACGCAGCCAAGACCCCCACTACGCTTCCAAAGCAGTGAAACATGGGAACGGGTAAGCAGATAATATCTGAGGGTATAAACCCAAATCTTAAACCTATTTGGTTTGCATTGTTGAGCATATTATGCTGGGAAAGGGTTGCACCCTTAGGGTGTCCCGTGGTGCCAGATGTGTATTGAATACTTGCAGCACTTTTAGCATCAACATTACTCACAAATGTCTCTAACTGAGTCTCAGTGATTTGATCTGAATTTAAGAGGAACTCCCCCCAACTCATCAATGATTTATTTTCTTTGTGTGTGGAATCGGTGTCATCAAAATCGACAATCAACTTCAGACAACTCTGCCTAGATTGAACCCTTACAGCAAAGTTTAAGCAGTCATACGCTCTAAATTTAGGAGTTAGAAATAATATTTGGCAATCCGAGTGATTCACTGTGTATTCAAGCTCGTTTTCTTTATAAGCAGGATTGATGTGAACCAAAATAGCACCAATCCGCGATACAGCAAACTGCAAGATGATCCATTCGCTTCGGTTGGTGCTCCAAACCCCAACGCGGTCTCCACTTTTGATGCCCTTAGCGATGAGGGCTTTACTGGCTTTAATGACTTGTGAGTGAAGTTCTTTATAGCTAAATCGGTGATTTTGAAGAACGCTCACAATAGCGGTTCTAGAGCCAAATTTTTTTACTGCATTATCTAGGAATTCACCCATATTTGAGTGGATTAAGGGGGATGAAGTATCACCCTTTAAATAGGAGATTTTGGATATATTTTCCATCTGTGATTAATCTAAATTTTTTTAATAACAACACTACAGAAAAAATAAGATTCTCCCTACTCGATAAGCTATTGGCACAACTCCCTTATATCTTTGGGAACGGGTACGATCTTGATTTTTCGGGGGTCTTCAGGGTGCTTAGTGCAAAATGCCCTTGTTTCAAGACCAATGCATATGATGTCTGAGTCTCTTTTAACGATGTGCTCTTGAATGAAAACTTTATCTCGCCATTCTTTGACACTGGTGTGAATTTGAATCTTCTCGCCGTAAGTGGCTGACATCATAAATTTTGTATTGATTTCAAGCAGCGGTGTACCAATGATTCCATTGATTTTTGTTAACTCATGCCAAATCGGAACTCCATTTTTTATAAAGAAATTCAATGATGCGGCGTCCATCCATTTGGAATAATTGGGGAAAAAAACAATTCCAGCAGGGTCACAATCTCCAAAATTTATTTCTACGTCGTAAATAATTATCTTAGTCATGATTGATGTTTTAGCTTTGGGTTAACCCATTTTTCCGGGTAACCAAAGAGCAATGATAGGAAATGCAATTAGGATCATCAGCCTGCAAATATCGGTCAGGATAAATGGGATAACCCCTCTAAAAATGGTTAAAAAGCTAACATCTTTAACTACACTTTTGATGACGAATACATTCATACCCACAGGAGGATGAATGAGTCCTAACTCAACCGTCATGACAATGATGACGCCAAACCAGACGGGATCAAACCCAAGTTGTAAGATGACTGGGTATATGATGGGTACAGTCAGAATGATCATGGCCATAGAGTCCATTAAGCATCCTAAAACCAAGTACATCAGCATGATTAGGGCCAGTACCCCGTAAGACCCTAGGCCCAGGCTCGTTAATAAAAGGGTGAGCTTTTGAGGAACTTGGGTAATGGTTAGAAAATAACCAAATAGCATTGCACCAATCAAAACTGTGAAGACAGCTGCAGAGGTGCGGGTCGCAGACAACAGTGCTTGCTTTATTGAGTGGAGATTTAATTTACCCCTTATTACCCCGAGTATGAAAGCGCCAGACGCACCAACGCCTCCCGCCTCGGTGGGTGTGAAATACCCACCGTATAAGCCACCAATCACGAAGATGAATAAAACGATAGGAGCCCAAATCGCTTTAATTCCCTCAATGCGGTCCATCCAAGTTTGATCTTCGCCTTTGGGTAACCAATCAGGCTTGACCTTAACGATAATAAATATTGTCAGTACATACATCAATATCGCAAAAACACCAGGGACAACACCCGCCATAAAAAGTTTACCGATATCTTGTTGGGTCAAAATAGCATATACAGCCAGTACAGTAGAGGGCGGTAGCATCGCGCCCAGCGTCCCCCCGGCGGCTATGACTCCGGTTGCAAACGATTGTGGATACCCATAGCGACGCATTTCTGGGTAAGCGACCGAGGAGAACGTTGCTGCAGTGGCAACACTAGATCCACAGATAGCCGCGAATCCACCGCAGGCAAGAATCGTCGCAACACCAAGTCCTCCCCTTAAGTGTCCGATAAAGGCATTGGCTGCGCGAAAAAGTTCTTTGCTAACCCCAGATACAGAAACAAAGGCGCCCATTAGCATAAACATCGGAATGACACCGAATGTGTAATCCGTAACAGTTCTCATAGAGGTCTGTCCGATTAGCTTTAACGCGGCGTGCGGGCCAGCTATGTAGCTATAACCGCACATGCCCACCAAACCCATAGCCATGCCAACCGGGACTCTAAGAATCATCAATAGAAATAAGCTTGCAAATCCGATGATTGCAATCCAGTCAGCGGAGAGTTCCATTTTTTAATTTAATAATAATTTAATCAGTGGTCTTGAATTTGATCTTCATCTTGATTGCGAATAAGTCTGTAAGTTCTAATTGCAATTAATATGACAGCGCAAATGTCGCCGCACCAAGCAACAGCAAAGAATGGCCAGGTGGGCAGGTTCAGGTCGTACGTTAATACATGATCATCATAAGTGCCTTTGACTTTGTCAAAAAGCATAATGGTTTGGACACTAACCACAAGCAACAAAATCAGGGTCGCAAATATGTCGATGAATCTTTGTATTTTGGGGCGGCTAATACTCCACAGTAAATCAACCGTAATATGCGCACCGCGATAACTTGTGGCCGCAATACCCCAAAATATCAAGATTCCCAATAACATGCGTCCAAAATCATAACTATCGGGAATAGACGTATTAAAAAATTTTCGTAAAAAAACGGAAATAAAAATATTGGCTGCAACCAATCCTACAAAAATTGCAGCCGTCCACTCAATCAAGTCAATGATTTTGTCAAAAGGATTTTTTTTACTGGTAGACACTTATTCAGACTTAACAAAAATTTGATGTTACTGGATGAGTGCTTTATATTTTGCGAGCGTCTGGCGCAAGCTACTCATAAGAGCAACTGGGTCCTCACCGCGCTTTTTGACATCCTCTGCCCACAGCTTTTCAAGGGGTTGAGTGGCCTGTTTCCAATCAGTTAATTGTTCAGGAGTGAGTTTGTAAACCTCACGGTTCGGATCAGCCGCGAGTTTGGTTCGACCGTTCATCTCAAAGTCCGCCCAAGAAGAACTAACTTTTTCCGCCCAATCGCTTGTGCAGTGGCTGTCAACTGCTTTTTTCTGGCTCGCAGACATGGCATCGTATTTGTCTTTATTCATCGCCCAAATAAAAGGCGTCACGTAAAGCGGCGTATCCATATGGTATTTGACGACCTTATCAATTCCGAATAAGCTTATTGATCCCCACGGGAAAGTGATTGCTTCAGCAACACCGCGTTCGAGCATATCTCTTGATTCAGGCGCAGAAGCTTGAACATTGGTGCCCCCTAAGAGCGTAACCATCTGTCCAATGGTTGCAGTAGCGGGCCGAATTTTCATGCCCTTTATATCAGAGGGTAGGAGAATTTTCTTACGTGAGTGAAAGGTTCCGGGATCGTGCGCAAATGCAAAGCAAAAGTGAATGTCTTTCATCTCCTTTGCAGCGTAAGGTCTGTACCAAGCATCCACAGCTGCGGAGCCGCTCTTTGCGTTGTTGATTAAAAAGGGAAGTGAGAGCGCAGAGAATATTGGGAATCTTCCTGGTTGATAACCGGGATTAACGTATGAGAAGTCAGCAATACCGTCTTTGGCCATATCGTAATGATCAAAAGCCTTACCCAATTGCTCAGATGGAAAAAGAGTAGATGTTATGGTGCCGCCAGAGGCTGCCTTAAGGTCATCTGCCCAAGCTTGTAGGGCCGGATTTAACGGGTGCTGAGCAGGAACCCAACTAGAGAGTTTCAGTGAGACGGGTTTGTCAGCGGTCTGTGCCTGCGCTGTGAATGATAATCCCAGAGCCAGATATAGAGCTAACTGTTTGAAAGAATTTTTGTAACCAATTTTTTTCATGCGAAATCACCCTCAAACTAGTAAAGTTGAAATTTATTAAAGCTTAGTCTTAGCTGAAGTCTTTGAACAACAGATCGTTAGATTATCCAATCAATTAATACAGGTTGATACAAAGGTAAATACTAGGTTTTTTTAAGGAATGGACTCATCTCACAATAATTTGAGACTTGAGTAGATCGACTCAACCTATAGGTCGCCTCATCCAACGAATGGGTTGCTCTTTTGGGAGTCGGGCAGGGGCACCAAGTCCCTTTAAAAATAAATCCAGTGGTTTCCCCGATTCGTCTTTTAGAGCATTTAACCGCGCTTGTCGGACGATTTCAAATTTTTGTAGATTTGATGGCTGAACTTTGATATCCGATAGTGACTTCAAAATATAACTTAAGTTTTCATGAGCCCGCTCATTAGTGCTTCCATAGCCTTTGATTAATCTCCCGCACGCCGCCACTTCAAGGCCTAACGCTTTGTCAGTTTGAGTGGATTGAAGGATACATTCCAACCATGAGTCAATTCCCTGCAATTCGAGTTTGTATCTTCTCCCGTACCTTCTAAGCCATTTCAAATGTGACAAAAATCGAAGCGCGAGGGTACCTGTTATGCTGGAAGTGTCTACTTTGAGTTTTAACTCCAACGGTTGGTGTCCAGAGCGAATTCTTAACTGCTCCCATCTTAACAATTTGTCAGCAATGGGGTGGGGGAGAAGTCCAGCTATCTCTGGAATTCCTGGCTTAAAGTGATCATAGACTTTAAGAATATCTCCACTTTGTGCTTTAGTATCTTTTCTAATTTGATCAAAGCGTTTTTGCTTGATCTTTAATTGAGCAACTCTGACGATATCATCAAAAGCCATCCACAATGCGGTCCATCTGGCCGTCTCGTTGGTGATGGCCCAGGAGTCTTGGGCTTCTGTGTTGGAACTATCGATTTGTAATTGATTTGCTTTTTCTTCTGCTTTACAGACGGTTAGCATCTTTTCAAGGTACATATTTGCATACGCTTGGTTTTGGTATTCAACCAATCTTGCATATCCAAGTTTTAATATTTCATGAACTTGCGCAGGAAACTTCTTTAGTACTTCATCGCTGATTTGCTCGGAACCGAGAACACTGCTTTGCTGATCTGGTGTAGTTTCAATGCTGTGGAGTACGCTCTCTACGAATTTGGTGTTATTTTTGTGTTGTTCGATCGCGTCCCATCCTCTGCGAAAACCTTCTAAACTCGCTTTTTGTGATGCTGATAGCTCCCGACTAGCACCTTGAATAGCCTTTTCGTAATGTTCTTTCTTAAAAGGTAACAGTCCACAAGCTGCGATACACCCCAGCATCACTGAGCTGATGATAGTTCCCGATTCTTTGGCGAGTTGCGCCATATCTAATAAATGATGAGTACGGGAGAATTGCTGAATTAACTCAATTAATTCCTGATCTGGAATTCGACTGTCAGCGAGACCCATTCTTTCTTGCGTGGTTAGCGTTCGGTTGGATGAACTAATGACGCAGGTTTGAGTGGGGCTAGACATTCCATTACTTATTTGCCTTCCCGTCTCAAGAAGCTCAGAGGATATGAGAAGATCGATTTGACCGGGTAAGGGGCTCAGCCCGAAGACTGGGTGATTTGCACCATTAATGGTTGAAGTCATTAACTCCAAATAATAAGTCGTTGCTCCGGTCCTTTGTGCAACTCCGGGAATTGAGGTGGCTTGAATCGGGGTATTTGAAATTCTCGCCGTGTTAACGAGCCAGTCAGTCAAGACGCCGCCACCTTCGCCTCCAAGGGCGCAAATCAAAATGGTGAATGGTTTTTGAGTCATGATTTAGGCGGTTTGAAGCATACGCAAGATGGGATTGCGCACAAGGGTTAATAGTTTCTCTGTAAAAGATGGATTTTGAATAACTTCTGTTCTGTAAAAAGAAGGGCAAAGTGTCGCTGCGTGTGCATTTTCTCCGCACAAACCGCAACCCACGCAACCTTCAATGACGCTTGCAACAGGGTCAAGCTTTAAGGGGTCTGGGTTATCTTTTAGAGTAAGTGTTGGACATCCAGAGAGTCGAATGCAGGCATGATCTCCATTGCATACATCTGCATCGACGCCGTATTTAACACGCATAACACGCTTACCGGACTTGAGGAGCGAAGTAAGCCAGGGTTTAATTCTGCGCTGTCGCTCCAGTTGACATTCGCCTTCTGCGATGATTACCTTTAATCCATTAAATTCACTGGTAAATGCTTCGATTAAAGTCTTTTTGACATGATCTACTTCGTAAGTATTAACCGTTTTAAGCCACTGAACCCCCATTCCTTGCAATGTGTTTTCTATAGACTGATTGGTATGTACAAGACTTTTGAGCTTATCAACAGCATCTTTTTTCTCATCATTGCTGGGTGTTGAAATGATGTCTTGAGTTCCTGTGGCGGATGTATAACCATTTTTAAAAATCAGCAATACTGCGTCATCACCATTGAAGAGAGCACTTTGTACGCCTGTGAGTAATCCGTTATGCCAAAATCCACCGTCTCCCATAATGGAGAGGACCCTGCGCTGCATATTTGGAGATACTCCGGCTCGGCTGGCCAAACTCATACCGTAGCCCAAAATCGTATGGCCCGAGGAAAATGGTGGAAAGGTACCGAAGGCGTGACAACCAATGTCTGCAGATATATGAACATCGCCGACGGTTTTCTGTGCGAGTTTTATCGCCGAGAATACAGGTCGTTCAGGGCATCCTATACAAAATCCTGGTGGACGGGGAGGGATTGATATGGAATGGCTCTGCAATATAGAGGCAATTGATTTTTTCCTCTCCTCCAAATCTACAACAGATTGATGGACTTGATTGATTAAATCACCATATTCAATTGCAAGGTACTGTTTTACAAATTTTAGTAAGCCCTTTATCAACACCTCTGCACTATATTCACCCGCATTTTGAAAAATATCCTTTCCATGAATCGGTGTATTAATTCCTGCCCGTCTAAGTGCTAAAGAAATCTCTTGCTCAATGTACTCAGGCTGTCCCTCTTCGATAATGACAACGGCATCTTTACTATTGCAAAAATCTTCAATTTGATTAGGTACTAACGGATAAGCAACATTCAACACCAATATGGGTATTTTTGAGTTGCCAAATGCATCTGCCAAATTAAATTGACTAAGTGATCTGATCAATGTGTTGTAAAGACCACCTTGAACAATGATTCCATAATTATTATGCTCGCCTTCAATGAGTTCATTTAATTTATGTTCAATGATGTATTTTTGAGCAGCAGGAATTCTGCTCTGAAATTTAAGTTTTTCTTGTATAAAAGTAACAGGAGGGTGGGAGAGTTTCCCGTAATCAAAGTTAGCTGGTTCATTCATCAAATGATTGGCAGAAATAGTTGGTGCTATGTTATTTTTTGCCTCAAATTGTCCTTTGACATGACACGCCCTGATCCTAAGCTCCATCATGGCTGGCATATTTGAGCACTCTGATAGTGCAAAAGCATGCTCAACCATATTTACCATTTGAGAAAGCTCAGGTCTAGGGTCCAACAAAATCATGCTAGATTTCATTGCGTAAGCGTGTGTTCTTTCTTGTATTACCGAAGCTCCTTCACCGTAGTCTTCGCCGACAACAATTAGCACTCCCCCGACAACCCCCGCGGAAGATAAGTTACTGAGTGCGTCCGCAGCAACGTTTGTACCCACAATGGACTTCCAAGTAACTGCTCCTCGCATAGGGTAGTGAATTGAGGCTCCTAGCATAGCTGCTGCAGATGCCTCGTTGGAACATGCCTCTACGTGCACTCCTAAAGTAGACAAATACTCTTTAGCTTGCACCATCACATCTAAGAGATGAGATACCGGTGCTCCTTGGTAACCACCAATATAGGAAACGCCCGATTGAAGAAGCGCTTTGGTGATTGCCAATATTCCTTCACCGTGAAAATTTTGCCCGTTACCTAGCTGAAGGAGTTTTATTTCTTCGTGGAATGAAACTTCCATAATTAATGCTACCTAATTTGATAAATGTATAAATTCTTGGGTTTCTCTAAAAATAAAGATTGTTTGCTAATGCTAATCGATGGTGAGGTGCTGATCTTTAGAACTATTGGAATTAATTTAAACAAGTTGATTTAACTTTAGTGTCACAAAAAGTTTAATTAATTCCAACATTTTATCTATAAAGGTTTGAATTGCTTTTTTAAATCAAGGTGAATAAACAAGGGTTTCTACTGCTTTTGTCTGTTAACCGATTTTTAAAGTGGGTGAGAATCTAGTAGAGGAAATTTTTCAGCTATGCGTATGAACGGCGATACTGGCGGGCGAGCAAACCAAGTCAACCCTAAATTTTTAAATCTCCAAAATTCTAAATTTATTTGACCTAATTCAAACAATTTGGAGACTGCCTTCTTTTATACTAAAGGCAGTTTAAATAAATCGATTTATGTTAGTTCATCGATTTATCTTTAATTAGAACCCGAATTTATAAAGATTAGATAATGTATTACCAACCCGGCGTTACACCACACGGATTACCCCGCGATCCATTTAAGTCTTGTGTCGTTCCAAGGCCAATTGGTTGGATCTCCACTATTAACGAATTAGGTCAACACAATCTGGCCCCGTTCAGTCAATTTCAAAATGTAACTTTTGATCCTCCAATTGTTATGTTCAGTTCTAACCAAGATACTTCTGGAAATCAAAAGGATACGGCTCGAAATGCAGAGCGAACGGGTGAGTTTGTTTGGAACATGGCGACTTACGATTTAAGGGAAGAGGTTAATATTACCGCTGAAGAATTTCCAGCTGGAGTGGATGAATTTGAACGGGCTAAATTAGAAAAATTACCCAGCACTCTCGTTAAACCGATGCGTGTTAAAAGATCTCCTATTCAGTTTGAATGTGTTTATCTGAATACTCTAAGGTTCCCTGGAAATCCTCCAATGGGAGCGGTTGATGTCGTGTTTGGACGGGTTGTTGCAATACACATTGATGATCAATTCATAGATAGCAACGGACTAATAGATATTTTAAAAATTAAGCCACTTGCGCGAATGGGTTATTATGACTACACATATGTCGATAATAAATTTCAAATGGTAATTCCAGGCAGCAACAAAGGACTTCTTGCAGGCTTGGAAGGTTCGCACGATAAAGCCTCTGAAGCTTCTTAAGCTTCTAAAGCCTCTAAACTTAACCAGTGAAACCGCTAGCGCCAAGATTGGGTGGGGGAATATATCAAAGGCATTCAGGCGAGACCCAACGGATGAACAGTATTGTTCTCTAGAATTTCTCGAATCACCACAGGATTAAAGCCCGGCTCCCTCAAAGTCGCTCATCCAACGCTTTTGAGTAATTAAAGAGTTTCAACAGGTATTATGACTATATTGCAGGACGAGGAGTTTGAATTCTTTGCTCCAATGAAAAGTATTAGTGATACCACCTTACAGGTTTAGCAAAAAGTAGAGCCTGCAACAACTAATACTAACAGGATGGTGCTCACCCTCTTTTTTGGATTAAGCCACCATCGATTGGTAACAGTACGCCGGTGATGTAGGAGGCCTCCTCTGAGGCCAAAAAAAGTGCAGCATTAGCAACATCAAATGCAGACCCCATTCTGCCCATGGGGACAAGTGCATTTCTCTCTTTTCTAATCACCTCTGGATCCACGCCTCTTTCTTGTGCACGTCGGTTAATGGCCATCGGTGTATCGATCAGACCGGGCAAAAGGGCATTTGCTCGAATACCAAACTGTGCATTCTCAATTGCAATGTGCTGAGTTAAAGCGTTTACTCCAGCCTTACTCGTTTTATAGGTTACTGTTGGCCTTGCTGCCAAAGATGCTGTAGATGAAACATTGATAATACAGCCAGCTTTTTGCTCAATCATGATGGGTAATACATGCTTACAAGTCATGAACATGCCTTTTAAATTTCTGTCCATGATAAATTCCCAGGTTGAGACCTCGAGCTCAGCAGTTTTTTTGTCGCCCTTGGATAAACCTACATTATTGTGAAGAATATCTATCCGGCCAAATCTTTTCTTACACTCGGTTGCAATGGACTGGCACTGGGCTTCTTGAGTTATGTCAGCGACCCATGATTCAACAGGATGGCCAAAGTGTTTGACCGCATCAACAGTATCCTTTAGCCAGTCTGGATTGATATCAACTAAAAATAATGAGGCTCCCTCCTTGGCGAATCTCTCCGCAGTGGCTCGTCCATTACCAATAGTTTGACCAGGTTGTTGACCAGCGCCAACGATAATTGCTACTTTTCCGCTCAAGCGTTTAGATTCCATCTTTAAACTCCATGATATTTTGGTATTTGTATTTATTAGTCAATTGAAATATTTGCTTGTTGAACTACCTTTTGCCATCTCTCAACTTCAGAACGCATGAAAGTGGCCATCTCAGCGGGAGTGTTGACCGAGGCGACCAACCCATCGCTATCTAATGTTGATTGATAAGAATTAAGATTTACAGCTCGTCTTATATTTTCGTTAAGGTTTGATATTAACTCTTGGGGTGTTCCTCTAGGTGCATAAACTGCGTACCATACCTGCGCAAAATATCCTGGCAAAGTTTCTCCTACGGTGGGTACACCAGGATATGCCTTTGAACGTTCTGCAGAGGTTACTGCGATAGCTCGCATTCGTCCGCTTTGGACAAATTTGTGGACACCCCCAGCAGTTCCTATTAGAAAGTCTACTTGTCCACCCAGTAAATCTGTATAAGCAGGGCCCGCACCCTTGTAGGGAATATGCAGAATCTGCGTACCCGACATCAACTTAAGCAGCTCACCCGCTAAGTGCACTGCAGTTCCGTTGCCCGAGGATGCGTAACTTAATAACCCTGGTTTCTCTTTTGAAGCTTTAATCAAATCGGAAACTGATGTAATCGGACTGTCTGAGCGGACAACTATGACGTTAGGACCCTGACAAATGCGCGCAACAGGAATTAAATCCTTTAGTGTGTTGTATGGTAAACTTTTTAGCAAAGCAGCATTAATCGCAATGGCAGAACTGGTCATTAAAAGAGTATGACCATCGGGCTCAGATTTAGCGACAAAATCCGTCCCTATAACCGTACCGGCACCGGGCTTGTTGTCTAAAATGAATGGTATTCCCATAAGCTCAGACAAATTTTGCAACAGTACTCTGCCAATTACATCTGTGCCCCCACCCGCAGCGTATGGCACCACGACTCTAATTGGCCTTGTTATATTTTTCTCAGCATGAACTAAATTCAATGGTGAGACTAAAGCACCTAGCAACAGTGATTTAATTAACTTACGCTTTTCGATATTCATCTGTTTTGACTTATTTTTCGTGTTGTGGGTGAATTCTACTTATGGACTATTATTAGCTAACTATCAATTCGGTCATCGTATTGAAAGAGACCTAATTAAAAATTCGCTTTTATACACTAACGGTATTTTCTTCGCTAAAAATCTATATGAGGTGAGCTGAATAGTAGGGGTTATTGCTAGCTTGATGTTGTCGTCAACCCTAGGGATATGAACAGATATCTGATTACGTGAGATTACTGCTGTTACAAGGTAATCTGTATGCAATACTTTGCCTATTCTATTGGTTTTAAGATCTCTATTAGAATCAGGAGAAATTAGTTACATTATTTGTTTCATATCAAACAGAATTCAAAGCTTAAACTTTACGCTACCAAATCAAATTAACACTCGTAACATTCCACTGGATACAGGTGCTTCAAAATAAAGCCACAAGATTAGTTTAAAAACTAAAGTCAAACCTAGATCCACGGAGCTAGATTATGATTTTTTATTTTCAGATTTGAACTTGTTGGATTCATCATTCTTTAATAAACGAGCTTTAAGTTTTTCTTTTCTTAAATCGTAAAATTGATGTATTGCAAATATGAAGACAAAAATGAAAAGTAAGAGTTCAGCCCACATTAATAATTGTTAAATGAAAATGAGTAAGTTGCCATTTTAAATGAGCTTTTAGATTGAATAATTTTGCTAATTAAAACCACCTTGCAAAAAACTTTACCCATTCCTTTCCCCGCTGAACAGGTATTTCTTTTTGGATCATCTGGAAAGATAGCAGTTTATTGTGCAGGTAAGGGTCCACCGGTTTTGCTAGTACATACGGTTAATGCTGCTGCCAGTGCGGCCGAGGTTCGTCCATTATTTGAGGAGTTACAGGAAAATCATACCGTCTACGCCTTTGATCTTCCGGGATATGGTCTATCTGACAGACAAGCTATTGAATACACCATTCGCATCATGACCGATAGTGTGAAACTCGTAGCCAAATGGGCTCAAGCAAGACATCCAAATGAGAAAATTTTGGGGTTTGGAGTCTCTCTTTCGTGTGAATTTATCGCTAGGTGTGCCTTAGAGGATATATCTCTTTTCAAAG
Source organism: uncultured Burkholderiales bacterium (assembly GCA_903876885.1). Taxonomy (GTDB): domain Bacteria; phylum Pseudomonadota; class Gammaproteobacteria; order Burkholderiales; family Burkholderiaceae_C; genus Limnohabitans. The sequence goes on along the minus strand of CAIRBP010000056.1, from coordinate 1,138 downwards.
CCTTAACCCTGATCAGTCCAACAGGTTTTAGAGGGCTAAAGCCCTACCGGGGTGAGACGGAAAGCTCCCGTTATATGCCCTGGCTAGATAAAATTCTTCGCGGCCCAGGTTGGGGGGGATTCTTATTCAGAAAGCTTACGACCCCAAAAGTGATTCGATATTTTTTGCAAAGAACCTGGGGATCAAAAGACATTGATGAAAAGCTTTGGAAATATGATATTTTGACAACTCGTGTTCCCAACGCCGAGTATGCTGCCTTATCTTTTTTGAGCGGCGCATTGTTTAGCGCTGACATTCACAGTGTTTATGAGCAATTAGAACTTCCGGTATTGGTGATTCACGGCACCAAGGGTGATTTCACAGATTACCGGGGGATAGGAATAGTTGAAAACAAAACGAATTGGTCATTCAAAATTATAGAAGGCGGTGCACTTCTTTATTTTGAAAAACCAATCGAATTCTTTGAAATAATTAATGACTGGTTGGACAATTCAGTGAAATTAGTTAGATAGAAGTATTGAACTTGACACGTTGATTACATAAAGAAGTAGAAGTAGGTGATGATTTGCATTCGACGCAATCCATCTGCGCGTCCGATTAGGCGACCAGAGCCATCATAAATCCTGTCGCCGTCAATTCGTCCCATCTGTGAGCCAAAACCACTATAGAGTCTTTCTGCATCAATTCGACCAATTTGACTACCTGACGAGTTGTAAACTCTGTCACCATCAATGCGACCTATTTGCCTTCCAGAGCCATCGTAAATTGAGTTACCTTCTGAGCGTCCAATTTGATGTCCAGATGCATCGTAATACCTTTCTCCGTCTACACGTCCCAACTGGCGACCACTACCGTCATACATTCGTTGGGCTAGTGCACAGTTTAGACAAAGAATTAATATAGTTATGATTTTGAAAATGTGCTTCATTTGATATAAATGATATAGAACTCACTGAAATTTTACTAGTTTACTCATCTAGCCTACTGAAGGAGTACTTATAGAAAAATAGTTGATTCAATTTGCTTCTATTAAACTTCTTGGATTCAAGTAAAAAACCCGCGTCCAAGGATTTTGACCCTTGTGCGGGTTTTTGTTTGAATTGCTAAGTATTACGAATGTATTTGCAGTTTTTATAAG